>CAXMRM010000168.1:0-16053 GCA_964196015.1 uncultured Myxococcota bacterium
CAAGCTGCTGAAGCATCTCCACCTGCTCGCCCGGCTCCTCGGTGAACCGGACCTGTACCTCACGGACGTCGGCCAGCTTTCGATACTCGCCCGCCGCCAGATAGACCTGCTCGAGCGCCTCGGCCGCGGCCAGGGGCTCCACGGCGTCTCGGGTCATCGCGGTAAGCGCGTCAAGCGTCTTCTGATGGCCTGAAGCCTCCGCCAAGATGTCACGGTAGATCTCGATCGCCTGGGTCGGGTCCTCGAGGTGGCGCCTCCAGAGCTCAGCGATTCGGAAGCGAAGCTCGATGCGTGCGTCTTCTTCGGCCGCCAGCTCAGATTGGCGTTCCAGCACCTGCAGGAGATCCCGCCACTGCGCGGTGTTCTCGAACAGCCCGTCCAGGTGACCGAGCGCCGGCAGATCGTCCGGTTCGATCTCGAGGACGCGCTGGTATGCGTCGATCGCCTTGTCCGCATCGTCGAGCTGCGTCTCATACACGCGGCCCGTCGCCGTGAAGAGCTCCTTGCGCACGTCCGGGTCGGAAACGACCTCGGCTTTACGCTCGTAGGTCTCGAGCAACGACGACCACTTGCCGAGCTGCGTCTGCAGCTCGATCAAACGGTCGAGCGACTCCAGGTCGTTCGGATCGATCTCGAGCACCTGCTGATGCACCGCAATCGCGTCGGAAGGCTTGTCGAGGATGTCCTCGTAGATCGCGGCTGCCTTGACGAGCTGCTCGCGTTGGTCCATCGGCGACCGCATCATGCGCGCCTTGCGGCCGTAGAGCCCGGCCAGGTCTTCATAGCGCTCGGCCTGCTGGAACAAGCGCTCCAACACGTCTGCGGAATGGTGATGCTCCTCGTCGATCTCGAGAACCTTCTGGTAGTGCTCGACGGCACGGTCGAGCTGACCGAGGTCTTCCTCGCGGATCTCGGCGGCGCGAAGCAGCAGTCCGATGGCGAGCTGTGGGTCGTCCAAGGACGCCACGACCTCCTCGTATACGCTGGCGAGCGCGTCCGGCGCCCCCACTGCGGCACTGAGCCGCTCGAGCTCCTCTTTCGACTTCGAATGGCCGGGGTCTTCGCGGAACGCCCGTGCATAGCTCTCGAAGGCACCGTGCAGGTCGCTCAAAGAGAACTCCTGCAGCTTGGCGATCTCGTTGAACAGTCCGAGGCGCCGCTCGGGGGCGGTCGCATGGTGCGCTTGAATCTCGTACACGTCGACAAGCCGCGCGGATGCCCCGCCGTCCTTGTAGATCGGCTCGAGGATCTCGGCGACGGCCGCCTGGTGCTCCGGCGACTCCAGAAGGCGCTCGAGGGCGCCGAGCGCGGCCGGGTTGCTCGCGTCGTTGACCAGGACATCGCGGTAGATCTCGATGGCCGAAGCGATGGAGCCCATACGCTCTTCGCGAATCCCTGCTAGACGAAGCAGGAGCTCCGTCTGCTCGTGCTGGTCGTCGCTCATCGACAACTGCCGTTCGACGTTGTCGACGAGGTCGCTCCACAGGCCCTGCCTAGCGAGTAGCTCGTCGAGCGCGCTCAACGCGCCGCGGTTGCTCGGATCGAGTTCGAGAATCTCGTTCTGCAGCACAATCGCCCGATCGGCCTCGTCCAGGAGGTCGACCTGGATGCGAGCCATCTCGGCGAGAACGCCGATCTTCTCGTCGAGGTCCGGATGCTCGTCGACGCGAGCCCGAAGGACGCCGACGAGCTCTTGCCACCGCTGCGCGCCACGGTAGAGCGCATCGAGCAAGCCGAGCACCTCGAAGTCTCCGGCGTCCGCTTCGAGCACTTTGCGGTACGCCGAAACGGCCGCCTCCATGTTCTGAAGCTGCGACTCGTGAATCTGCGCGGTCTTGATCCAAAGCGACCGGCTCAACGAAACATCCTCCACGTTCGCGGCAAGGTCAGCCGTGAGCTGCGCCACGGCCTCGAACAGCTCGTGTTCGCTCGCAAGCGCCTCGAGATGTTGCAACGTTGCGGTGTCCGACGGCATCTCACGGAACGCCTCGCACAGCGACACGAAGCCCCGCTCGGTGTCGCCGATGTACTGAAAGTACGTGTCGGCAACGCGCGTTAGCAGCTGAAGCTTCTGTCGCGGCTCGCTGCTGAAGCGATGCTGAACGCGCAGCGCATTGACGTAGTGACCCCAATCCTCACTCATCTCGTAGACGGGCTCGAGGACTCGCGAAGCCTCGGCCGCCACCTCGTCGTCGTCGAGCAGCTGCTCGAGCCGCGCCTTCGCGCCATCGTGCTCGGCAATGAGCAACAGCACCTCGCGGTAGAGTTCTACCGAGCGCGGCTTGTCTTGCAGCTGTGATTCGCAAACGCGGCCCAGTCGGAATTTGAGCGCAGCGAGCTCTTCATGGCTCTCTGGGTTGACCTCGATGCGGCGCTCGAGAAGTTGTGCGAGCTCCTGCCAGCGCGACTCGGTTTCGTAGAGCTGCTCGAGGTCGCGGCAGGCGTCGGCCTGCTCCACTCCGTGCTCGTTGATGATGCCCTCGAAGGCGTCGATCGCCTTATCGGCGTCGTTCAGCGCCTCAGCGAAGATATGAGCGCGGCGATACGCGATCTCGAGGCGGACTTCCGGATCCTGCTCGAGATCGATTCGCCGAGCGAAGACGTCCAGCAGATCACGGAATCGCTCCGTTCGGAAATACAGATCCCCGAGCGCATTGATCGCGCCGAGGTTGTCGCTCTCGAGCTCGTAGACGAGCCGGAACTGGTCGATCGCGTCATCGATCCGATCGAGCTGCGCCAAAGTCTGGCCGTAGCTGAGGCGAATCGGAACCGCCCGATGCGGGTCGGAAACCGCTTCGATCGCCGACTCGAAGCCGGACACCAAACGATCCCAGCCGTTCATCTCCTCGGCCAATCGCTCAACGTCCACACGGGCCTCGTCGTGCGTCGGGGCCAGCGAGAACGCCTCCAGATAGCGCTCGAACGCTACATCTGGCTGCCTCAAGCGCTCTTCGAACACGAGGCCGATCTTGCGGAGAAGCTCGACCTTCGACTCATCGTCCACGGCATGCGCGAATCGCACCTCGAGGACCGAAACCAACTTGCGCGCATCGTGCGCCTCTTCGTAGATCGGCGTCAGCGCCTCGGCGGCCTGCACGTTGTCGGGATCGGCGCCGATGATCTTCTCGTACACGCGGGCTGCCCGATCGGGCTTGCCCTTCTTGTCTTCCCAAAGGCGAGCGGCTCTGAACAGCAGCGGGATGCGTTCGTCGGGACCGGTCTCCTGTGCCTCGGCCTGCCGCTCGACGATGCGGATCAACTCGTCCCACTTCTCGTTGGCCGCGTAGAACGTCTCGAGCTCGTCCCAGGCGCCCAGCGAAACGTAACGGCGCTTGAGTTGTTCCTGCGCCCGGCGATCCGACGGATCGAGCTCGAGCAGTTTCTGGAAGGCCCCGATGGCCCCTTCGTCGTCGCCGATCTTATCGGCGTAAATCATGCCAAGCTTCTGAAGCTGCTGCTTCATCGAGGTGACGTCGGTGTCACTGGCGACGAGCACCTCCAACACCTCGGCGAGCGGCTCCCACTCGCGGGCACGTTCGTAGAGTTGTGCGAGATTGTCGAGCGCGTGCGGATTCTCCGAGTCGCCCTCCAGGACCTTCTGCCAGAGCTCGATGCACACGTCAGGCTTGCGCAGCCGTTGTGTAGCGAGATCGGCTATCTCGCCGTAACGAATTAGCCGGTCGTCTTCGGGAAGCAGCTCGACCTCGCGCTGCATCGTGCGAATGAGCTTCTCCCAGTCGCGGCGCTTCTCGTACATCTGCTTGAGGCGCTCGATCGCGTCGACATCCTGCGCGTCGTAATCGAGCAGCTGCTCGAAGCACTTGATCGCCTCAGCCTGATTGCTGGATCGCTCCAAGTAAAGCGTGCCCGCCTGACGGAACAGCTCCACCTTGTGCGCCGGCGACTGCAACAGCTCTGCCTTCTTGAGGACGGAACGGATCATGTCCGACCATCGCTTCTGCTGCTCGAACTTCGCGATCGCGTCGTCGAGCTTTTCGAGCTCGGCGGCTTCGTCCGCCGTTGGCTCCCGCACCTCATCCCCCGATTGTTCTTCCGACATCTTGCCTAAGCCCCCCTACGGCGATTCGGTTCTCAATTCTGCGAGGCGGTCCCTCGCAGCCTTCACATAATGCTCGGGTGCGTCTGTGCCCGCCATCATTACGTACTTGTCGAGGTAGCGTTTCGCTTCCTCGTTGTTGCCCTGGAGCGCGTATGTCCAGCCGAGCGAAAACAAAGCATCGGACATGCCCGGCACGATGCCCAGCGCCGCTTGGAACTCTGCGATGGCCTCGTCGTACTTGCGTTGCTGCTGATACACGGTGCCGACGAGGTGATGGATGTTCGCCTCCTCTTCGGTCCCTGGCATCGCCACCTTGAGCGCTTCGTTCAGCACCTGGGCAGCCTGGTCCGGGTAACGGAGATCCGCGTACAAGCGACCGAGCGCCGAGTACGGGAGCAGAAACCGGGGACCGGTCTTGATCGCGTCGGTGTAATGCCGGAGCGCGTTCTGCGAATCTTCGAGCTCCTCGCTGCAACGTCCCAGCTTGAAGTGCGCCTTGAACAGCGATGGGTCGAGCTCGAGCGCTTTGGTGAGCGCGGTCTGAGCGCCCTTCCAGTCTTCGAGTTCCATGAGCACGGTGCCGAGCTTCTCGTGGTAGCCCGCCATGTCGGGCTTCGCGATGATGGCCCGTTCGAGCGCCTCGCGCGCCGCTGAGAATGACCGCAGCTCGACGTGAACGATGGCCAGATTGAAGTACGCCTGATGGTTGGTAGGATCGAGCGCGCCGGCCCTTTCGAGGCTCTCCGCGGCCTCATCGAAGTGCTTCATCTGAGCGAGTTCGACCCCCGCATTCATCTCGTTCATCGAGTCTACGCGGGCGCGTGAACAATTACCGCCCATCAGGATTAGACCCACCAACACAAATCCGAACCTCTGAGTTCGCATGCTTGCCCCCTACGCTTGAAAATTCACAAGCACTTCAATCCTACAGCATTTGTCTCATAGCGAACAATAGCAAACACAGCTCTTTTTCCGCCGTTTGTCGCTTCTTGGCCAGTTTTCAGACCAGCCCATCTGCGCTGAACGTGAGAGCAGGGGATGGAAAGCGGGGATATCAGAGGGAAATCCCACTTTTCGGGCGGCAGCCCGGAGATCACTGGCCCGCGGCGTCGAGCAGGAACGGAGAGTTGACTACCACCACGCCGCCTCCGTCGGGCGCCGGGAAGGTCCACCTGCGGACCGCACGCACGATGCAACTCTCAACCGTCTCGTTTCGCAAGCTCGAGTTCGCAACCATGGCGGATTGGACCGAGCCCGTGGGCGAAATGACGAACCTTGTCGTCACTCGGCCTTGCAGATCTGGCCGTGCGTTGAGCTGTTGCTCGTAGCAGAATTTCACCTCGTTGATGTGGCGTCGCACCACGCGCCGGATGACTTCCTTCGAGAGGGAGCCCCGAACCTCGGCACCGCCGCTGCGAACCTGAGGCACGCCCGTCGAACGCCCGCGGAACCCGCCGACGCCCCGACCGTAGCCGCCCTCACCTGCACCCCGGCCGCCACCACGACCGATCGTGCCGAAGTTACCCATGCCGATGGTGCCTTGTCCGAGACCGCCGCCACCGCGACCGGTGCCGCGCAGACCGAGACCGCCAAAGCCGAAGTTCTGGCCGATGTCGTTCCCTGTCATGGCGCCCAGCGCGCTGCTCGGGTCATTGCCGAGCGCGAAGTCCGCGCCGTAGGGCGACGTGGGCGCATTGAACGAACCCATCATCGATTTCAGCGTGCCGATGACACCCGCGTTCTTCGCCTGATCCTCGGCCTGCTCGCGTGCCATGACCGGGTCGGGATTGTCTTCCGGCCCCTGGATGCCGTACTTGTTCTTGGTCTTCTCGGCCTTCTCGTCGCCCATCTGACCTTGCTCGCCCTCGTGGGCCTTGCCCGTGCCGCCGCCGGACGAATCGTCACCGTTGAGCCACTCCGGCTCCGGCTCCTCAAGCTCCTCGGGCTCCATGAGGAACTGGATCAAACGCGAGTCGGTGCTCAGTAAGTCCGACGAGAGCCCCCGCGGACGCGGCGGCTGGAAGTAGAACATGGTCAGCACGAGGCTCGCGAACAGCGCCGCACCGGCGACATAGATCATGGGACGGACGTCGATCTTCGCATGGCCCGCGACCTTCTTGCCGGCCTTCACGTCTTTGACGATGAACGTGAAGTTGCGGTGCTTCATGCGAACCGAGCCGCCTTCGGGCACGGGGAACTCCATCGCGCCGGCGATGGTCGAGCTCGGTCGGAAATCACCCTGACCGCGCATCAAATCGAACGAGCGCGTCTGATCGCCGATCGTCGCTTCGCCCTTCGCGCCCTCGGGAACGATCGCGGCGACACCTGCACCCTGCGCGACGCAAAGCGGCATTCGATCGACGCCAATCGCGTCGTGGCCAAGGACGTAGTCGACGTCTTCGCCGTTGGGCTCACCGACATAGTAGTCGCGAGGTGGAGTCAGATAGTCGACGTTGAGGACGTTTCGATCGCCCCATATGACGGACACCTCGATCGCGCGCTCGTCGGTCTCGATCTCGTGCGACGGAAGCGGTGCCGTGGTCGCCACGAGGCCGTACTCGGGCCCTTCTTCCTCTGTGGTCTTCGCGAAAGGCGTGCGCGACATCCGCTTCGCACCCACCTCGAACGGATTGAACTTGGGCCCCGACTCTTCTTCCTGCTCGCTGACTTGGAGCACTGCTTTCGCCCGCGGCTCGGACTCTTCATCGAGCATCGCGTTCATCGCACGTTCGTCCACGACTGGGGTCGCGCGCCCGACGCCCGCAGCCATCGCGACAGGCGGTCTCGAGGCAACCGCCATGGTGCCGGTGATGATGTCGACGTGCAGCCGCTTGTTGCCGAGTTGCACCTCGTCTCCCGTTTGGAGCTTCCGCTTGTTGATCTTCTCGCCATTGCCGAGCGTGCCTGACGCGGAACCGAGGTCGATGATGAACACCTCGCCCGGTCCAGTCACCTCGATCACGGCATGCATGCGGCTGACCTTGTCGTCATCGAGGCGAACATCGCTCGTCTGCAGACGACCGATTTTGATGATCTCTTGGCTCAGCGTTTCAGTGCTGAGCAACGTGTCCCCGTCGTAGACAGAGAACGCGACTGACGTATTGTGTCTCGACTCACTCACCCGAATCCCCCACTACAAATCTTCCACAGATTTCAACATCTCGGGAATAAAATGCTCTCGAAGCTGAATCAGGGATGCTCGGCGCCCACGGCGACGCACGATCAATTGCTCACCATCGGGCCGCACCAAATCGCCGCTGACGAGGTCATCTTCGAAGTCGTAGGTCGTTTCCGACGCCGGCGTATCCTGCGCTTGCACTGGGGTCTCCGAGCTCGCAGACACTGATATTAACACAGTGAAAACAAGGACTTGCGAGATGAACTTCGAAAATATTTTTTTCATGATTCGTCCTTAACCCTGGACCTGCATGGCCTCGACCGAAATGTCGATGTTCTGCATACGCCCGGGCCGACACTTGGGCGCGCCGCGATTCTTGCCCGACTTCTGAGCACAGCGATTGTTTACGTCTTGGACGCTCGCGCGGAATTCGGTTTGCTTGCCAGCTCGCTTTAGGAACTCGGTGAAGTAGCTCTTGGCCTTCTTCAGATCAGCGACCGAACCCGACATGTAGTCCTGATGGAGCACCCCGAGGTTGAAGTACGCTTCGGGACGCTTGGCGTCGAGTTGCTTGGCCCGCTGGTACTGCGCCTCCGCCTCAGGGAAACGTTCGAGGCCCCGGAGCGCGGTGCCGAGCCCGATGACCGCATCATAATTGCTCGGGTCCAGCTCAACCGCGCGAGCGAACGCCTTACGGCCATCCTCGTAGCCACGGAACGAGATCGTGACCTCGCCGAAGTTCATCTGCGCTTCGAAGAGGTCCGCATCGAGCGTGATCGCGCTCTGGAAGAATCGAAGCGCCGAGATCACGTCACCCTTGTAGACCTTGATCAGGCCCCAGGTGTTGTAGATGGGCGCGTAGTCCGCATCGAGCATCTGCGCCTGGCGGCACACGACCTCGGCGAGATCGAGCTTAGCGGCATTGCCCCGGCGCCCGCGGTCGTAGTGAAGGAGCGCCATCTGGTTGAAGGCCGCCAAATAGTCGGACTCGATGGCCAGCGCACGGCGAAGGTTCTTGAGCGCGTCTTCGCTTTGCCCCTGTGCCCGCTGCACGATGGCGAGGTTGGTATATCCCGACGTGCACTGGGGATCGTCCTTGATCGATCGCTCGAACGTGGACTTTGCCTGGGCCGTGCGGCCACTCTGCAGATCACGGAGCCCGAGGGCCACCCGTGCCTTACAGAACTTCGAATCGACCTTGAGGGCCTCCTCGTAGTGCTTGTAAGCGCCGGCATCGCCGCAGCGCGTGAGCGCGAGCCCCGCCATGTAATGCGCCTCGGCGAAGCTTCCGCCCTGCGCATCGGCGGCACGCTCGAAGGACTTCTCTGATGAGCTACACTTGCCCGCCGTCCAGCCACTCTGTTCGTTGCTCTCGAACTCGTCCAGGGCCGACTCCCATTTGCCGTGTGCCTTCTTGCTGACGGCGTTGCCGTCGGCAGTGGTAATCGCTTCGCCCCCTGCCGTGCGCGCAACGTCCGCGGCAGGGGTGGTTCCTTTGTTCGATCTCGCGCTCTCTCCGCCGCAACCCGCGACGAACATGATGGCAGTGAACGCTATCTTGTGTGTTCGCATCACGGTTCCTCCCTGTTGGCAACCGCATCTTTCGTATTCAGCCGCTGCTGATTGATCGCGCCCAGATCCACCGCGCCGGGGTCGCCGACCGTGGCCTTGACGTAGTTGGGCTCCCCTCGTAGCGCAGCTGCGACGGGGTACTTCGTCGGATTGAGCCCGTTGAGCTCCTGCTCACACGAGCGCGACCACTTGTTGAACCAGCGGACTTGCGTCGCGGTCTTCAGGCAGAACTCGAACTTGTCGATCGCTTGCCGCTGCAGCGGCTCGGACACGTCGTCCAAGGCACCCACGTAGATGTCGAACAAGCCCGGATCCTTTTCGATTTCCCGCGGCACCGGGGCGTCACGGAACTCGTCCACGAAGCTTCGGTACATCTCGCCGGTTCGTGAAGCCGCCGCGATCTGCCAAGGCGCCGACTTCATCTGAATGCCGCCGAGGTCGACGGTCATCTTAGCGACCTTCGCGTAGTCGGCCTGGGCCTCCCGAAGCACGCCCTGCTTGCGTCCCACCCACTTCTTGAACTCCGTGTCCGACCACTTCTTCACGCGAGCCATGCTCTTGCCCCCGCGATACTGCGGGAACGCGACCTTTTGGAAATCGGCGAACTTGTACTCGGACAGGTAGAACCGGGACTCTGCGGCGCTGTCGAGCGCCTGACGCGTGTACAGAACCTTGTTGTCCTTCGACGTGCTCTTGAGCGCGCGGATTCGTTTCGGCGCGCCCGTCGTCCAACCGTTCACGGCGGCCTGGAAGTACTTCTTAGCTTCGCTCTTTTTGTTGAGCTCCCAGAACGCCCGCCCGATGGCCGTGTTCGCCTGGATCAACTGATGAGGCATGCCGACCTTGCCGTATTTCTTCAGGTAGTCGCGATAGTGCGAGATGACCTCGAACCAGCGCTTCTGCCGCTCGTAGATCGAGCCGATCGAGAACATGACCTGCGAGGTCTGACGCGAAAGCTTTCGCTTGTAGTTGCGCGCAAACAGGTCCGCGTCGTCCATGGCGGCTTTGTCGTCCCCGAGACCGATGCGGAAGAACGTCGCCTGCTCTAGGCCTTCGATGGCGTTTGGACAGACGTCGTTTCGTTTGTCCTCAGCGCTGCACCGTGTGCCGTCCTCGCCGGGGAACTTCCGGGCGAACTGCTCATAGTACTTGGCCGCTTGCTCGTAGTACGCGAGCGCCGGGAAGGGCTGGCCGATCAGGTAGACCGCCTTCTTGGAGAGCTCGCTCTCCGGGAAGCGCTCGATCAGCACGGTGCGCACCTGAATCGCGCGGCCGAGCAAATGCGCTGCCTCGAAATTGATGGCGGCGTTGTAGAGCATTTCGTCCATGTCGCCACACTCCTCGTGGCGCCGGAAGATGCGGACGTACGTCGCAGCAGCCTTCTTGAACTGCTGGGTCTTCTGGTAGGTCTCGGCCTCTTTACGGCGGACCTGGCACTGCAGGGTGCTGAGCGTCCCGCACAGGTCCGGGTGCTCTTCGGACAGTTGGTCGGTGCCACAGTACGACGCCGACATCGGATCGATCGAAGCGCTCAGCTCCTGAAGGCAAGCGATGCGCGGCTCCGCGAGCTGCGTGCCGAGCACGTTGAGACAATCGAGATAGAGGTTGGCAGCGTACTCGGCGAGCTCGCTGTCCTTATGATTGAACGCGATGTCGCGGAACAGCACCGCGGCCTCTTCGAAGCGATTGGCCTCGTAGTAGATGCGGCCGCGGCGATACTTGATGGTCGCCAGGTCGTCCGCCTTGTCGACGTAACACACGTAGCGATTGAACGCCTCCAGCATGCCCTCCTGAAGCGGAGTAAGCTTCTTCGGCGCGAACTTGTTTTTCGGCGTGGCCTTGGCGTTTTTCAGCGCCGTCCGGTCGCTCTTGCTGACGAATTTCGTCTTCGTCTCACGCGGCACGTACTGCTGCTGGTAGAGGTTGTTGTAGCAAAGCACCGCTGCGTACGCAGCATCGCTCGTGTACTCGCCCTGCGAGTTCAGCTCGACGACATGGTCGAATGCTGGCCCGCACTGGCCCCACTCCTCCATCTTCCACAGCAGCTCGGCGTAGAAGTACGAAATCTTGTATTCGGTCGGCCAGTCGCGCTTGTCGATGTTTTTGAATTGCATCTGCTCCATGTCGGGGAACTCTTTGAGCAGCGTCCTGTAGAGCACCGCGGCCTGCGACATGGTTTTCTTGTTCCTGGTGCCGGGAGACGCGTCGGTGCCGACCGCCTCGCGGTGCCACGAGGTTCCGAGCCAGAGCATCGTGGTCGCCGTCTCCTCCTTGCACTCTGCGACCTTGGCCGCAGGCTTGCCGCCCCGCTTGTAGGTTCGATAGACGTCGACGAGGCGCTTCAGTTCGACGATTTGATCCCTTTTGGGCTGCGACGAAATCACCGCACTGGTGACCTTGGTCTGCCACCCGCAGAGCGAGTCGCTGCGGGGCCCGTCGGCCATGAGCTTGTGGTAGACCATGATGGCCTGAGGCCACTGGCCAGTGTCGTAGTAGAGTTCGGCGAGGTTCTCGAGCATCTCGTGAGCCTCGGCATCGTCCTTCGCGTACCGCCGGAAGAAATCGAGCGCCTTCCCGGGCGAGCCGTAGTGCGAGTACGGCAGCACGAGCTCCTTGCGAGCCTGACGCGCGAGGTTCTGTGCGTCGTTGGCGTACTTGTTCTTACGGGCGAACTCGAGGATGTCGACGAAGGCCTGCAGCGACTGCCGATAACGCTCGCGGTTGTATTCGACCCAAGCAATCTTGTAGAGCGCGTAGCCGTATACGGAGTTTTGCTTCGGCGGGAACTCGATCACCTTATGGTAGAATTTCCCCGCGGTCTCCATGTCGCTCTCGTTGAAGTAGAACTCCGCGAACGACAGATAGGCGTTCGGCACGAAGCGGCTCTTCGGATAGTCCTTGATTAGCCGTCGGTACACCGAGCGCGCCTTGTCGAACTGGTCGAGCTCCTGGAGCGCGAACGCCAGCGAGAACAAGACCTCGTCCATCCGCTTGAAGTTCGGATGGTCGCGAACCAGCGTCGCGTACGTCCGAATGCTGTCCTCGCGGATCTTGTCCAGCTCGGCTTTGGCCGCCTTCTGGCCGCCACGAGCCTGCTTGCACCGCAGTTTGTCCTGGTCCCGAGTGCACGCCTCGTAGATCGGGTCGTCGAACGAGCGAACCTTGGCGTTCTTCGCGATCTGCATCTCGAACTGCGTCTCGGCGAGGCGCAACAGTACCTCGGGCCGACGTGGGTCGTCGTCGGCGCTGTTCTTGACGAGCCGCTGAAGGATGACGATCTCCCGCTCGAGCAGGTTCTCGGCCCTCGCGCGCGTTTGCTCCCGCCCGAGCCGCGTGCTCAGGTCGATCTGGAGCGAAGGGCCGGTCGGACCTTGCTTCCGGCTCTTCTTCGGCGCCGATGCTTTCATGCGCGAGACGGGCGCATTGCCACCCTCTTTGGCGGCTGCCTTCCGCGCTCCGGCCGGACACGCCGCGATCGCTCGCTCCGTGCTCTCCGGGATGCAGATCGGCGCGGTGCTCATCGGAGCTTGCTCCGCAGTGGCCTCGCCCCCCATCATCAACACGAGCAACCCACAAAGGAGGCTCGCAGCGTGCTTCGACTTCGTTAGCGCGTGCATAGGTTAGTCACCTGTTGTCGATAGAACCCGAGCTCGTCTCGCCACCACTCCCCATTGAACGGCCAGAGCTGATGTTCATCGTCCACTTTGACGTCGCCGCCCTTGGATTGCTTGGCGAGCGACATTTGCTGTTGGAGCTCCTGATCGATCTGACCGCGACGGAAGGTCGCGATCTCGAGCTCCACCGTGTCGACCTGGTTGCTGAGATCCCGAAGCTCGCGAATCAGTCGCTTGTAGCGGCCGCGCGCAAGGTCTCCGGCCTTGTCGACCGCAAACGCTCTCGCTAGCGAAACGTCTTCGAGAATCTTCTCGCCAACGGGCGAGCCCTGAAACTTCTCGTTCGACTTTCCGAGGCGCGCCTCTTCTCCGTCGAGGATCGCCACGTACTCGAGATGCTGAAGCACCGTGCGATCGCTCAAGGCGGTCGTCACGATCGGACGGACGCGAGCCGAGAGATCGGCCTGATCGGCCCGCACTTTCTTCAAGAACTCGAAGAAATCGGCGTTGTCCTGATGCTTTGCGAGCTCCGCGTCGAGCTCCTCCTTGACCGGATCGTAGCGGTCATGGAAATGCGCCACCGTCGCTTCGGCATTGTCGACCTGACAGTTCACGAAGAACGTCACCGCCTTCAGCACGAGCGCCTCGGGATAGAACGAATCCTCGAAGTAAGGCGAGTACAAGGTGTGCACGTTGCCGAGCGCGCGGGAGTACTCGTCCGCGAGGAAGAACGCCCACGACGACTCGAAAAGCGAATCGAGCCAGTACTCACTGGATTGCTCGACCTTCGTCCACGACTCGACCGACTGGCCGAGCAGCGTGCCGTCGATTTGGCCGCCCTTCCCCTGATTCGCCGCGGTGTAGTAGACGCGGGCGAGGGAAATCCACGCGAGGTTGCGCATGCGATCCTCGTCGACGCCCTCGACATCACCTGCATCGATGGCCTCTAGAATCGAACGGAACGATGCGATGGCGGGGCGGGCCTGACGCATGCGGATAAACGAAATGCCTTCGAAGAACTTCGCGTAGGTGTACTGCCCGGACTTCGGGTCGACCTCTTGGAAGACATCGATGGCCTGGCGGAACGACCCTTGTGAGTAGAGGTGGCGCCCCATCAAGTAGAGAAGCTGACCGTAGAGCCCTGGATCCTTCTCCTTGAACTCCTCGAGCGCACCGATGCCGTACCGGCCGACTTTCTCGATGATGCCGGATGACTCCGGAAGCTTCGACGCCAACATACCGAGCCACTCGAGCGTCTCGCCAAAGTGGAAATGTCCCGGCCCTTGCGCGCTGATCTCGTCAAACACCATGAGCGCTGACTGGTAGTAGCGCATCTTGTAGAGCGACTGGCCCAGGAGGAACTGCGCGTGCTGACGATTGCCGCGGCCGTCTTTCGACTTGCCCGCTGAGACGCGCTCTAAGCCCATCGCGGCGTCTTCGTACTTCTTGCTCTCGAATGCACTGAGCGCTTCGGCAAGCCGCTTCGACGGTTTGCCAAGCTTCACAGGTGCGCGGCTCTGCCCTGTCTCTTCGAGACCGAAGCTCATGTCCTGCGCGCTGGCTGACATGGACATGGCCAGTCCGCAGATCAACACAGGCGCCGCTAAAAAGCGGATCGACTTCATAAAGCGCTCCTTCGTGCGGAAGCCTGGTTTGCCAAGTTCCCCCCTGACTCCCAAATTTCGAACGAAACCGACCCCTTCCGGTTCGCTCGCGTACCATCATAGAAAGCAGCGGAAGGGGTCGTCAAGGTATAGCGCCATTGAGCTTTTGACGGGCTGACTGCAATTGAGACTGGAGACTCGCTCATGGACCTGACAAATTCGTGCTGAGGCACAGGCGTGGCCCGCGTCTCCCCTTTCTGACCCCCGACGGCTAGGGAAGTTTGGGTCCGATCGCTTATTGCCGTTATGCTGTGGATGACCGGGGGGTTCTTGGGGGAGCACGATGCATAGAAAACTGCTTGAATTGATGGGGTTTGTGGCGATTTCGGTGCTCTGGCTGGCCGGAACGGGTTGCGCGAGCAGCGCTGTGGGCGATCCATGCGCACCGGAAGCGGTGCCGCTAGGCGGGTTCCTCGCCTCGGAGACCTATCTCGAGACGAGCTCGGTCCAGTGCGCAACGCGCGTCTGTCTCGCCCGAGGACTCATGGGTGACCCGAACAACATCCAGGAAGACGACTGCCCCAGAGGCGAAGCGACCTGCGTCCCAGCGAGCGAGGTCGAGCGCAGCGTCTACTGCTCCTGCCGATGCGACGCGCCTGGAGGGGGCGGGCTGCCAACGTGCGGCTGCCCAGGTGGCTTCATCTGCGAAGAGGTCCTCGAGACGGGCGGCCCTGGCATCGTCGGAAGCTACTGCATCCGCGACCCGCTCCTCGAAGTCCCGCAATAGGACCGCGCTCGCCCGCCGAGCCGAAGACCTGGTTGCGTCCTTGTTAGAGGAACGCGGATTTCAGATCTGCGGACGCAACGTACAGGTCGGTCGACTGGAGCTCGACGTCATCGCGCGGCGCGGTTCGCTCGTGGTGGTGTGCGAGGTGCGATCCCGATCGCGCGCGCGCCCGGTGTTTCCCGCGGAGACCATCTCTGGGAAGAAGCTTGCGCGCGTGAGGCGGGCGACGGCAATGTGGTTGCGCAGGGAAAAGCTCGGACGCGTGCATGCGCGGATCGATGCAGCTGCCGTGGTGTTCGACGGACCCGGAGGGGAGCCGCGCGTCGAATACTACGAGAACGTGTCGTTTCCGTTCCGGTGACACGGTCGCACACACGTTCACGTTCGCGGCCCCGGTTCTTAGTCTACGGTCTTCCGGATCCGTTCCAGCACCGCCCGCAACTCCGTGATGTGCGCCGACTGGACGCCCGCCGCTTCCATCTTGATCAGCGTGTCCTCGAGCTGCTCGATCTCCTCTGAGCGCTGATCGCGCAGCGACTCCACCATCTCCGCAAACGAGTGAAACAGCTCCTGCAGCTCGTCGCCTTTTCGAATGCCGGTCGTGACCTCGATTTTGCCCTGGCCCACATGCTCGAAGAGCCGCTTCATTCGGTACGCGGGCCCAACCACTCGATGGGTCACGATGATGCCCGTAAAGCCCATCGCGAGTGTCAGCAGGAGCACTCCAGCGACGATGGCGTTGCGAATCTTGCGGTCCTCTTGTTGTGCAGCCTGCTCGAGATAGCTCGCCGCATCTGCATCGGAACTGGGCAGCTCCATCATGTGCGCCGTCAGCAACTCCGTCTGGCCTCGAGAGAAACCGTACGCCACGTACCCCAGCCCGCTCGCCACCGACACCGTGACGAGCAGCACCATGCCCGTGTACTTCAGCTGGAAACGCCGATCGATCAGGTAGTTTCGCATCTGTCGTTGTTTCTTATCGCCCATCGCGTCTCTCACTTCCTACGCCCATCGTTCTTCGCCGGTCAAAGGCTTCCTTTTCCCCTGGCTGCTCCGAGCACCGTGGGAAGGCGGCGGAGTGCGCCCACGAAGGCGCCTTGAACTGCTTGCTCTGCCGTTTCGGCGCTGTAGCGGCCGGACGCCGTCGCCGCACCTCGCAACATCCCGCGCATGTCGCGGCCGGGATACGAGAGCACGATGACCGAAACCACCGCCCTCACCCCGGGTCCCTTGGGCTCGAGGGGCACTATCGAGCTCTCCAGGTAGGACCCGTGGAGCGTTCGCTGCGCGATCTCCCG
>CAXMRM010000169.1:0-9838 GCA_964196015.1 uncultured Myxococcota bacterium
AAGCGCACCGCGAAGAAGAGATACGCCGTGAACAGCGGGAGCCCGATGATCATCGCGAGGTTTCCAGGAACCCCGCCGAACTCCAGCTTTTGTTTTTGCTCGGCCATCGAGCGGACTTTAAGGCAAAAGGGCACGAGCGCGACATGGACACGAAGAAATCGCGAAAAGACCGCTAAAGGGGAACAAGAGTCGATGCGTAGGCCGAAAAGGACAATCCCCAGGCTCGTCGTGGCCACGCGGGCACTGACCGGCTGCGGGGGCGACAGTCCGACGAGCCAGACCCTTAAAGCGTTCTACATGGTGGCTTGGAGACGGTGACATTGGAGCGGCGATCAAAGAGGTGGAGCCCCCCCTACGGACGCAAGACGACGAGACCAACGATGAAACCAGCGTCGATGATCTCGGCCTCGAGCCTGAGGTCATCGAAGTGTTCGATGCGCCGTACGACCTCGTGCTGGGGCAGCATCCGCTCGAACAGCCATTCGTCGACCGACTCAATCAAGCCAACGAGATGCTGAGTGAACGCATAGAAGAGGCTGTGAAACGCGTTGCACAGGCTCAGCTCGAAAGGAGGGGTTTCATGGAAGAGCGGCGCCGCCGTGCGCGAGCGGCGCCGCAGAGCGATGACGGCGCCGGCGAACCCTGAGTGAGCTGGCGCGGCTTCGAGCTTTGCATGATACGAGACTCGGCTGTAGTACGGGCTCATGCGGCTTAGGCGGAAGGTCTGCCTCTTAGGCGCTCCCGGGGTAGGAAAGACGAGCCTGGTCAGGCGATTCGTCGAGCACCGGTTCGACCAAGACCACGAGTCGTTGATCGCCATGACGATCTTCAAAGGCGCGTTGGAGCTAGGCGATGTGTCGCTCGAGATGATGCTTTGGGACCCGGGGGGAAGCGAAGGCCGGGGGCAGTTCACCCGCTCGTTCATCTCCGGCGCTTCGGGCCTGCTGTTCGTCGTGGACGCAACCAAACCGCGAACGCTCGACCATTTGTTGGAGGCACAGATCAAAGGACGCGGTTTCATCGGAGCGCGTCCGTCCATCCTCGTCGTGAACAAGGTCGACTTGACCCGAGACTTCGCTCTGACCAAGTCCCAAGTGGACGCGGCGAGCAAGCTCAACTGGTACTTGCTTCAAGCGAGCGCGAAGTCCGGAGACAACGTCGAGCAGGCCTTCACGAAGTTGGCGCAACTGATGCTCGAAGCGAGAAAGGCACCCGCATGAATGAGTTTGATGGCAAGACGGCGGTAATAACTGGGGCGAGCAGCGGCATCGGCGAATCCTGTGCTCGCAAATTCGTGGCGGCGGGAGCGCAGGTCGTGTTGGCGGCGCGCAGCGCGGACGCCCTAGAGCGATTGACGGGTGAGCTCGGCCACGACGTGGCGCATGCAGTGCCGACCGATGTCTCGGATCGGGCCGCGTGCGAGCGACTGGTCGCCGAAGCCACGCGGCGCTTCGGCAGCCTCGATATCCTCGTCAACAATGCGGGCTTCAATTCACGCGGGCCGCTCGAGGAGCTGTCCATCGACGTCATGCTTCAGATCCTCGATGTGAATCTTCGCGGTCCGATGATGCTCACCAAGCTCGTGCTCCCGATCATGAGATCGCAGAATTCGGGGACGATCGTGAATGTGGCGTCGCTCGCAGGGCGTTTCCCCCTCGAGGACGAGGCGACTTATTCGGCGACGAAGTTTGCCCTGCGTGTCTTCTCTTTCGCGCTCGCGGAAGAGCTTCGCCAGACGAACGTCCGGGTTGCCGTCGTCTCTCCCGGTCCGGTCGAGACTGGCTTCATCCTGGACGAAAGCGTCATCGATGAGGTGCCCGACCTCGTGTTCTCACAACCGATGAGCACGGCCGACGAGATTGCAGACCTGGTGCTCGCCTCCGCGGCCGATGGAGCGAGGGAACGTACGAAGCCGGCCTTCAGCGGGAAGCTCGCAACGATGGGATACTTGTTTCCGGGGTTACGCCGCTCACTCATCCCAGTGCTCGAGCGCAAGGGGCGGGCTGCCAAGCAGAAGTACCTCGCGCGCCGTTCGCGGTGATCAGTCCGCCTCCTCAGGCGGGGGGGAGAGCGACGATACGCTCTTTGACGATGGGCCCCAGGTATCGATGCGCGGGAGCATCCTGTACAGAAGCCAATGGTACGTGCTGCGAGGCAGGATCCGGCGAAGCAAGGAAAAGGCCAACGCGTCGAGCGTAGCCGGCACGCGCAACGGTGGGCGCTTTCGGCGTACCGTCTTTAGGACGACGTTAGCAACCGACTCTGGCGTGGCCCGGGACGCCTTCATCAGCGTTCCGATGAAGGGCGCCATGTTCACGTAGTGCTGGTGATACGGCTCGGCGAGCTCGAGCTCCGCTCGCTCGCTCTTGGGCGTATACCGGACCTTCTGGAAACCGTCGGAATCGACGAGACCAGGCTGCACCAAGCTCACGCGAATCCCCCAGGGTCGAACCTCGTACCAAAGCGCCTCGTGCGCTCCTTCGAGCGCGAACTTCGATGCACTGTATGCAGCCATCGTGGGCATCGCCATCATGCCGCCGACCGAGCTGACCGTGATGATGCGGCCCGCTCGCTTCTCGCGCATCCCGGGCAGCACGAGTCGGATGAGCTCCATCGGCGAGCGGAAGTTCACGTCCATCTGCGCGAGACGCTCATGCTCTTCGACGTGCTCCACCACGGCGCGATAGGAGATGCCGGCGTTGTTGATGAGGACGTCGATGCCTCCCCAGTCCCGCTCGGCCTCCGCGATGACGGCTTCGCGCTCCTCCGGCTTCGTGACATCGAGGGCGCGAATTCGAACCTGCTTCGACTCGCCAATCGCGTGGGCATCGAAGCGCGGGAGTGAGCCTTGCCGCGCGGTGAGAAACACCCTGTACTTCGTTCGGGTCAGGGCGCGGGCGACCGCGAGGCCGATGCCCGTGCTGGCGCCCGTGATCAAGACCGTTTTTTCCGGTTCCATCCGCATTTGAGTTTATAGGGGTCCGCACCTACACTGAAAGTGCCTTTCGAAGGCAGGAGGTTGCCATGGGGTGGTTGTTGGGTCTGCTGGTGCTTGCTGTAGTGCTAATCGCCTGGTTTGCGGGCATGTACAACGGCCTCGTCAATCTTCGAAACCGCTTCAAGAATGCGTTCGCCCAAATCGACGTGCAACTCAAGCGGCGTCACGATTTGATTCCCAATCTGGTCGAAACCGCCAAAGGGTTCCTGGCGCACGAACGGGAGACGCTCGAAGCTGTGATCGCGGCCCGAAACTCTGCCGAGGGGGCACGCACACGGGCGGCTGCTGATCCTGGAGATGCGCAGGCGATGCAGGGCCTTGCAAGTGCCGAAGCAGGGCTCAGTGGTGTGCTCGGCCGTTTCTTCGCGCTTTCGGAGGCATACCCCGACCTCAAGTCGAACCAGAACATGATGCAGCTCTCCGAAGAGCTCTCGACGACCGAGAACAAGATCGCGTTCGCGCGACAGTCCTACAACGATGGCGTCATGCGCTACAACAACAAGTGCGAGATGGTGCCGTCGAACCTGGTTGCCAGCATGTTCGGGTTCAAGCGCGCCGAGTTTTTCGAGGTCGAGGTCGAAGGGGAGCGCGCGCCCGTCGAAGTTCAGTTCTGAGCCATGGACTTCTTCGAGGAGCAGGTTCTCGCGCGCAAGCGCACCGTACGGCTAGTGCTTCTCTTTGCGGTTGCCGTCATCGGTGTCGTCGCAGCCGTCTACGTCCTCGCGCTGATCTTCTACGCCGCCGGAGCGACAGATGCGGCAGGGGTTGCGTACATGACCGGCGAGTACGACCATGTGGGCGAGCTCGTCCTGTCCTTCTGGAACCCCGGTGTGTTCCTCTTCGCACTTGGCAGCACGGCCACCGTGGTCGGCTTGGGTTCGCTCTACAAGATTGCCCAGCTCCGAGATGGCGGTCGGGCCGTCGCCTTGAGTCTCGGCGGGCGCAAGGTAGACCCCGACTCGACCAAGCTCGAGGAGCGCCGCCTGTTGAATGTCGTCGAAGAGATGGCGATTGCATCGGGTGTGCCGGTTCCCGAGGTGTACGTTCTCGACCGTGAACCAGGCATCAACGCGTTTGCCGCAGGAAACACGACCAGTGACGCCGTCATCGGCGTGACGCACGGAACCCTTCACGTGCTCCGGCGTGACGAGCTACAGGGCGTGATCGCGCACGAGCTGAGCCACATCCTCAACGGAGACTCGCGAATCAACCTCCGCGCCATCGGGCTTCTACACGGAGTCTTTGTTCTTGCCCTGATCGGTCGATTCCTGATGCGCGGCTCCATGTACAGCAGGAAGAAGGGAGGCAATGGCGTGGCGCTCATCGGGCTCGGTCTGTTGGCGATCGGTTCCATTGGCGTGTTCTTCGGGCGCATGATTCAGAGCTCGATCTCGCGGCAGCGGGAGTTCCTCGCCGATGCCTCGGCGGTGCAGTTCACGCGCGACACGGACGGCCTGGTCGGTGCTCTCAAGAAGATCGGCGGCGCGGCGCCTCGTTCGTACCTAGACACACCGAAGGCCGACGAAGCGAGCCATATCTTCTTTTCGGATGCGATTCGCCGGATGCGCTTGTTCGCCGGACTCTTCCGCACGCACCCTCCGCTCGGGGATCGCATCCGCAAGTTGGAGCCTCAGTGGGATGGCGAGTTCTCCGAAGTGGTCCTGCCGCAGATCGCGGATGGGATGAGCACGCCGCCTGATGCGCCCGCCGACCAGGCAAACGCGTTCGCCGAAGCCCCCACGAAAGAGACTGTGAGCCATGCGATCGAGCAAATCGGGAGCCCACGCCCTGAGCAGATCAGGTTCGCTCGCACCCTTCATGCGGGGCTGCCCGAGCTCTGGGTTCATGCGGTCCACCAAGCGCCCATGGCCCAGCCGATGATCTTCGGACTCCTGCTCGCGCAGGACGAGGTGCTCCGCGGAACGGAGCTGATGCGCGTGGCAGAGCTGACCGACCCGCAAACGGCCGACCTGACGCTTCGGTTTCACTCCGAGGCCGGCGACCGTTCGTCAGCCGAGAAGATCGCGCTGGTCGACATGGCGATGCCGACGTTGCGCAGCCTGTCCATCGACGAGTATGAGCGCTTTCGCGAAGTGGTTGCCGCCTTGATGCAGAGTGACCGGCGAATCGATCTGTTCGAATACACGCTGAGCCGGATGATGCAGCGTCATCTCGCGAGGCACTTCGAAGGCGCCGGTCCGACGCGCCTCCGGTTTCGGTCGCTGCGGGCCCTCCTGCCCGACGCGCGCGTCTTGATCGCGACACTGGCACGGGTAGGCAACCGAACGGAAGAGGAAGCCGAGCGCGCGTTTCGGCACGGAGTGCAGACCCTTCAGCTCAAAGAATCCGCCGGGGCGATCTTGCCTTCGGGCCAATGTACCTTGGCCTCTCTCGATCAAGCTCTTCAACGCTACGATGCCGCTACGCCCGCGCTGAAGCGCGGCATTATGCTGGCCTGCGCCGCCACCGTCATGGCCGACGACAAGGTCACCGACCGCGAGACCGAACTCATCCGCGCCGTCGGCGATGCGCTCGATTGTCCTGTGCCGCCTTTTGTGCAATCGAGATAGCATCATGGACACACGAAGCGTCTACGAAACCGACGACGAGGTGCAGGCTCTAGCGCTCCAGGAGGCCCTGGAGTCCGAGGGCATCGCCGCGGTCCTGGTCAATCACCGAGACACCGCCTACCCGGGCATCACCGACCGGCTCCGGCATGGGACCGAAATTCGGGTCGAGCTCGACCAGGTCGAGCAGGCCACTCAGCTGATCGAGGAGTTTCTGGCTGCTCAACCCGTCGAGGGGCCCCCGATTGCGCCCCCACCCGACTCCGGGCCGGCTCCGGGGATCCGTGGGCCGGGCTGGCTGGTCATCAGCCTGATAATGCTCGGGTTGCTAGGAGTTGCTGCTTATATACTAAAAGCCAATTAACCATTGGATCGCGTTCCGTTTTCCGCTATAAGTTAACGGTTAGTAAAGGACGCGCACCATGGTGATCACCGAAACTTATGGCCTGAAGGAGCTTGCCAAGCTCCTCAACTGGAACGCGGCTCACTGCAAGGTGATCCTCAAGCAGCTCGGTGCCGACCCAGCGCAGCCGATCGACGAAGACACTGCTGCAAAGGTCGCCGGCAAGATTCGCCGACCCTGGCCGCCCAAGGCTGCTTAACCCGCGTCTCGTTGGACGAGCGCGGCGGCCCGTTCGCCGATCATCATGCAGGGGGCGTTGGTGTTACCGCCGGTGATCTGCGGCATGATCGATGCGTCAGCGACTCGCAGCCCTTTGATGCCGCGCACCTTGAGTCTCCGGTCCACGACCGCCATCTCGTCGATGCCCATCTTGCAAGTGCCGACCGGATGATAGACCGTCGTCGCGCGTAACTTGATCTCTTCGGTGAGCTCTGCAGCGCTCGAGCTTTGTGCGCCCGGGCTCAGCTCCTCGCGCAAGTGTTCCGCCATGTCGGGGTGTGCACAGATCTCGCGACACTTTCGAATCGCCGTGATGAACAGCTGTAAATCTTCCGGCTCCTCCAGGAAGTGGGGATCGATGTGAGGCGCTTGGTCCGGTTTGTTCGAGGTAAGCAGAAGCTCGCCGCGGCTCTTCGGGTAGATCAACGTTGGCATTACGGTCAGGCAGTGACCGGTGTCGATGTCGGGGCGCTCCGGGCCGTCTTGGTTTGGGGTCGGGTAGCCCCAAGGGAGCGTGTGAACCTGGATGTCCGGAATCGGTGCGGCGTCGTGGCTCTTGATGAACGCCCCCGCCTCGAAGACCGTCCGCCCGAACCAGCCGTTGCCGATGAGGTACTCCTTGAGCATGCCGCCGAAAAAGTGTGCTGCGGTGCCCCGGTGAAGGCTCGTCGGAGAGCGGTAGGTGAGTGGGACGAAGAGGTGATCGTGCAGGTTTTTTCCGACTCCCGGTAGGTCGAGCTGTACGTCGATCCCGTGCTCGCGCAGCTGGTTGGCGGGCCCGATACCGGAGAGCATCAAGATCTGTGGTGACCCGATCGCGCCGCCGGAGACGATTATCTCACGCTTTGCGTTGGCGATGGTGGCGCCGCTCGGCTGCTCATACTCGACGCCCGTTGCGCGGCCGTTCTCAATCACGATGCGATGTACGAGCGCGCGTATTTCCACGCTGAAGTTGGGGCGTTCGAGGCTCGGATGAATGTACGCCTCGGCAGTGCCGCTTCGCAGACCCTTACGCGCCGACATGTGATAGATGCTGGCGCAGTTCTGGTTGTCCGCGTTGAAGTCGTCCCCGATGGGGATGCCGCAAACTTTCGACGCAGCTCTCACGAACGCATTCGACACCGGGCTGATCTGATCGGCGGGGTGACGCGTGACTTGAATCGGACCGCCCGCGCCGTGGTAGGCGGTTTCTCCGTCTTCGTGATTCTCGAGCTTCTTGTAGAACGGAAGAACGTCCTCGAAGCTCCAACCCTCACAACCGCTCGCCGCCCAGCCGTTGTAGTTCTCCTTGTTGCCTCGGAGATAGAGCATGCCGTTCACGGAGCTGGAGCCGCCGAGGACTTTGCCGCGCGCGTAGGGGATGCGCCGGTCGTTCAGGTGCGGCTGGGGGGCCGTGGTGAAACCCCAATCGAGCTTCTTCTTCAGCTGCTTGACCTGCTGCACCAGGCTGATCATCCCTGGCTTGCGGACGAGGGTGGTGCGATCGGTGCCGCCCGCCTCCAGCAACAAGACCGTCACGTCCGGATTCTCGGCTAGTCGGCTCGCCACGATGGCTCCTGCGGAGCCAGCCCCGATCACGATGTAGTCGTACTCGGCCATCACCTTCTCCAAAGTGAAACATGTTTCACTTTTCAGATATAGGCCGATCTCCTGGCGGGCGCACGCGGCGCCAGCATAGGAGGTGAAGTACTTGCCGAGTTCAGTCTCGCGCTTTGCCGATCGCGTCGACGAGTCCCGAGTATCGTTGCGCCCTGCGTTCGAGGGCGGCCAAGACAACCTCTTTCGGCCCGACGACCCGCACCCGTTTCCGAGCGCGGCTCACTGCCGTGTACAGAAGCTCACGGGTCAACAACGGCGCGTCTTCTTTTGGCAGAACGACCCACACCTCGTCGAACTCGGACCCCTGCGCTTTGTGAACGCTCAGCGCGAAAGCATCGGAGAACCGCGGCAGCCTCGCTGCGGCGATTTCGCGGAAGCCCTCCGTGTCGCTTTGCACCGTGGCGGTGGGCGGTTCGCCGTCGACCAGCATGGCGAAGTCTCCGTTGTACACGCGAAGCTCGTGGCTGTTCTCCTCGATGATGATCGGCGTCACGCGTGGCGCGCCGCCTTTCGGGTCCTGCAGCCGGTCCCGAATCGCCACGCCCAACTGTCGGGTGCCCACGGGGCCTCCTCGGAACGGGCTGAGCATCACGTAGCGGCTCCGAAGTTTGAAATGCTCGTCCGGGTCGCGCGTCGCCAGGACCTTGGACCAATAGGCGGCCGCGCGATCGAGCTCGGCTTGCAAGCCTTCGAGCGAGATCCAGACGACATCATCTGCGTCCTCGTGCTCGAGCAAGCCTTTGACGGTCTCCCCTTCGCCGTTTCGGATTGCCGCGACGAGCTGGCCGAGAGGTTGTTTCTCGTCGTATCGATACGTCTTCGTCAGGTGGGTGACTCGCCCGCGCCACCAAGTCTGCGCACTGGCTGTGACCAGGTCGCGGAGAACCGAGCCGGCTTCGACCGACGTGAGCTGATCCGGGTCGCCGACGATCAGCAGCGTGGCCTCGCGCGGCGTCGCGTCGAGCAACTGGCGCATCAAGCCGAGGTCGATCATCGAAGCCTCGTCCACGACGATCACGTCGGCTTCGAGCGGAAGATCCGCGCTCCTGCGAAATCGCATCCCGTTTCGCCGCATCCCGAGAGCACGGTGCACCGTGGTTGCCTGCTCCGGGATCCGTTCGAGGATCTCGTCGGAGGCCTGAATCCGAGCCTTCGCCCGGCGCACCGCCTCTCCCAGCCGAATCGCGGACTTTCCAGTTGGGGCGAGCAGCATTACCCGGGGCGCGGCTCCAGTCTCGCGCAGCCGTCCTTCGATGAGGAGTGCGACGATGGCCGCCACCGTTGTCGTCTTGCCGGTGCCCGGCCCACCGCAAAGAAGAGAGACACGATGCCGCAGCGCGTTCTGGGCAGCCAGGCGTTGCGGCGAATCCGGTGCTCCGGGAAACAGCCCATCTAGTGAGGCATGGAGCCACTGCGAGTCGTGGGCGATGACCGGAGGAGCGGCCGACCGGACCCGCAGCTGTTCGGCGATGTCCCGCTCGAGCTGCCAGTAGCGCCGAAGGTAGAGACGGCCAGCGTCATCGAGGACGAGCGGGCCCGTGCGGGTGAGCGGGCTCTTCGTCAGGGCGGCTTTCCATTGCGGCGTACGAGGTAACACGTCGGGGGGCGCGGCCTCGCGCGGCCAGATCTCCGCCGCGGACATCCCGAGAGGGAAGCAGGCGTGACCCCGGCGCACGTTGCGGCTCGTGAGCGCTATCGCCAGCTCGATCTCGGGGCTCGAAGCGTCGGTCATACGGCCGAGGGCGCGCGCGAGCTCCACGTCGAGGAGGTCGAGCAGACCGCACGATTGAAGGTCAGCGAGACTCATCGCCGCCTCCCAACCAGTGGTCGACCGCCCTCAAGAGCTCGGCAGGCTGACGATCGAAGAACACGCTCGAGCCCGCACGCTGGGGGCCCTGCATTCCGCGCAGGAACAAGAAAAACGCGCCGCCCCAATGGGTTTCGGGGTCATAGCCTTGGATTCGTTGTTTCAGGTACCGGTGAGCGGCGGCCGTGTAGAGCTGCCCTTGGAGCACGTAGTGCTCGCGTTGGACCGAATCGTTGACGGCCTGC
>CAXMRM010000170.1:0-10507 GCA_964196015.1 uncultured Myxococcota bacterium
GACGATGAGCTCGCGCTCCTGATTGGAGAATCGGTAGTCGCGGAGCCATCGCTCGGCCATGTCCGCGCCGACTTTTTCGTGATGGTAGAACGTCCAGTCGCCGGTCTTCTCCGACCTCGCGCGCGTGCGCGGCTTGGCCACGTCGTGAAGAAGCGCCGCGATTCGTTCGGCCGGTTTGCCCTCCGACTCGTCGAGCACGCGCATCGTGTGGCCCCAAACGTCGTACGCGTGCCATTGGTTTTGCTCGCAACCCACTTGTTCGAGAAGCTCGGGATACGTCACGTCGAGGATCCCCGTCCTCCGCATGACCTCGAAGGCGCGTGACGGCGCGGGTGCCTTCATCGCCTTCATCCACTCTTCGCGCACCCGTTCGGGGCTCACCTTTCGGAACGTGTCGAGTGCACCCCGGAAGGCCGCTTCGGTGGCCTCGTCGAGCTCGAAACCGAGGGTCGCCACGAACCGCGCGCCGCGCAGGATTCGAAGCCCGTCCTCTTGGAAGCGCTCGCTCGGCTCGCCCACGGCGCGCAGCACCTGGTCCCGTATGTCGATCAGGCCGTTGAATGGATCGACCAGCTGCCCGTCGACCGGGTCGTAGGCGATGGCGTTCACGGTGAAGTCGCGGCGGGCGAGGTCCCGGTCGATGTCCTCGACGAAGACGACACTGTCGGGCCGTCGGCCGTCGGTATACGCCCCCTCCCCGCGGAGCGTCGTCACCTCGTAGGCGCCGCCCTTCCAAAGCACCGTCACCGTCCCGTGGTCGATGCCGGTCGGGATGACCTTGCGAAAGGTCCGCTGGACTTTTTCGGGCAAGGCCGTCGTGGCCACGTCCCAGTCGTTGACCTGCTCCCCGCGGAGGGTGTCCCGAACACAGCCGCCGACTACCCAGGCGCGTTCCCCGGCATTGCGGAGCTCCTTACAAATATCGAGCACGGGCCTCGCGATCTGCTGGCGGAGAATTTGGTGTGGCACCTTGCTTCGATAACCTTAGGTAGGATCGAGCGCAATTGGCCTAAGAGCCCAACGAGGCTACAATCGATAAACCGCCCCCCGGCCCCACACACATAATCCAATGAGAAGACTCTGGAAGCCCTTACTTGGTTTGGTCGTCGTCCTTGCGGCGTTTACCATTTCCTTTCATTGGCCGATTCAAAACGGCCTGCAGATCGACATCGATGCCTCGCCGAGGGCTCTGGCTGCGCGCCAGAAGACCCCCTGGGACCTCACCAAGCTCCTGGTGATGAACCGGGTGATTCACCAGGTGAACGATGACTACGTCGATCCCAGGCGAATCGACCATCAGCGCATGATGTTGGCGGGCCTCGACGCGATCCAGAAGGACGTGCCCCCCGTCCTCGTGCACTACCGAGAGGGAGCCGAGACGCTCGAGGTCCAGGTCAACAGCGCGCAGAGTGAGTTTGCCATCGCGGACGTGTCGAGCCCCTGGACGCTCGCGGCTCGGTTCGGCGAGGTGTTCGCATTCTTGCAGGAAGAGCTGAAGAACGAGGACGACATCGAGCTCAACCAGATCGAGTACAGCGCCGTCAACGGCATGCTCAAGACGCTCGACCCACATACGGTCCTGCTTCCGCCGGCGCAGTTCAAGGAGATGCAAACCAGCACCCGCGGACAGTTCGGCGGGCTCGGTATCGTCATCTCCATTCGGGATGGCCACCTCACCGTGATCAAGCCGATGCCCGACACGCCGGCGTTCAAGGCGGGTTTGCAGCGTCGGGACCGAATCGTGAAGATCGATGAAGAGTCGACGCTCAACATGCCTCTGCAAGAGGCCGTCAACCGTCTGCGCGGCAAGCCGGACTCCAAGGTCAAGATCTTCATTCGACGCGAAGACAAGGCCGGCAAGTGGAGCCGACCCCGGCCCGTCGAGCTCACTCGGGCCGTGATCGACATCCCCTCGGTCGAACACCGGATGCTCCGCGATGGCGTCGGCTACATCAGGCTCAAGAGCTTCCAAGGCAACACCGAAACGGACCTGCGTCGCGCGCTCGCGGCGCTGCACAAGAAGCGCATGGTCGGCCTCGTCCTCGACCTTCGAAGCAACCCGGGCGGACTTCTCGATCAGGCTGTGAAAGTTGCGGATACGTTTCTCGACGACGGCCCGATCGTGACGACCTCCTCGCAGGACCCACGTGAGCGTACCGAAGAGTATGCTGAGCCCGGCGGCACCGAGCCGCACTACCCGATCGTCTTGTTGATCAATGGCAGGAGCGCGTCCGCGAGCGAAATCGTCGCAGGTGCCCTCAAGAACCACGATCGCGCGCTGATCATCGGTGAGCAGAGCTTCGGCAAGGGCTCCGTTCAGGTCCTTTACAAGCTGCAAGACGACTCGGCGTTGAAGCTCACCGTGGCTCAGTACCTCACGCCGGGCGACGTCTCGATCCAAGGCGTCGGGATCGTGCCGGACATCGCCATTAGTCCGATGACGGTCGACAAAGAGAACATGGACCTCGCAGTCGACGAGTTTTTCCTTCGGGAGGGCGACCTGGAGTCCCACCTAACCCATGCGAGCGCCACCGATTCGCTGCGTCCGGCGGTCGTCATGGGCTACTATCTCAACCCGGAGTTGCGCCAACGATTGATCGAGTCGGAGCCCGACGAAGAGGAAAACGAGGACCAGGAGAACTTCCTGATTCGGTTCTCGCGAAACCTCGTGCTCAATGCGAAGTCGCCCAAGCGGATTCAGATGCTGCGCGCTTCGGAGCCGATCATCGAGCGCGTCCAGAAACAGGAAACCGAAAAGGTCGTGCGCGATCTCGAGAAGCTTGGGATCGACTGGCGCGCGGGTCCGGACGAAGGCCCCAGCAAGGTTCGGGTCGTAGCGAAGACCAGCTCCGGTGACCAGCCGACGCTGGCAGGCGATCCACTCTCGCTGCGCGTCGAGGTGACGAATCAAGGCGAGCATCCCCTGTATCAGCTGCGCGCGACCACCCGGAGCGACAACCACTGGTTCGACGGGCGTGAGCTGGTGTTTGGCAAGCTTGCCCCCGGCGAAACCCGTTCATGGACGACGACGCTCGGTCACTGCGTCACCGAAGAGGAGAAGCGCGTGTGCCGAGTCCCACGCAGCATGATCGACCGCGCGGACGCGATTAGGGTCGAGCTCGAAGAGGTGCACGGGCATGCCCCAGGGCCGGTCGAGGTCCGCGCGTTGATCCGCGCCCGCACCGAGCCGCGCTTCGCGTACGGCCTGCAAGTGGCGGACAACATCAGGGGCAACGGAGACGGCCGCGTGCAGCGCGGCGAGCAGGTGACGGTGTACTTCACCGTCAAGAACGTCAGTGAAGTCGACAGTTTCGAGCTCCAAGCCAACCTCCAAAACAAGAGCGGTTCGGGGGTGTTGCTCCATGACGGACGCTTCCGAAGAGACACGCTGCGCGCCGGCGAGGAATGGATCGTTCCCTTCTCGTTCCAAGTGCTTCACGACTTTGCGGGGGAAGAAGCCACGCTCTTTTTGGCCGTCGCCGATACCGAGCTCGGCGCTGCAGCCGGCCAGAAGCTCAAGATTCCGATTTACGACGACCCAGGCCCGGTGGAGGCCTCGCAGGCCAAGCGCGTCGTGAGCTTGCAGCCCGGCACGGAAATCCGGGAGGGGCCCGACGGGAGTGCCCCGGTCATCGCCACGGCGGACAAGCCGGTTCGTGTGCTGCACACCGCGACGAGCGGAGGGTACGCGCGCATCAATCTCGGAGGCGGTCGGCCCGGCTGGGTTGCTGCCGATGCTGCCTCGCCCGCCCAAGGGCAGGTCGCCCAGGATCCGCCTCTCACATGGGTAACCGGCAACGCCTCACCCGAGCTCGAGCTCGAGGCTCTCGACAGCTTCGTCACACGCGACGAGGTCTTCCGAGTCCGAGGCAAGGTGACCGATGGGCAGCGCGTTCGTGACCTCTATATCTCTACGAGCGGGCACAAGGTCTACTACGAGTCAAACCAGGGCGGCGCCAATCCTCGGGAGCTCGCGTTCGATGCCGAGATTCCGGTCCACCCCGGCATGAACGCCATCGTGGTGTTCGCCCGCGAGGACAACAACTCGGTCACCCGGCACTTCTTCATGGTTCGCCGCGACGCCGAGGACGGCTCGCTGATGAAGACGACGAAGTTCGAGGGCGCCCTCCTCGGCAATGGCAATGGCCCCGACTAACCGCAGGCCCGCCGAGTCAGCCCGCAGAGAAGAACCCCGCGAAGCGCTCGATGCCATCTGGGAGCTCGCCTCCCGACCGGATATGCCGCCACACGAGCGGCGTGAGCGTTTCAACCACTTCTGCGAGCCTGACCGTGGGTGCGGATGAATCGATCTTAAGGCTCTTTCGAGATTCGATCTCGATACCGTGAATTTTACTTTCTTTCCAAGCGACTCGGAGCAACTCGGGCTCGAGCCCTGGGAGAGATTGCATCAAGCGCGCTTCTCCCTGGGCTTCCGTGCCCTCGAGGAATACCGATCGATCGATGCGCCCATGCCTGCTGATTAGGCCCGCCAGGCGCTGTTGGAGCCTCGGGTTCTCTTCCACAGCGAGAAACGCGACCAGGGCCTGGGTCGGGTCCCCTGCATCCTGGACAACCGCGTGAGCCAGTGCCTGGCGCTCAGACTCTCCGAGCTCTGCGTAGGCGAAGGCCAGGCCGTCGAGCGCGCTCTCGTCATCCAGGACTTGGTCGATCAGACTCGCAAACGACCCCAAACGTCGCCGATTTGTGCTCGCGATGCCTGGACGTACCGGTTTCACAGCGCAGCTATACCCTAGAGCTACGCATTCGACTAGCCCATCTTGATGTAGTTAAACCTCTTCTACTTGACTACATTCACCCACTTGGCTAAAGGAATTCTGTTCAGGAGTCGGCATGCAGGGAACGGAGTTCATCGAGCAGCACGAGAAAATGGTCCACGGCCTGGCCCACCGACTTCGCCGTGAGCTCTCACTTCGGGGCGATCTCGACGATTTGATCGCCTTCGGCTTCGGGGGCCTGCTAGAGGCGCGGCACCGCTTCGACCCGGGCCGAGGCGTCCGGTTCCAGACCTTCGCCTACCACCGCGTCCGTGGCGCCATGCTGGACGGGGTCCGCAAGATGTCCCAGCTCCCCCGCCGTGCGCACGAGCGGCTCCAGACGGCCGCAGAAAGCACCCCGACGGCCGCGCCTACGGCTCTCGACAAGGCTTTCACGCGCATGAGCGCCAGCCTCACCACGGCAACGGTGCTCCAGGGGCGCTTCGGCGACGAAAGCCCGGAGGCTGTTTTCCTCAAGAATGAAAGTGTCACGCGGCTTCTCCGGGCGCTGCCCAGTCTGTCGCCTCGGCAACGGCTCCTCGTTCGCGGGTTCTACTTTGAGGGCCGTTCCATCGATGCGATGGCGCGGGAGCTCGGGATCTCCAAGTCCTGGGCTAGTCGCCTTCACACCAGCGCGCTCCAAGAGCTCCGTGAGGCGCTCGAGGCCGGTTGATCAAAAGTCGGCCGACCGGCCGAAATCCCGGTCTTCCCGGCAGGTTACGTGCGCAAGCCTCTGCGCGCTTGCCCTCCAAAGTGCGCAGAGGCTTGCGCACTTTGGAGGGGGTGTGACGTTTTTGGATTCAGGTGTGGCAAAAGCCGCTCTGCCTTGTCAATTCCGGTGTAAAGTGAACACTGAAATCCTTGTGTTTCGCCGTTTTCTACAAGTGGCACGCAATCTGCATGATAGTTCCGGCAACATGGGGGCTACAAGAACACAAATCCCGAAGGCACAGGCGGCAGACAACCGCGGCGTTCGGATCATCGCGAAGTCGGTCTATCGAGAGCTGCGAAACAGCGGCCACAGCCGCTCGGACATCGTCGCGTTTACCAACGCGGTGCTCGAGCTGGTGACCACGGAGCTTCGCGACGCGCAAGAAGCCGCGGAATAACCACCGCTGCTTGCTTTGACTTCGGTCAAAAGCGCAAACTATTCGGGCCCTTGGCTCCTTGACCGCGACGCGGCGCGCGCTACGTTCCGCCCTCGCTGGCGGCGCCTTCGGACGGCCTTGCCGCGCAGAAGGAGTGGAACGAATGGCCACGAAAGTCGGAATCAATGGCTTCGGACGAATTGGGCGCTGCGTAGCTCGAATCATTGCCGAGCGCGGAGGGGACGTCGAGATCGTTGGAATCAACGACCTCACCAGTGCGGAGATGCTCGCTCATCTTCTCCAATGGGATTCGGTACACGGACAATTCTCCCACCCGGTCAAGGCCGAGGACGGCGCGCTCTGGATCGGCGATCAGCGCATCCCGGTTTCCGCCGAGCGGGACCCGGCCAAGCTCAACTGGAAAGAACTCGGCGCCGAGGTCGTGCTCGAGTGCACCGGTTTTTTCCGCACGAAGGAAGCGGCATCGGCACATTTGAAGGCCGGCGCGGAGCGCGTGATCATCAGCGCTCCCGGCAAGGGTGAGATCGACGGCACCTTCGTGGTCGGCATTAACAGCGATCAGTTCGACCCTGAGAAGCACCGCGTCATCAGCTGCGCCTCGTGCACCACCAACTGCTTGGCCCCGCTAGTCAAGGTCCTCCACGACAGCTTCGGCGTCGTGAAGGGGCACATGGTCACGGTGCATTCGTACACGAACGACCAGGGCCTCCTCGACCAGCCGCACTCCGACATGCGCCGTGCGCGTGCCGCAGCGGTGTCGATGATTCCGACGTCTACCGGCGCCGCGACGGCCATTGGCCTCGTGTTGCCCGAACTCAAGGGTAAGCTCGGCGGCACGGCGATTCGGGTCCCGACGCCCAACGTATCGCTCACCTGTCTCACCGCGCAGGTCGCGCGCAACACCGATCGCGACGAGGTGAACCGGGCTCTCAAGGAAGCGGCGGAAGGTCCGCTCCGAGGCGTGTTGTACTTCGAGGAACGGCCGCTTGTTTCGATCGACTTCATGGGGAACCCCCATTCGTCGATCTGCGACGCGGCGCAGACCGAGGTGGTCGGCGGAGACCTCGTCGAGGTGCAGAGCTGGTACGACAACGAGTGGGGCTTCTCGAACCGCATGGTCGACCTCTCGCGGATCGTATCGAGCGCGGGCTGAGCCCGTGTCGGAGCCGATTCGTTCAATCGAGGAACTGAGCCTCGAAAGCGTCGCCACGTTCATTCGCGTCGACTTCAACGTTCCATTGAAGAACGGCGAGGTCAGCGACGATACTCGGATTCGCGCTGCCCTCCCCACGATTAAGTACGCGCTCGAACAAGGCGCGCGTGTCGTGTTGGCATCGCACCTCGGCCGGCCCAAGGGAAAGGTCGTTCCCGGGCTTTCGCTCGAGCCGATCGCCGCTCGGTTGGCCGAGCTCCTCGAGGACGGAGAGGTGCGCCTCACCGACGACTGCATTGGAGACGGTGCGCGCAAAGTCGTTCAAGACCTTCGCGACGGCCAAGTCGCGCTGCTCGAGAATCTGCGCTTCCACGCCGCCGAAAAGGACAACGACGTGGACTTCGCGCGCGAGCTCGGCGGCTCTTGCGGCGCCTACGTGAATGACGCGTTCGGTGCTGCGCACCGGGCGCATGCATCGGTGAGCGCCCTGCCCCGTCTCATCGAAGAGCGCGCGGCGGGCTTTCTGATGCAACGCGAGCTCGAAGTGCTCGACAAGCTGCGCACGGATGCGCCACGTCCATACATCGCGGTGCTCGGTGGCGCGAAGGTGAGCGACAAGATTAGCGTGATGGAAGCTCTGCTCGGCAAGGTTGATGCCTTGCTCGTCGGCGGCGCGATGGCCAACACCTTCTTGGCGGCGCGTCGCTTGGACGTTGGGAAGAGCCTTTACGAGAAGGACAAGCTCGCGCTCGCTCGAAGCCTGATCGCCATGGCTGCTCGGAGCGAAGTCGACCTCCTGCTTCCGGTCGACGTCCGGGTGGGCGAATCGGTGGAGTCCAGCGAGGCGCGCGTGGTCCGGGTCGACGGGATCCCCGCCGACGCCATGGCGCTCGACATCGGCCCCGAGACCGAGAGGCTCTACCGGGATCGTCTTCGTCGCGCCCAGTCGGTGTTTTGGAACGGGCCGATGGGCCTATTCGAAAACGCGGCCTTCGCGGAGGGTACCCTGGCCGTGGCGCGCGCGGCCGCCGATTGCCCGGGCTTCAGTGTGGTTGGCGGCGGCGATAGCGTCGCGGCCGTGAAGCAGGCCGACCTGGCCAGCCGCTTCGATCACGTGTCCACTGGCGGCGGCGCTTCGTTGGAGTATCTAGAGGGCCGCCCTCTCCCGGGCGTGGAGGCCCTTAAGCCATGAGTAGCCGCAAACCGTTGATCGCGGGCAACTGGAAGTTGCACAACACCGTCGCCGAGTCTCGGGCGTTGGCCGGTGCGATCGCCTCGCACGTGGGCGGCGGGTTAGCGTGCGATGTGGTCGTGGCTCCGGTCGCGACGTCGTTGATGGCTGTGAAGCAGACCCTCGAGGGCTCGGCGGTCGGGCTTGCCGCGCAGAATACGCACTGGGAAGATTCGGGCGCGTTCACCGGTGAGCTCAGCCCCACACTCTTGGTGGATGTGGGCTGCGGCTACTGTATCATCGGCCACTCGGAGCGGCGTCAGTACTTCGGTGAAACCGATGCCGGTGTGCGTAGGAAGGTAGCCGCCCTCCTGGTACACAAGGTCGTGCCGATCTTGTGCGTTGGAGAGACCCTGGAACAGCGTGAGGCTGGCAAGACGCTCGACGTCGTGTTGGGCCAAGTCGAAGCGGCAACCGATGGCCTGGACGCGGTCGCGTTGGCGACGCTGGTGGTAGCCTACGAGCCGATTTGGGCGATTGGCACCGGTCGCACCGCGAAGGCCGAGGACGCCCAGGAGGTCCACTGCGCGATTCGCAGCCGCCTCGCTGAGCTCAAGGGCAAATCCTGGGCGCATTCCGCCCGGATTCTGTATGGTGGGAGCGTGAAGCCCAGCAACGCGATCGAACTGCTCGCGCAACCGGACGTCGACGGCGCGCTCGTAGGTGGCGCGGCGCTGTCCACCGACAACTTCATTCCGATTATCGATGCCGGCGTTGGCCGGTCGGAGAGCTGAGTCCATGTATACCTTTATTTCCATCGTCTATATCTTCACGTGTCTGTTCCTCATCCTGGTCGTGCTTTTGCAGTCGGGTAAAGGGGGCGGGCTCGGCTCGGCATTTGGCGGAGGCGCGAGTCAGCAGATTTTCGGCGGCGCCGGTGCAGGCAATCTACTCACCCGGCTGACCGCTGTATTCGCGTTCGCCTTCATGGCGCTTTCCGTGTGGCTTGCGTTCCTTTCGTCCTCCGGCGAACAAGCGCTCGACCGCGCGGTTCGTGAGCAAACCGCTGCTCAGGAAGCTGCCGCCGAGAGCGAAGCCGAAGAAGCCGCTGCCGTGGAGGCAGAGGCGCCCGTCGAGGCGGAAGATCCCGCCGAGGCAACCGAGACCCCGGCACCTGAGGGCGAGTAACACGCGCGTCAGTCGGATGGCGGCACGTTTCCAACGAAACGCGTCAGAGAGAGGCGGTGCCGTGAACCGGGTGGATGCGCAGGTATCGCCCCAAGTGCCTCGCGCCCAGGTAGAACGGCACCGTGTCGAGTAAGGCGACCGTGAGCTTGAAGGTGTAGCCCGCGGCGATGAACGTCAGGAGCTGTGGCCACAGTGGCTCGGATGCGTCGACTGGGATGCCCTTGGCCAAAAAGTGCGTAATCAGGATCACCGAGAAGGTGTCGACCAACTGGCTGACCAGTGTAGAGCCGTTGTTGCGCAGCCAGAGGTGGCGGCCGTTGGTGAGGCGCTTCCAGAAATGGAAGAGCTGAACGTCGATGAACTGAGCGGCGAGATACGCGATCATCGAAGCGGTTACCGCACTGAAGGCGAGGCGGCGCAGCTCAAAGAAAACTCCCGATTGGGGTTGGCCGGCGGGCTCGAAGCCAGGAAGCGCACCCCCGACCCAGAGAATGAGCATGACCCAGAGGTTCAGACCGAGGCCCATCCATACGACTTGATTGGCGCGATGACGGCCGTAGAGCTCCGAGATGAAGTCGGTGCACAGGAACGTGATCGGATACGGCAAGATACCGACCGCGAGCGGCATGGGCACCCTGAGGCTCGTCCCGGGCAGTTGGAAGCTCAGGTCGATGAAGCGCGTGACACCGAGGATGTTGAGCATCGCCAGCGTTCCCAAGAATAGCCCCGACAACACCAAGAACACGAGCTGGCGCCGCTCGTGCATCGTCGCTTCGTCGAGTCGGGGTAGTTGTTCGAACTCGAATTGCTCTGAAGGAAGCGGCCCGCGCCGACTTTCGCTCACGACCGCGCCTTCTGGCGCAGCGCCTTCCCCTCTATCCCGCGCCAAGCCTGATGCTCCTGCCCCGCCCGCTTGGAGTCGTTCAGCTGTTCATAGAGAGCCGGCAGTGCGATCGACAACGGCCGAGTTCCCGTAGCGGCTTCCCAAGCCGTTCGAAATTCCTCGAGATCCAGCTCAGGCGGAACGATCACCTTCCCCCGAGCGAGAGACACCGACGCTGACGCTGGCACTGACGCTGGCACTGACGCTGGCACTGACGCTGGCACTGAC
>CAXMRM010000171.1:0-12611 GCA_964196015.1 uncultured Myxococcota bacterium
TCCCCTGCGCCGAGCCAGGCCGTGTCCGGCATGATCCGCAGCGTCACCGCCTCATTGTGGCGCGAGGCGGAGGTCGTCGCGTCGACGGAGTCGGTTGACGCCGATGTAATGATGTCGATCGGAAGGGTTACAGTGTGTTCGACTTTTCTGTTCTGCCGAAGTCTCACGTAGAACATGGGCTCGTAGACATACAGTCGTTCGGATCCGGCCACGCCCGGTCCGGCCTGCGACTGATAGCCGAACCCTTTTTGTTCGAAATAGTTGAAGCGAACGTGCGCTTCTTCAACCCTCCAGCCCTCCTCGCTCGAAGCCTCCGGTTTGCTGTCCGAAGCCTCCGTGGCGCTGGCCGAATCCTCGGCGGCGCTGCGCGCGTCACCGCAGAACAAGGCCAGGGAGAGAGGCACGAAAGCCCACCTTCCGAGTCGTTTGCGCGTTGTTCTAGTTGGTGCAGCCACAGCCGCCCCCAGCAGGTGACCAGATGCCACCGCTCGTGGCTTCTCGCGCTCGGTGCAATTGTGTCGAGGCGCGCGCTTCCAGCGGATCGACGACGGGCTGCATCGTCACGTCGCTCAAATACCCTCGTTCGTAGGGTGCGACTCGGACGCAGCCGGACCATAAAATGACGGCTACGCAAATCAGGAAGAGACCTCGCATAGGGTCTCTACACCCGAACGCCGAAAAGGTTTCCTCTTACGTCTCCCAGACAACCCGTTGGCCGACGGCATACCACTCTTCGACCTTGGGGCCGTAGGTGTCTTCGAGCTTGGTTCGCTTCATTTTCATGGTTGGGGTGAGGAAGCCGTTCTCGATTAGCCACGCATCTTTGACGACTGCCAAGAACTGAAGGCGCTCGAATTCCTCGACCGCTTGGTTGACTCCCTTCAACAAGGCCTCCAACTCAGCCTCGACCTCAGCGCGCACCCTGCTGTCGCTCAGCTTCGGGCGGAGCTCTTCGGCGAGGAGTACCAAGGCAAAGGGCTTCGGCTGCCCCGAGCCGGTCACGCAGCACATCTCGATGCGGACGTTGTTGTTGAGGAGATTCTCGATGGGCACCGGGGCGACGTACTTGCCCTTGCTGGTCTTGAAGAGCTCCTTGACGCGCCCGGTGATCTTGAGCCGACCCTCTTCGTCGCGCTCCCCGCGGTCGCCCGTGCGGAAGTAGCCGTCTTCGGTGTAGCACTCGGCCGTCAGTTCGGGTTGCTTATAGTAACACATCATGTTGCCGGGCAACTTGATGAGGATCTCTCCTTCGTCGCTGATCTTCACATCGACTCCGGGCATTGGGTTGCCCACGTAGCCGACGCGCCCGTGGCCAGGATGGCTCGCGTGCGAGTAGGCAAAGTCCTCACTCATCCCGTAGCCCTCGAGGAGCTCGAGGCCCAAATCCCGGTACCACTGAATGAGATCGGGCGGGATCGGCGCAGAGCCACTGGCCGCGAGCCGCACGTGCTGAAGCCCGAGGCCCGAGAGGACCTTCTTCTTGATCACTCGATTGAGGAGCGGGATCCGAAGGAGCCGCTTGAGCTTCTCGGGCGGGAGTTTGTGGAACACACCGAGCTGGAACTTCAACCACAAGCGCGGCACCGAAAGGAAAATCGTCGGCTGCGCCCGATTGAGGTCGGCCACGAACGTATTGAGTGACTCCGCGAAGAAGAGCTGCATCCCCGAGCGAAAGCCCTGTAGCTCGACAAAGTACCGTTCGAAGACGTGGGCGAGCGGAAGATAGGACAGCATCCGGTCCTTGGTCGTCGGGTGGAAGATCTGCTCGGATCCATCTACCGAGGCGGCAATCGCAGCGAAGCTGTGCATCACGCCCTTCGGCCGACCCGTGCTTCCCGAGGTATAGACGATGATTGCAGCCTCTTCGGCGTTGCGGGCGGGATTGCCTTGCAGGGGCTCGGTCCGGGCCGTCACCGAATCCCACGACTCGTACTCGTTCGGCGGAGCGAGAGGTAAAGAGATGCAAGGCATGCCTGCGGGGATGCCTTTCTGAACTTCCTCCCAGCCATCGAGCTTGCCTACGAAAAGGAGCTTCGACTCGCTATGGTCGAGGATGTAGTCGATCGTGTCGGCGTTGAGCGTTGGATAGAGCGCGACGCTCACGTGACCGGCCATCCAGATCGCCAAGTCTGCGAAGATGAAATGCGCACAGTTTTTCGAGATGAGGCCGATGTGAGTGCCTGGCTCGAGCTCGAGCGATTTCAGGTGAGCAGCCATCCGCCTCACTTGATCCATCGCCTGGGCCCAGGTGTAGGTTTCGACTTCTCCGTTGCCGATGGGCTGGGTCATCCAAAGCTGGTTCGGTGCGGTCTTTTCCCAGCGGTAGACGTCGTCTAGTGCGAGTTGAAGCTCGGCCATGGGTCACTCCTCGTGTTGACGGGTCCCGGAGCATACACGTTCTCCGAGCCGCTGTGGGGGGGGGATGATGCGATCTCTAATCGAACGAGGGGTCCATTGCCAGTCAGCCGGCCGACCCCCTGTGGTACCCTCGCGCGGCAGGCGCGGATGGGAGAAGTGGAAGTACATTTCGTGGGCAGCGGCGACGCCTTCGGGAGCGGAGGACGGTTTCAGACCTGTATCGCGATACGTACCTCTGATGACCTCTTCCTGGTCGATTGCGGCGCGTCGTCCCTGATCGCGATGCGGCAGCAGCAGATCGAGCCGCGAGACGTGAGCAAGGTCCTGATCACGCATTTGCATGGGGATCACTTCGGTGGGCTTCCTTTCTTTCTGCTCGACGCCCAGATGGTGTCCAAGCGCATCGCGCCACTCACGCTCGTGGGGCCGCCAGGTCTCGAAAAGCGCCTCTTAGAGGCCATGGAGGTGCTTTTCCCCGGGTCTTCCAAAGTCGATCCCAACTTCGACGTCCGCTTCGTCGAGCTCAAGGAGCGAACGCCCACTGCAGTCGACGATATCGAGGTGACTGCGTTTCCCGCCGCTCATTTCAGCGGGGCGCCGTCGTACAGCCTGCGCGTGGAAGTCGAGCAAAAGGTCTTCGTGTACTCGGGAGACAGCCAGTGGACCGACACCCTGATCGAAGCGTCAGGCCAAGCCGACCTGTTCGTCTGCGAGTCCTATGTGTTCGACAAAAAGGTCGCGCTTCACAACACCTACCGCACGATCATGGAGCACCGTTCGCGCTTCACCTGCAAGCGCATTATCCTCACGCACATGAGCGAAGACGTGCTGTCACGGGCCGACGAAGTCGAGTTACCCATGGCCGAGGACGGCTTGCAGCTCACCTTGTGAGAACACCGAGCTCAACAGTCGACGGTGGCACGACTGATGCTTCCTAGACTAAGCTCTCGCCCATGTTGGATTTCTCTGGCCGGGAAGCCGTCGTCACCGGAGGCACCGGTGCGCTCGGCAGGGCGGTAGTTGGGCGGCTCGTCGCGGCCGGGGCGACGGTTCACGTTCCTGTCTATATTGCAGAGGAGCTCGAAGGGTTTCCCTATCGCGCCCACAGCGCCGTGAAGCTTCACGAAGGCCTCGATCTCGGGGTCGAAGCGGACGTAGCCCGGCTCTTCGCTGCGACGACCTCGCTCTACGCCAGCATTCACGTAGCAGGCGGCTTCGCGATGGGCCCCATTGCTTCCACGGGCCTCGAAGTTTGGGACCAGCTGATGCGGATGAACGCCACAACTTGCTTTCTCTCCTGCCGTGAAGCGGTGAAGGCGATGGATGGGCGCGAGGGGCGCATCGTCAACGTTGCGGCGCGACCGGTCCTCGTGCCGACCGGACAAATGACGGCGTATGCCGCTTCCAAGGCCGCGGTCGCCGCTCTGACGCTCTCGTTGGCGGAGGAGCTCTGCGAGTCTTCGATTTGGGTCAACGCCATCGTTCCCAGCATCATCGACACGGACGCCAACCGTGCAGCCATGCCCGACGCGGACCATGGCGCTTGGCCCAGGCCCGCGGAGATCGCGGAGACCATCGCGTTCTTGGCGTCGCCGCAGAACGCCGTCACGCGCGGCGCTCTCATCCCCGTCTACGGGCAAAGCTAGCGCGAATTCGGCGCGTACCCCCTGGCCTCAACTCCGCTATCATCAGCCCATGAAGTACACCGACCTCGGGCGGACCGGTGTTAGGGTCTCCCGGATTTGTCTTGGTTGCATGAGCTACGGCACGCCGGACTGGCGGCCGTGGATCCACGATGCCGATGCCTCTGCGCCTTTTTTCAAGCGAGCGATCGAGGCTGGCATCAACTTTTTCGATACCGCCGACATGTACTCGCTCGGGGTGAGCGAGGAGGTGACCGGGCGGTGGCTGCGAGAGTACGGCAATCTCGACGAGCTCGTGATCGCCACCAAGGTCTTCTTCCCGATGAGCGACCGGCCCAACATGGGTGGGCTATCGCGCAAGCACATCCAGCAAGCATGTGAGGACAGCCTGCGGCGTCTGGGCGTCGAGACGATCGACCTCTACCAGATCCACCGCCTCGATCCGAACACGCCCATGGAAGAGATGCTGGCTGCGCTCGATCATCTCGTTACCCAGGGGAAGGTTCGCTACATCGGCGCGAGCTCGATGTATGCATGGCAGTTCCAGCGGTTGCTCTCGATGTCGGAGCGCAACGGCTGGGCGCGCTTCGTCAGCATGCAGAACCACTACAACCTCGTCTATCGCGAAGAGGAGCGAGAGATGATGCCGCTGTGCGAAGACGAGGGGATCGCTGTGACCCCCTGGTCGCCGTTGGCCCGCGGAATGCTCGCCGGGACGCGGCGTAAGTTGGGCGACAGTTCCACCAGCCGGTCGTCCAGTGACGGGCTCGACCAGATCCTCTACGACCAGCCTTCCGACTGGGACGTTGTCGAAGCGGTCAAGACGGTAGCGTCCGAGCGGGGCGAACCACCCGCTCGTATCGCACTAGCCTGGCTCCACTCTAGGCCCGGGGTGACTGCCCCGGTCGTCGGCGCCACCAAGCTCAAGCACTTGGACGACGCGATCGCGGCGGTCGAGATCGAGCTCAGCGCAGACGAGGTCGCGATTCTCGAAGCGCCGTATCGCGCCCATCCGGTCAAAGGCATGGACGCGCCGCGCACCTCGGGGAAGTAGCGGTCAGGGTTCGTCGAGCTCTGACCGCAAGCTACGGATCATCAGGCGCTCGTAAAGGCCGGGCGCGATGCGCGACAGGAGCGCACTGGTCTTGCCCACCGGGGTGAGCACGAGGCGCCTGCGTCCCACCCTTGCGGCCTTCAGTACTTTTGCGGCCACATCATCTGGGTTACCCAGTCGTCCGACTTTAGAGCGTGGCCTGCTGATGCGTTTGCCATCTCCGCCGAGTGTCGATGCTTCCAAGCCCGACTCGACGAAGGAAGGGCAGACCATCAGCACGCCGACGCCCTTGTCGGCGACCTCGGCGCCGAGGCTCTCGAAGAGGCCGTGCATGGCATGCTTGGAAGCAGCGTATCCACTGCGTCCATAGAGCGGCGCCAAGCCGGCGATGCTCGAGACGGCGATGATCAGCCCGCGGTTCGCCACCAAGTCGGCGATGCAGGCCTGCGTGCAATGCACGGCACCGAAGAGGTTCACTTCCATCACGCGGCGAAAGACCTCGGGCCGGGTGTCCGCGAAAGCGCTTCGATGCACCATGCCGGCGTTGTTGATGAGAACGTCAATACTTCCGAACGTTTCGCGGACGGTCGTCATCGCGGCCTGCACTTGCTCCGTGTCGGTGATATCGCAGGGCAAGGCGAGAGCCTCGATGCCAGAGTTCCCAAGCTCCTCGCGGGCCGCGTCCAACGGACTCGACGGTAGGTCGAGAATGGCGATCTTGGCCCCTGTCCCTCCAAAGCTCCGCGCGAGCGCGAGCCCGATGGCACCGGCGCCCCCCGTGATGACGACCGTGCGTCCGCGGAACTCACGCCGGGGCAAGAAGACCTCGCGCGCGGGCGTAGAGCTCGAAGGCTTCGCGGCTGGTGAGCTGAGGAATGTAACCGTACTCCTCCTTGAGGCGCCGGTTCGAGAGCACGGGCCGGTAACGCAGGAACGCGACGCGTTCGGGTCCATTCTCGGTCAAGCCCAACCGTTTGAGCGTCCAAAGGGTCGCCTTCACGAGTGAGGCTGGTAGCGGCACGTAGGGCTTGTCGAGCATCCGCGCGATCTCGCGCGGGGTGAGCGAGCCATCGCCAGCCTGGTTGTAAGTGCCCACTTTGTCGGAGAAGACTGCATCGACGAGACAGGCGACGAGGTCCTGGTCCCAGATGAACACGAAGGGCGATTCCGAACCAGCGATACCCAGCATCACCGGTTTCTCGAAGAGGTCCGTGACCGGGCTATGCACGTCTTCCCCGACGACCGTGCCGGGCCGAAAAACGACTTGCCGCAGCTCGGGGCGCTCCTCCCGCCACTGTGCCAACATGTCCTCGACCAGGCGCTTGTTCTTCGAGTACTCGAACTCGTCATTGCCTCGCAGTGGATCGTTCTCATCGAGCCACTCGGGGTTGTCGGGGTGGTAGCCGTAGGCCGCCCCGCTCGAGGTGACGATCAACCTCGTGGCGCCCGAGTCCTCACATGCTTCGAGGATGTTTTTCGTGCCTAGAACGTCGACTCGGTACGCCAGGTCCGCCGGCGCGCCCTTGGGCGCACGAACGATCGATGCCAGATGCACGACGGTGTCGATGCCGTGTTCACCGAACAGATCTTTGAGCGCGGGGTCGCAGATGTCGTCCTGTTGGTAGACGACACCGTCGAGCCGCTCGGATGGATCGACCTCGGCCCAGTCCAGCGCCACCAGCGCCGACAGCTCGTCCATGCGCTTGGCAAGGGCCGCGACGCAGAGGCGACCGACGTAGCCAGCCGCCCCGGTCACCAAGACCGTGGGGCCCGAGCCCATTAGGCTCCGGGCTCCTGGTGCATTGCCTTGAACTCCTGAAGCCCCGGCGCGAACAGGTGCATGTTCGGGTCGACATCGACGTGCACGACCGAGGGCTTGCCGGAGTCCACACAGCGTTGGAGGGCGGCTTCGAGCTCGGCCGGGTCCGAAACCCGCTCACCGTGACATCCCATCGCCTCGGCGACCTTATCGAATGCAATCTCTTCGAAGTCGGCGTTGATCGTGCCCTGCTGATCGGTCCCGATGACGGGACGCAACATGCCGAGCCCCAATGATTGTGTGATCTTCACCATGCCCCACTGCCTGTCACAGAGCACGAGGTAGATGACCGGAAGCTCATGGCGCAGCGCAGTTTCGAGCTCTTGGATGTGAAAACCCATCGCGCCGTCGCCCGTGATGCACACGACCTTCGCGTCGGGCTTCGCGAGTTGTCCGGCGATTGCCTGTGACGTACCCGCGCCCAACATCCCAAACTTGAAGGTCGATAGGAGCGTGTTCGGTCGCTTGATCTCCGAGAAGAAGCTCGCCCACACGGTCGCATTGCCGCCGTCGAACACGTAGACCGTGTCATCATCGAAAAAGCGCTGGCAGGCCGCTGGCACTTGGGAGCTGTGCATCGGGCTCGCCGTGTTCTGCAATGCCATGTCCAACTGAGCTCGAACCTTAGCCTGATCTTCAGCCAGGCCGGCCGTTCGTGCCCGATTCGCTCGCAGGCGCTCGTCACTCAGCGGCGATTGACGAAGCTCGCTTGCGAGGGCCGACAGAAACGCGCCGGTGTCCCCAAGAACGGCAAGCTCGGCGGCCTTGTTGACTCCGAGAATCTCCTCGTCGATGTCGACTTGGATCATCTTCTGTTCGTCGGGTTTGCCCCAGTACGGCGGCTTGCCCCACCAATCGGTTTCGCCGAGGCGGGAACCGAGCACCAGCACGAGATCCGCTTCGCTACGGGCCTTGTTGATCGGCTCCATCGCCCAGATCGGGAGCAGCTGCTCGTGGTCGTCGGGCAGCGCGCCGCGTCCGGCCCAGCTCGTGGTTACCGGAGAGCCCAGCGCTTCGGCCACGTCCTTGAGCGCGTCCGAGGCGTGCGCGTGCAGGACGCCGCTACCCGCATGGATGTGGGGGCGCTCTGCATTTCGGAGCAGCTCCGCTGCGCGAGCGACTTGGCTTGCCGAAGGCTCAATGACCTCAGTTCGCCGGTAAGACTGCGGTGGACGAAGGTCGACCCCATCGGCTTCGAAGACGCCGTTCATCACCGTTTCCGGAACGTCGAGATGGACCACCCCCGGGCGCCCACGCCAGCTGATGCGCGCTGCGCGCCGAAAGAATTCGGGGAGGCGGTCGAAAGAAGGCACGGCGCCGCTCCACTTGGTCATTGCGCGAGTCACGCCAGCCTGATCGAAGTACTGATAAGTACCTCCGCGATCCGGATATGCGATCGGCCTGCGCCGGCTTGAGGTGATCAGCAGAACTCGATTGCCCTCGCCGTTCTCGACGGCGACACCGGGCAGGATGTTCGCTACGCCAGGCCCGTTCGACGCCATGCAAACACCGAGCTTTCCCGTGAGTCGCGCATAAGCGCCAGCCATGTGCGCAGCGCTCGTCTCGTGTCGCGGCGAGATCAGTCGGATGCCGTGTTTCTGGAAGCTTCCAAAGAAGCCCATGTACGTTCCGTCGACGATGCCGAACACAACCTCGACGCCCTCGGCTGCCAACATGCGAGCGAGCGCCTCTCCTCCAACCATTTGGGTCATGGCAGGAATCTACACCAGTGCTTTCCCCGGCTGGAAGCGAAACATTTGCGCGCGAAAACCCAGGAGATCTACACGTAGGGAGGAGGCCTAGGGTTGTTTGCCGGGGTTTGCGAGCGCGCGATCCTTGTCGGCACCCTCGGGGTCGATGCAGATGAAGGACGGCACGCCATCTTCAATCGCGTACGCAGGCAGGTTGGACGAGCTCGAGCAGACCTTCCCGTCGTTCGTGAACGCCAGATCGCGCAACCAGGTCACCCGAGTCGGGCTCGGGTAGCTGATGAAGCGCTCCTCCTTTGGCATGAACCGCAAGATGCGGTCCGACATGTTGGAGGTCATCCAGACGTCTCCCGTCTTCGGGTGGACGTTCAGCGCATACGGGGTCTCGTACTCGTCCGGCGAAAGCGTTGGAAGCGGGTAGGTCTTGAACTCGCTGGTCCTCGGGTCGAAGCGCAACAGCGCGCTCTCATCGAACGATGGAATCCAAAGGATGCCGTCTGCGTCGAATCGGGGGCGCCTCGGGCCTTTGAGCGGTGTTTCGTATTCGGTGATCTCGAACGTCTCGGGATCGATGTGACCGATCATGTTCCCGTAGAGCTTCGCGTACCAAATGCCACCGTCCTTGGGGTTGATGTCGATCCCGTACGGGAGGTTGAAGAGCTCGTCATACTCGATGCCGCTGAACGTCTTGTGCGGCGATAGATCGATGTGCTTGTTTCCGCGCGGGGTTCTCGCCGAGTACTTCAGCAGCATCGGAAAGAATGTGTCAGTCGCCCAGCGCCAGAACCCGTTGTGCGGAAGCTGTAAGAGCGTGAAAGTCTCGGTGTCCGGGTCGAAGCGGCCCACCTGATTGGAAACCGCGATCGTGAACCAGACGATCCCTTCGCGGTCGATGCGAATGGTGTGCGGGTACAACGCATCTTCGCCAATCTCGTAGACTTTGAAGGCCTTGGTCTCCGGATCGAAGGACATCAGCGTGGCAGACAGGGCGTTGGTAATCCAGAAGAGACCGTCTTTCGCCTGCGCCATGCTGTGCGGTCCGTGCTTCCCGGTGAAGATGCCGATGGGCAGTGCGGCGCCCGAAAGCAGGCCGCCAACGGGGAGGTTCGATTCGGGCAAAGGGTACTTCTCGACGGCGTTGGTTTCCCGATCGAGCACCCAAAGCACGTCGTGGCCTTCGTCGGCGCCGTAGAGTTTTCCGTCTTCACCGACCTCCGTGTCGTGAATGAACGACATTCCGTCTCCCGCCAGCCATTCTTCGATCTTTGCATGTGCGAGCTCGGGGCTGGCATCGTAGGTCTGAACCACGTCGATCGGTGTACCGTCGAAACCCGCGGAGAGCACTTCGCTGAATCGCTCGACTTGCTCGTCGGTTACGATCGCCATGTAGCCTTCCATCTTCTCGATGGACTGGGACCACGACTCGGCGCCGCGCTTGCCACGCGTGAGCAGGTTTCCAACTTGATGGCAGTAGTTGCACTGAGCAATGAAGGGTGCGCGCTCCTCGGTGTCTTTCCAAGGGAGGGAAGTGAGATGCGCGGACGCGGGAAGGGCGTTGGAACGGTCGAGGTCAGACTCGAACGCTGTAACCGTCAGGTTGACAGTTTGAGGTTTCGCATGGCTGATCGATACCTTCTGCGCCTGGTCGGCAAAGCTCGACACGCGAGCGCGGACGGTGAGCTCGCCTTCGTAGTCGACGACGATGAGGTAGCGGCCATCTGCATCAGTAAACACCGTTTGCTTACGCATCCTGTCGGCGCTGAAGACCGTCACCATTGCGCCGTTCACCGGCTGATCCGCCGATGTAGTTACTACCCCATCGAGCGTCGCTGCGCTTGCGGTGAAGCTAGTTCCCGCTGTACACACGACGATGCCCATCGCTGCAATGCTAGCTCTATTCAACATGGCATGGCCTCCCGGTTGCTAGCATAGTACAGGTGGTCGAGATGGAGATCTGGAAAGAGTTCACGTTCGAGGCGGCGCACCTGCTTCCGCACGTGCCCGAGGGACACAAGTGCACGCGCCTGCACGGCCACTCGTTCCGCGTTCGGGTCTACGTCGCGGGCGTGCCGGATTCGGAGCTCGGCTGGGTCGTCGATTTCGCGGATATCGCGGAAGCCTTCGAACCGCTACGGCGTCGGCTCGACCACTACTACTTGAACGAGATTGAAGGCCTCGAGAATCCGACCAGCGAGGTTCTGGCAGGCTGGATCTGGCGTCATTTGAAGCCCAGTCTGCCGATCCTGAGCAAGGTCGAAGTGAGTGAGACATGCACCTCGGGTTGCGCGTACCAAGGCGATTGAGTGATGGCCGGTGATACACGGCCGAAAACGGTGGTGCTGCTCAGCATGGGGTACGACAGCCTGGGCACTTGGCACCAGCTCGGCCGTCCGCCCGCCGTCCACTTCGACGTAGGCTCGCGGTACGCGCTTCCCGAAAAAGCTCGCTACGAAAAGCTGCGGGCCTCGTGCCCGCAGCTCTTGCCGGTACAGGACCTCAGCTGGCTCGGTAGCAAGGAGCAGAACGACGCCTGGGTGCCTCTGCGGAATCTGCTCATGACGGTGCAAGCAGCGGCGCTCGGCTTCAATGACATCGTCATGTCGGCGCCCGCGGACTGGGCGGCCGACAAGCGGCTCATGTTTACGTTGACGACGACGTTGGCGATGCGGGTTGCGCAACCCGGCGTTCGGTACCGAGTCCGCCGTCCTTTCAGCCACTGGACGAAGGCCAGGTTGATCGCGGCCACACCTCCCACGCTCCTTGAGGAGTTTGCCTACTCCTGTTACGAGGGTGCCGACCTTCCGTGTGGTCGATGCGCTGCCTGTGGTCGCGCCGTCATTGCGCACTTAGCCGCCGGTCGTGAGCCACCGACCCGGCCACCGCTCGGGCTGAGTTTTCGCGAGTTCATGGACTTGCGGCGTGGCCCGTCGACCGGGTCGCGACTGGACGAGGCTGCGCGCATGCACCTCGGCGAGCTGCTTTATGTGCCGCTGCGCGGCTGGGAGCTATTCCGCGCGTGGAGCGCGTACCGCAGGAGTTGACGTTACCCTCGTCAGCGACCTAGGAAAAACCGCCCTCACCAGATCTAGCTCGACCCGGCGTATATCTTCTAACGTCGTGCGTGTCCTGCGCTAGGATCGCCCGGATGGATCGGGGAAGCATCTTGAAGATCGCGCTCGCCGCCGTGGTGGCCAGCATGGTTGCCTGGGTATATGCGAGTGGGGCCTACGAGGAGTTCGACCCAGTCATGATGCGCGTGTGGTTTCGGGAAGCGGGGCCGTGGGGCGCGCTTATCTTCATTACCGCGTACGCCTGCCTGCAGCCGTTCGGAGTGAATGGGCTGGTCTTCCTCCTCAGCGCGCCCCTGATCTGGAGTCCTACGCAGGCTTTCTTGTTGAATTGGGCCGGCACGGTTGGAACGGGGATCTTTTCGTTTTCCGGTGCTCGCTTCGTTGCACGAAATTGGATTCAGCAGCGCTTGCCCAAACGGATACGCCGCTTCGACGACCGGCTCTACACGCACGGGTTCCGGACCGTGTTTCTGCTGCGCCTCATCTTCTACACGACGCCGACCATGCAGTGGGCGCTCGGCGTGTCGCGAGTCTCGTTCGCGCCTTTCCTCGTCGGCACAGTGCTCGGGGTCGCCCCGTTCACGCTGATGACGACCTTACTAGGCGTCCGGGTCGCTGCATGGCTCGAGGAGCATCCGGTTGCGACATGGCCCTGGGATCAGCTGTGGCCGGTTCTCATCGTCGCCGCGGTAGCGATTGCGGCGATCGGGGTTCTCGTAGTGCGGAAGTGGAGAGCTGCGGCGGTCGATTGAGCGGGAGGGGCAGTGGCAGTGGCAGTGGCAGCGTCAGTGCCAGCGTCAGTGTCAGTGCCAGCGTCAGCGTCAGTGTCAGTGTCAGTGTCAGTGTCCTTGTGACTCGACTTTGTCATCGTGATCTCCTTTTTCCGAGTGAGTGGGGGCGGGCTTTCGCCCTTTCGGGGAACCCCACTCACTCGGAAAAAGGAGATCACTCATGGGA
>CAXMRM010000172.1:0-3557 GCA_964196015.1 uncultured Myxococcota bacterium
TCGGGCATCCGAATCACTGCGTTGCACCCGTATGACTATCAACCCACGCGACGGACGGCCACGAGCACGCGACGGACGTGGTTCGCCGCGTCCGCGGGCCAAGCCCGTTCCATCTCCCGAATCGTGCGTCCCGCATGCGCGATGGACCCGCGCTCCTCGGCGCTCGCGTCCCGATACCGCTTCCGGAGCTCCTTGAGCTTCCACACGTAGGGAGGCGTCTCCCAACGCTCCCACCGCGCGCATTCCGTGTGAACGAAGTAGCGCCGCTGCTCGAGCCACCACGGTTCGCTCGCGTCAAATGCGCGTCCACAATGCTCACAGGTGTCGCGCCAATCGGGAGGGGTCGCCTCAGCCATTGAACGGGTGTGCCTTCACGTCGAGGTGTGGGTCAAGACTGGGGATTCGTGGGGGCCAGAACGCTCGTGGAATTGGACTACGCCCTAGACTTCCAATCGTTCCTTGATGTTTTCCATCGACATCTGGGCTTCTCGTTGGTTGCGCTTGAACACGACTTTCTCGGCCAGCTTCCCCAAGACGGGAACCGGGATGGTGTAGTCGACGTCGAGGCCCAGCTTCGTGCCGCTCTCAAGCGGTGCAATGGTGTAATCAACCCGTCGACTTTTTCCAGGGAAGGTCACTCGGGGTTGAGTCGCTTAGCAGTCATTTGTGAGCTTCCTTACGTTTTCGGTACCCATTGGCTTCGGTTGGACATGTCTCCTGGTGCTCGCGGTCGAGCCAGCCGAGAAATTTGGCGGAAGGTCATGCAGCTTCTGAGGTGGACAAAGGTCGGCTGCAGCGAGGATTCTCGGGCTCGCACGGCGCCGGAGCGTCGGCAGGTATTCCCGCTCATCTGTATGCGCTGCGGGGCGGAAGCATCCGCGTTTGTCATTTCCGCCGACATAAGTATTGCCCGATGCGAACCGCATCGCTCGTCACCGTCATGCCGGTCGCACGGTTGCAACGGGAGTCAGGTCACGCAGCGAAGAACTACGTATTGACGCCAGCAAACGAAGACGGCACAGTCCGCCTTTCCGAAACGCGGAGCGGCAAGCACGGCACGCCGTTTCCAATTGAAAGAAGGACATGATCATGAAAACCGGGATTTCTATTGCATTGGCCGCGCTGGCCTTGGCCCTCTTTGCGGTTCCAGACGCGTACGGTAAGTCAGGACCGGACATGAGTCTGCGGCTCTCCGGAAGCAACTTCATCACGAGCTCGCAACCTGATGGAACGCCTTCGCCGCTCGGCGCGGTTTCCACCTCGTTGCAGAGCGGAATCGCAAAAGGGTCCGGGAGCCCTATCTTCTCGGCGCAAACCGTCATCGAGGCGGCTGGAGGGGATGCGAGGTGCGGGGGCTTGCCCGGAGCCGGCCTCAGCACGACGAGCGTTCTCACCTACAATGACGGTTCAATTCTTTCCCTGACGACCGATGACGAGAAGAGTTTTTACTGCTTTGAACAAACGTCCGCTGACCCCATCGCGGGGATCTTCTTTGTCGAGTTTGAAGGCACCGTCACAGGCGGCACAGGCCGCTTCGAGGGCGCGACCGGCACTTGGGTGGGCAGCGCGGAAGCAGAGAGCTCCCGCTTAACAGCAGACCTCGAAATCGACCTCGACTAAGCGAGTCGTTCAGAACGAACGAACATCCACGCACCCAACAACCCGACCCCCCGGCGAAAGCGATCGACGGGGGGTTCGCCAATTTTGGCGGGTTGACCGGGGGCGGACTTCACCTTGAGGAAAGTCTCATCTCGGTAGGGGCGTGTAACGGACGGGCAAGTAAAGCCGGTGCCAAGGCTCCTTCCCGGGCGCAGCCTCGAATAACAGGCTTTGCTCCTGGTTGAACGAGAGCGCCTGACAACCGCACTTTCTGCCCCAACGTGAACAACCACAGAGGTTGCGGCGCTTTCCGATTTCACTCGCTCGAGTGAGTGGGCTGCGCTGCTGCGTCCGTGAACATTCTGGAGTTACGGAGGCGCATTTGCGACGGCGTTGATAGCACTCACGGATTGTCGCGCGGAAGGCGGTGCACACACGCGACAGGACGCACGTCGGTTTGCTCCCATTCTTGCTCGACGAGCCTGATGCCGGGCGGCCTTGAGGCGGTCCCGGACACTATCGGCTCGGTCAAAGTACACCTCGTCGGGTGTTTGTCCGCCAAAAGCGTTGTGGGGCATTTGGGTGTTGTGCTGTTTGACGTAGAAATCGATGAGCTGCTTGAGCTGCGTGAAGCTGTCGAGTGAATGCAGGTAGAGCCACTGATGACGTAGAGAACGCCAGAATGCCTCGATCATGGAGTTGCTGAAGCTGACCTCTACCTGGGCAAGCACACGGTGCACGAAGCCGTCGGCGATAAGTTGGTCGACCCCAGCGTTGACGTTTTCGACACCGGAGTCGGCGACGACAGTGGGCGTCCGCTCGAGATTCTTCCCAGCCTCCTTCAGGATCTCACAGGTCGTATTGGGATCGAGCCGTTCCGCAAGGCGCCACGCCAAGATCCGGCGCGAGAAGTTATCGATGACGGCATGCAGGTAGGCTTTGGTGTCATCGAGAAGTCGGATGACCGTCACGTCGATGTGCCAGCACTCGTTGGGATACGTCGCCCGAATGCCGGTCTTCGGCTTTTCGGGGTACACCCGGCGACGCGGTCGTCGCCAACCACGCTGCCGTACGAGTTTGGTCCAGGTCGTCGCCGACGCAAAGACCTTGCCGGCTCTTTGGGCATACACGGCCAGAGTTCGAAGGGGCATGTGGCGATACTCCGTAGCGGTCACCATCTCCTTGATGCTGCTCACCTCGGCGGGGGTGAGTTGCGTTGGATGAGAGCGGGGGCAGCTGGACCGGTCATCGAGCTCGCAGCGGTTCTCGGCTCGCTTCCAAGCGTGATAGCGGGCCGAGGACAGGCGCATCAGGCGTAGGGCCGCCTTGAGGGCAAGCGCGTCTTTCGAGCGGTCGACCGCGCGCAAGACTCTGGCCTTGGCCGTCCCGTCAGGCAGGCGCTGCTCATCGAGACGAAACCCCGAGACCTTGAGGAGCACGACCAGAAGCCGAATGATGGCAGTCTGCCGCTCGGTGCGGCGCTTGAGCTTTTCGTTTTCGTCCAATACCGACGCGATGTCGTGCTGCCAATCGAGGGAGACCACGCTGCGGCGTCCGCGTGAGAGCCAACTGGCGGTTGTCGAACGCGGAATGTGGAGGTGCTGAAAGATCCGTGGGTTGCCCGTTTCGCAAACGATCTCTCGGATCCGATGGTCGTAGCTGCGACGGCTTCGGAGGAGCTGCGGCATGGCACGGTGTCTGGCACACTCGGCTGGTCCGAGCTAGCTCGCGTTCCGGGGGCAGGGGAGGGCGATTTCATCTTTGATTACCGGGGTGTCGCAGTTGCGAACAGGGACTTCACAAATGTCTATGGACGTAGCAGGCCTACGGGCAGAGGCCGATGCCCTGATAGAGGGCTCTCAGTGCGGCTTCCCGTTCGCGGAGCTCGCGTACTGCTGGGAATAGTTCGCCGTCGTTGGCCGCGTCCAGCAGGATTTGCAGATCGGTGTCCGCTCGAA
>CAXMRM010000173.1:0-4513 GCA_964196015.1 uncultured Myxococcota bacterium
GCATCCGGTCACCGAATGCGTGACGGGGCTCGACCTGGTCGAAGAGCAGATCTTGGTTGCACAAGGCGAGATGCTTCGCACGTCACAAGAGGCGGTCCGTTTCGAAGGAGCTGCCGTAGAGGTTCGCCTCTACGCCGAAGATCCGGCTGCCGGCTTCCTTCCGCAAAGCGGGAAGATCGTCGACTGGGACCTGCCGCCTGCCGAAGGGTTGCGGGTCGACAGCGGCGTTGAGACCGGTAGCGAGGTGAGTATCCACTACGACCCGATGCTCGCGAAGATCATCACTTCGGGTGAGAGCCGCCTGCTGGCGCTTCAGCGGATGCGGCGCGCGTTGCGCTCGCTGAGCGTGCAAGGCGTGACGACCAACCGAGAACTCCTGCTTCGCATCATCGACCACCCCGCGTTCCTTGCCGGCGAGATCGACACGCACTTCATCGATCGGCACCTGCAAGACGCGCTAGGCGATGGAGTGTCCGAAGCCGATGAGAGACGCGCAGCGATCGCAGCGGCACTTGCTGAACAGCAACAGCGCGAACGCGAACGGGTTTTGGTGCCCGCCGTCCCATCGGGATGGCGAAACAACTACCACACGCCGCAATCGGTCGAATATGCCGCGGGCGATCACGAGATCCGTGTCGACTATCGCCACCTCGGCGATGACCGGTTTACCGTCTGGACCGGGGAGGACGAGCGCGACGTTCGAGTGGTTTGCTGGGAGCCACCACAGCTGACCCTCGAAGAGGGTTCGCACCGCTGGCATGCACGCATCAGCTTCGACGACGAACGGACATACGTCCACACTTCGCGCTTCAGCGTCGGCCTAGTGCGCAAGCCCCGCTTCGCGGACAAGTCGCAGGCGATTCCTGCCGGTGGATGCGTTGCGCCGATGCCCGGCAAAGTCATCGAGCTGCGCGTCGCAGAGGGTGACAGGGTGCAGGCGGGCCAGGTGCTCTTGATCATGGAGGCGATGAAGATGGAGCACTCCGTGACCGCGCCACAAAGCGGCACCGTGGCTCAGGTCAGTGTGGCCCCAGGAGACCAAGTCGACGCCGACGCTCTACTGATCGTCGTCGTCGCCGACGACTAGGCTGCGTCGAGCTCAGCGATCATCTGGTCGCCACTCAGCTGGCTCGCCGAAGCGCCCCCGAAGTACTCCATCAGGCCGGCCCGCTCGTAGTGCGGCTTGATCCGGTCGCTCATCAAGCCGCTCTCGCGGAGGTTCGGGACGAGGCGCTTGAACATCACTTGCCGGAACAGGGCGAATCCAGGCGACGCCGTGACGAACCCGGCCCATTCCTTGCGCGTCATCTTGTGCTCGAACCACTCCTCGTACACTTCGAAGGACAGGAAGCGGTTGCGCATCAGGATGGCTACCTCGAAGGCCCAGTCCTCACGCTCCCGTTGCTCGCTGTCGCTGAGCTCATATCGGAAATGATCGCGAAGAGCGAGCACGCCGTAGTGCACGTGCCGCGCCTCGTCTTGGATCACCATCTTTAGGAGCTCCTTGAGGAGGGGCTCCTTCGTCATTTGATACATCGTGCCGAACGCGCCCAGTGCCAGGCCCTCGACCATGATCTGCATCCCGAGGAACTTCACGTCCCATCGCGAGTCCTGGATGAGGGCATCGATGATGACGAACAGGTTGTCGTTGATCTGATAGAGCTTGTTCATCTTGGTGTCGAGGTAGCGATGAAACACCTCGACGTGGCGGCCCTCGTCGACGACCTGCGTCGCGCCGTAGAGCTTGCCATCGAAGAACGGCACTGCTTCGGTCACCTGCGCCGCAGCAAAGAGCGCGCCCTGCTCGCCATGCAGGAACTGGCTCAGCATCCAGGACGCCATGCTCGAGTTGAGGCGTCGCTCTTCGAGGTCCGTCAAGCGGATGCCGCTCGAACGGAGGGCCTCGAAGTCCATGAACTGGCGCGATAGGATCTGCTTCTCGGGATTCTCCGGGTCGACATCGATGTGCCAGGGCAGGTCGTCGCCGTTCCATTGCTGCTCTTTTGCCCGCGTGTAGAGCTCGCGCATTTCCGGATGATCGTTCGGATACGTCCAATCAAAGTACACTTTGTGATGCGAAGGCATCAGCGTAGGGACGCCTTGCTTGCCTCGTTGAAGGATCAAACCACGCACGCCAGCCGGCGCCATCGATCGCAGCACCTTGGCGTTGTTGGTTGCCGTCATCAGTTGGACGGCTTCGACATAGGGCTCGACGCGCCGGCGAATCTCCTGAGGCAGGTTGTCGAGGACTTTGTCACTGATCATGGCCGGTTCCTTCCTTACAGCACGTTGGCGAAGAATTCGCGAATCTTGGTCGAGTGTAATCGCATGATGTAGCGATCGAGGATGGGCACGATCTCCTCGATCATGAGAGCGACCTTCTCGGGTGGTAGCCCCGAAAGCCGCGAAGAAAGCAAACGCACCTCCTCGCCGAGGAGCGAGGTAATGGCGTCCTGATAAAGTGCCATGTCCTGGACCCCAAAGCCGAGGTCTGGCGTAAATCCCAAAGCACGGACCTTCCCGAACACTTCGAAGATCCAGACGTCGGCGGTCGCGATTCGGAGCGCGCCGTTCGATCGAGCGCCACCGACCAAGCCGAGCTCGAACGCGCGCTCGACGTCTTCGGGGTCGATGCCCGCTTTGTCGGCGATTTCTACGGGCGTGTGCGTCGGGCTTCGGTCTTCGCTCGTCTTGAGCGACTCGGTGAGGCGTTCCTTTACGCCAGCGAGAAACGCGTGCTGGCGCGGCGAGAACACGCCATCTTCGCCGTCGAACAGCGCCTTGATCGCCTTCAAGGGAAGGAATCGTTCATGCTGGAGCTTCTTGATCAGGTGCAGCCGCTCGAGGTGCTGTTCGCTGTACCAGGCCATATTGCGGCCCGTCTTGCGCCCCGGAGGGAGAAGCTCCTGTTGAATGTAGAAGTGAATCGCTTGGCGAGGCAAACCCGTGGCCTCGCACAGATCCTTCATGCGGTACCGCCCGCGCTCTTCATCGGGGCTTACGGCTGCTGCAATCGCCGTCATGCTCCCTGCACTTCGATCTTGCTCTGCACGAGCGGACGGCCGACGCAGGTCAACACGTAGCCTTGCTCCCGCTCCGCACGGCTGAGGCAGTTCGGCTCTTGCATTTGGACCTCGCCGCCCGTACGGCGAACGCGGCAAGTTCCGCAGCCGCCCATGGCGCACGAAAACGGCATATCGATGCCGGCCGCGAGTGCGGCTTCGAGGATCGTCTGCCCCGGCTCGACCTGGATGCCCTGTTCGTGACCGGCTTTGGAGACGACCACGAGCTCGGTCTTATCGCTGCCCACGTCACCAGAGCGATTTTCCGGGCTGGTGAAACGCTCTTCGGCGATCCGATTGGCATCCACCCCGCGTTCCCGGAGGGTCTCGTCCACCGCTTCCATCATGGGCGTGGGCCCACACACGAAATAGCGTATGAGCCCGTCATCTTGGATGCCCAGCGCGTCGAGGCGCGCTTCGAGCACGTCGCCGCTGAGCAGGCCCTTGCCTGCCGACCAGTCCTCAGGGGGCCGCTCGAGCACGTGATCGACCGTCAAGCGCTGGCCAAACTCGTCGCACAGCGCTGCCAACCGATCCCTGAAGATCACGTCATCCCAGCCGCGGTTACCGTAGATCAGGGTCACCCGGCTGCGGCCTTCCAAACGGAGCACGGTTTCCACAATGCTCATGATCGGCGTGATGCCGCTCCCACCGGCGATCATTACCAGGTGCCGTTCGTTGACCGACCGCGGCTCGACAGTGAACTTCCCGGAGGGACCCAAGACCGCGAGCTCGTCGCCTTCTTGGATGCTGTCGTTCAAGTGGTTGCTCACGCGCCCGTTTTCGATGCGCTTCACGGTCACGTGCACCGGAACGTCGGGGAGACAGGCGCTTGCCACGGAATACGCGCGTCGCAACCGCTCGCCGTCGATCGTGACGTCCACGCTCAGGAACTGACCTGGTCGGAACTCCAAAGCCGAGCCGTCTGCCTCGGTCAGGTAGATCGAAACCGCGTCGTCGGTTTCGCGAACGACCTTCACGACCTTCACCGATCGCGCCATGTTTGGCGTCTTGCGCGGTAGCGAGACCACGGCGCCGGCGGCGGCTCGTGGACGCTCGATCAAGGGGGAAGGGTTCTTGCCCAAGATCACGCGGTCGCGAAGCATCCGGACGTCGCCTCGAGCGGCGCGCACTTTGTCGGCGATGCCGCGTGGCAACAGGTTCAGCGGATCGACCTCGCTGAGCGGGGCCGGCGCCTCGATGTCGTTTGCGAGCGGCGCCGGTGTTTTGCCGCTCGCTCGGTCGATGATCATTCGTGCGTCGAGGCGAGCCTGCTCGATCCACGGGGTGAGCGCGTCGGGCAGTGCCCGGGCGGCAAGTGATGCCGCTGCATCGAATCGCCCAGCGCGTCGGCGTCGGCGACCCTCCATGAAATGCAGAATGCCGAAGTCGGGAGTTACTGTCAAGTGTGACTAAACACTTTACTCACATTGTGGGCTACAGTGGGCGAA
>CAXMRM010000174.1:0-9259 GCA_964196015.1 uncultured Myxococcota bacterium
CAACACCCACCCCAAAAACACCCCCAATCGCAAAAAGGAGTCTGACCCCTCTTTAGAAAGGTCAAACCTTTCAAAAAGCGGTCTGACCCCTTTTCTGGTGAGCGTCCAGGTCCAGTGGAGGGCTATGCAGAAGGCTACGTAGTACGCAGGCCAGTCCCAGGTGGCGGCGATGGCGAAGCTGGCGAGGAAGAGGGTGAAGTCCACACGACGCCAGGGTGGGGCGCGGCTCGCTCGGACGTAGAGGTAGAGCGTCAGTAGGCTCCAGAAGATGAAGCCGGCCGAGTGGTTGGCCATGTTGGTGTAGATCGCATTGATGGGGAGGGCGACGTAGATCGCTGACGCGGCGAGGGCGTGCGCGTCGTCCCAGAGGCGTCTCACCACGGCGAACAGCATGCAGAGCGCCGCCACGCTCCAAAAACCCGCGACGAGACGGATCGACACTTCGCGGTCGCCGAAGAGCTTCACACTGACGACGTTGTGTAAGTGCAGCGCGAGCGGCGCGTGGGTGTAGAGTTGTTCCCTATTCGGCGGGACGTTGGCGGTCTCGTACTGAAGCGGGAACAGCACATCCCAGCGCAACGTGTTGCGTGCGGCGTTGTGATACGCCGATCCGTTCCAGCCGTTGTGGCCGCGGGTCCATTGGTCGGCGGCGCCCCACACGGCCAACAAGACCTGCAGCGCGAGCACTACGGCAAAGGCGATGCGAATAGGCCTCCGCCTGCCACCGATGCGATCAGAGCCCATCCCGGCGCAGTATGGCCGCTCACACCGTGCCCGTCAGCTTTCGAGAAGCCGGCGCGCGACGACGTGCGCCTGAATCTCGTTGGCGCCTTCGAACAGGCTGAGGACTCGTGCATCCACCAACAGGCGGGATGCGGTGTACTCCTCCGCATACCCGTTTCCGCCGTGAATCTGGACGTTCGCGTCCGCTGCTTCCCACGCGGAGCGGGTGGCCAAGAGCTTCGCCATGCCTGCTTCGAGGTCACAGCGCTTCTCCTGGTCTTTCTCGCGGGCGCTGAAATACGTCATCTGCCGGCCGGCTTGGATACGGACGACCATGCGGCCGATTTTTCGGGCGACGCGGGGGAACTCAAAGATCGGTCCGCCGAACTGCTCGCGCTCGGTCGCGTAGAGGATCGCGTCCTCGAGGGCCGCTTGCGCCACGCCAACGCCGCGCGCGGCGGTCTGAATGCGCGCGCTTTCGAAAGTGCGCATGAGCTGCTTGAAGCCGGCGCCTTCTTCGCCGCCGAGCAATGAGTCTGCCGGGAGCTTGAAGTCTTCGAAGCTCAGCTCGTATTCCTTCATGCCCCGGTAGCCGAGTACCGTGATCTCGGTCCCGGTCAGTCCTTGGTCGACGAACTCCGCCTCGCCGTTCTCCCCGGTTCGGCGCGTCTTTGCGGCAAGAAACATCGACAGTCCGCGGTAGCCTGGTTCGGCGGCGTCGGTGCGCGCGAGGATGGTCATCAAGTCGGCGCGAACCGCATGGGTGATCCACGTCTTTTGTCCGTTGACCGAGTAACTGCCGTCGTCCTGCTTGATCGCACGCGTTCCGAGGTGGGCGAGGTCCGAACCGATGTTGGGTTCGGTAAAGACCGCGGTCGAAAGTACCTCGCCCGCAGCGATCTTCGGGAGCCACTGCTGCTTCTGCTCCTCGGTGCCGCCACCCATGATCAGCTCGGCTGCGATTTCCGCGCGCGTCCCCAGCGAACCAACGCCGATGTAACCGCGCGAGAGTTCCTCGGTGACCACGCACATCGCAACTTTGCTCATGCCGAGCCCGCCGTACTCCTCGGGGATTGTCAGTCCAAATACGCCGAGCTCGCTCATCTGGTCGACGATTTTCATCGGGATCAAGACGTCGTTGCGGTGGATGTCCTGCGCCCGGGGAATAACCTCGGCATCGACGAATTTCGAGAACTGTGAGCGGATTTCGTCGAGCATCTCGTCGTCGAACCCTGGGTTGGGAAATCCGTGGTCCCGCGCGTGCGCGGCGAGCTCGAGATAGACGTTTCCGCTCGCGTGCTCCGTGGAAAACGCGACGACCTCAGGGCGAAGCACGGTTTCGAGAAGATCTGCCTCGGTGATGCCGACTTCGCTGAGTCCGATGTTCTCACATGGGCCGAGGTCGACTCCGCCGACAATCGAGCGCGCAACCTCACCGATGTAGGCCCGAGCGACCTTGGCTTCGTAGTCGCCGCCGACGCGATCCGCCCACGACGCCATTTGCCGACACGCTTCGAGCTCGGTGGCCAGATAGGCGACTGCATGTGCAGCGAGCTGATTCTCGTTCAGCTTCTTCGCGCTGATCCGATCACCATCCGTCACGAGCGCCTTCACGTTGTCGTGTGCGCGCCGGTAGACGCCCTCAATGGCTTTGATGACTTGCTGCATGGATGCTCCTAACCGTTAGCAATCGCGGCTCGGGTTTCTTCGAGGTTCTTCAGCCCGGGCCGGGGGGCGCCGACCAAGCACGCGACCGTGCCGTGAAGCTTGTTCTCGTACATGAGCTGATGGGCGCCGGGAATCTCGTCCCAGGTGAAGAGGCGCGTCATGACTGGCTTGATCTTGTCCTGAATGACCAAGCGGTTTGCGCGGCTAGCGGAATCCGCGTCGGCGAAGTGGGAGCCGATGATCTTCTTTTGGCGCATCCAAAGGTGACGGACGTCGAACGTCAGGTCGTAGCCGGTGGTGGCGCCACAGATGACGATGCGGCCGTACTTCGCTGCGAGGAACACGCTCGCGGGGAAGGTCGCCTTGCCGACGTGCTCGAACACGACGTCCGGCCCTTTGCGCTCGCCGAGAATCTCCCAGATGCGTTTGCCAAAGCCCTTGAGGTCGGCGCTGTGCGCCTTTTGTTCCTCGGGCGTCATGTTGTCTTTGTACTGAAGGGCAGGGAAGTCTTTGCGGTTGATGACTCCGTGCGCGCCGAGCTGCATCACGAGCTCGGCCTTGTCGTCGCTCGACACGACGGCGATCGCGCGCGCGCCCATGACCTTGCAAAGCTGTACGGCAAACACGCCGAGACCCCCGCCGGCGCCCCAGATGAGCACGTCCTCGCCCGGCTGCACCTGGGCGCGGTCGACCAACATACGGTGGGCCGTATAATAGGTGAGGCCGTAACTCGCGGCCTCTTCCCAGCTGAGGTGTGCGGGCTTTGGAAGCACCTGCTGCGCCTGGACCCTGGTGAACTGTGCGAACGAGCCGTCGGGGGTCTCGTAGCCCCAAATGCTCTGCAGGTCGTTAGTGCCCGGGTTCAAGAGATGGTTGCAGTGGAGCACCACCTCGTCGCCGACCTTGTGGTCGTGGACGCCAGGGCCGATCGCCCATACGACTCCCGAGGCATCGGAGCCCGCGATATGGTAGTCGAGACCGTGACCCTTGAGTATGTTGACGGGCTTGCCGAGCCCCGCCCAGACGCCGTTGAAGTTGACGCCGGCCGCCATCACCTGCACCAAAACCTCACCAGGACCGAGCTCCCAGACGGATGCCTCTTCGGCTTGGAAGGATTGCTTGGGCTCGCCGAAGCGTTCGGGGCGAATGACGTAGGCGTGCATCTTGTGCGGCACGGCACCTAGTTCCGGGACCTGACCAACGGGTACGATATCTAGACGTTCACTCATGCGTTCCTCATGCAATCTGGCCGAGCGCTGCTACATACTCTCGGCTCAGGCGTTCGCAAAGACTCAACGGCGTTGCATCGCCGTTGATGTCTCGTTCGGCGCGGGCTTTTAGCTGCGCCAAGCCACCTAGGGTCGAAACCCCGTGCTCGCCATGCTTGCGGCTGAAAAGGTCGAGAGCCCATTGAACCTCCCCTCGGCGGCGTCGCGTCGCAAGTGTCGGATCCAAGTGCTGCCGATGCCTGTTGAGGGCGTCGATGAGCTCATCAATTCCGCTGCCTGTCGTCGCGCTGGTCGCGATGATCGGTGTCTCCCAAACGGGGTCTTGGCCGCCGCCGGCCCCGGCCGCGTGGGCGGTTTGAAGAGCGCCCCGCAGGTCGGCGATGGCGCGCTTTGCTAACTCGTCCTGATCCGCCTTGTTTACAACCAAAATATCCGGGATCTCCATGATACCGGCCTTCAGGAACTGAAGCGCGTCGCCGCTTCCGGGCTGGATCACGAGCACGACCGTGTCGGCGACGTGGACGATGTCGATCTCCGATTGGCCAACCCCCGTCGTCTCGATGACGACCATGTCGTAAGCGGCGGCCAACACGCGGACGGCGGAGTTGGTCGCGTACGCAAGACCTCCGATTTCCCCGGCGGTCGCGAGCGAACGCACGAACAGCCCCGCATCGGACGGATCGAAGCTCATGCGTGCGCGGTCGCCGAGTAACGAGCCGCCCGACCGTATGCTCGACGGATCGACGGCAACGACTCCGACGGTTCGACCGCGCTGTCGAACGGCGCGAGCGAGCGCCGACGTCAGCGTGCTCTTTCCAACGCCGGGCGGACCGGTGAGACCGACACGGTGACCGCCCCCTGCTTTGGGGGCATCCTTGAGCCTCGCCAACAACTCGGTGACGCGCGCATGTGCGTCCGGCCGTCGATCTTCGACGAGGTTCAAGGCGCGCGAGACAGCCGCCTTGTTAGCGGACATCACACCCTGCGCGTCGTCGGCCAGATCACTCAGCGGCATACTGGCGGTCCACCAGGTCGATCAAGTCGCTCATGATGTTGTTGAGCTCGAAGTCCTTCGGCGTGTAGACTGCCGCAACCCCCTCGCGGCGAAGCCGCTCGGCGTCGGCCTCCGGAATGATGCCACCCACGACCAGCGGAACGTCGCCGAGCCCCGCGTCGTGAAGCCGCTGGACGACTTCGGGAACGAGCTCGAGATGGGAGCCGCTGAGGATGCTCAGGCCGATGAGGTGCACGCCTTCCTCGAGCGCCGAGGCCACGATTTGCTCCGGCGAGACGCGAATCCCTTCGTACACCACGTCGAAGCCGACGTCGCGCGCCTTAATGGCGATTTGCTCGGCCCCATTCGAGTGACCGTCGAGACCGGGCTTGCCCACGAGCAGTTTTGGCCGTCGTCCCATGCGAGCTTCGAGAGCGTGTACGCGATCGCGAAGCTTGTCGACGGTCTCGGCCGTCGCTCCGGTCCCGAACGTCTTCACGGTGGCGCCCGCCAGGCCCGTGGGTGCGCGGTACTCGCCCCACACTTGGCGAAGCGTGTTGGCCCACTCGCCAGTCGTAACGCCCGCGTGAGCGGCGGCGATGGAGGCCGTCATCGTGTTCTCGTCGGTCTTTGCGACGCGCTGCAGCTCTGCCAGCGCCTTGTGCGCCGCGGCGTTGTCACGCTCTTTCTTCCAGCGACCAAGCGCTTCGCGCTGATTGGCGTCCACCTCGGGGTCGACCGTGAGGATAGCGTCATCGAGGTTCTCGGTGAGAGGAGAGGGCGCGCTCTCGACGTACTTGTTGACGCCGACGACGATCTGATCGCCGTTTTCGATGGCGCGAAGTCGCGCGGCGTTGGACTCGACGAGCCTCTGCTTGATGTAGCCGTTCTCGACGGCTTCGATGGCGCCGCCGCGCTTCAACACCTCTTGCACCTCGGTCCACGCGGCGTCGACGAGGTGTCGTGTCTGTGCTGCGACGACCTCGCTGCCCTTGAACAAGTCGGGGTACTCGAGAAGGTCGCTCTCGTAGGCGAGGATCTGCTGAGCGCGCAGCGACCACTGCTGGTCCCAGGGGCGTGGAAGACCGAGCGCCTCGTTCCACGCGGGAAGCTGAATCGCCCGGGCCCGGGCATCCTTGCTGAGGGTGACCGCCAGCATTTCGAGGACGATTCGGATGATGTTGTTTTCGGGCTGCTGCTCCGTGAGACCCAGGGAATTAACCTGAATTCCGTAGCGGAAACGCCGCTGCTTCGGGTCGGTCACGCCGTAGCGTTCTTGCGTGACACGGTCCCAGAGCTCGACGAACGCTCGCATCTTGCACATCTCTTCGACGAAGCGAATGCCGGCATTGACGAAGAAGCTCATGCGCCCAACGACCTCGCCGAACTCGCTCTCGGGCACGCGGCCAGTCGCCTTCACAGCGTCGAGGACGCCGATCGCTGTGACCAGCGCGTAGGCGAGCTCCTGCGTCGGCGTCGCACCGGCTTCCTGCAAGTGGTAGCTGCAGATGTTGATCGGGTTCCACTTGGGAGCCTCGTTGACCGTGTAGGTGATCAAGTCGGTGATCAGCCGCATCGAGGCCGCTGGCGGGAAAATATGCGTGCCGCGCGACAGGTACTCTTTGATGATGTCGTTCTGCGTCGTGCCGCGAAGCACGCTCGGGTCAACGCCCTGCTCCTCGGCGACTGCCACGTACAGCGCCAACAACCACACCGCAGTCGCGTTGATCGTCATCGACGTGTTCATCTGATCGAGAGGCATTCCGTCGAAAAGGGCGCGCATGTCGCCGATGTGAGAAACGGGAACGCCGACTTTGCCTACCTCGCCGCGGGCGAGCGGATCGTCCGCGTCGTAGCCAGTCTGGGTTGGCAAATCGAACGCCACGCTGAGACCGGTCTGGCCCTTCGCCAGGTTGGTCCGATAAAGCTCGTTCGACGCGGCCGCCGTGCTGTGGCCCGCGTAGGTACGCATCATCCACGGTTTGTCACGCTCCCGCTTGCCGTCCTCCGCCATTCACCGGTCCTTTCCTCTGCGATTCGCCCGAGGGGGGCAGAAGCCTACCTCGTTTTTAGCTTTGCTTGCCTTCAGGGCCTCGTGACCCTTGCGGGGCTCTTTACAGCTTCACACGGTCGAACCCAATCTCCATTGGAGTATCATACGGCCGATGGGGGTCAAGCAGTTGGGATGCATCGCTTTTTCCGGACTTCTTGCCTCTGGTGGATCTTGTAAATTTAGCGTAGACGACTCGGATGGCTGGGACGAACGCCGCGATGGGGCAGCGTCTGCGGGAGCTTCGGCTACGGCGGGGGTTGCAGCAAAGTGAGGTCGCGCGCCGCCTCAAAATCTCGCCTGCCTATTTGAGCCTCATCGAGAAGGGTAAGCGAGTCGTTCAGCTGCCATTGCTGTTTCAGGCCCTCGAGCTTTACGGCGTCGCGGTCGAAGACTTCATGGGGAGCCTCGGCGAGCGACGGGTCGACGACGGACTCGCGCGACTACTCGACGAGCCCTTGTTGCGCTCGCTGAACCTCAGCGAGGAAGACCTCGCTGGCATCAGCGCCGAGCCGCGGATGGTGGCTACCATCACGGTGCTCTTCAATCTCTACAAGAACACGCGCAGTCAGCTCGACCACGTGATGGCGAGCATTGCGCAACGCGAGCGGCAGTCAGACGATGATTCCCTTCGTTTCGACTACAGCCCGTACGACGAGGTGACGGACTTTCTCGAGCAGCATCACAACTGGTTCGAGCTGCTCGAGGAACGCGCGCAGCAGTTTCGGCGCGATTGCGCCTTCGGACGTCGCGTCACGAGCGACGATCTCGAGCGCGGGCTGATGGAGCAGGTAGGCGTGCGCGTACACCGAATTTCCGAGCGTACCGAGAGCTCTGTCATCCGAACTTGGAATGCCGACGAGCGCGTCCTCACCGTCTCGAATGATTTGTTCGAGCAACGACTGAAATTTCAGCTCGCGCACACGATCGCGCTGGGCCTCTTCGACGAGGAAAAGCTACACGAGCCGATCCTCGAGGGGTACAGCGGCCAGCATACCGAGACCCGGAAGCTGATCAAAATCCACCTCGCCAACTACTTTGCGGGGGCGCTCCTGCTTCCCTATCCGGAGTTCTACCGGGAGGTGACGAGCACCCGGTACGACGTCGAGCTCCTCGCGCAGTTTTTCGAGTCGTCGTACGAAACGGTGGCCCACAGGATGTGCAATTTATCGGACCCGCGGCGGCGGGGCGCTCCGATGCACTTTCTGAGGGTCGATGTCGCGGGCAACATCTCCAAGCGCTACTCAGGCGACGGAATTAGGTTTCCGCACCAAGACGGCTCGTGCCCCAAGATGGCCGTGCATCTGGCGTTTCTGACGCCCAGCGTGATCAGCAAGCAGTACTCGGCGTTTCCCGACGGATCGACGTATTTCTGCTTTGCCAAGGTCGTCAGTGAGCCGCAGCAGGGTTCGCTCGTCAAAGGCACGACCTACAGCATCGGCCTCGGAACCCACGCGGACAACGCGAAGCACTTCGCATACGCCGACGACCTCCCGTTTGCCGATCCCAAGAAGATGGCGGTTCCCGTCGGGACGACCTGCCGGTTCTGCGAGCGCGCCGACTGCAACATGCGGTCGGCGCCCAGCTACAAGTTCGCGTTCCGCGTCGACGAGTACACCAAGAAAGACAACTTCTTTTCGCCGCTGGTGAGCAGGGACCCCGGTGTGGACGTACAGAAGCCGACTCGCCGGAAGCCAACGACGTGATATGGTCGTGCCCTGGAGGTCAAGATGCCGTCGTTTGATGTCGTTTCCAAGGTCGACCAACACGAAGTCGATAATGCGCGCAACCAAGCGAGCAAAGAGATCGGCCAGCGATACGATTTCAAGGGCGCGGACAGCACGATCGAACAGACTGAAGAGGGGATCGTGATCCGGGCGAACAGCGAAGGTCGGCTCGACGCCGCGCGCGACGTGCTGGAAAGCAAGATGGTCCGCCGGCAGGTGTCCTTAAAGTCGCTCGACGCGCAGCAGCCACAACAGGCAGGCGGGCTAATGTGGCGGCAGCTCATCAAGCTCAAAGATGGCGTACCGAAGGAGAAAGCCAAGGAAATCGTCAAGGCGATCAAAGACGGAAAGCTCAAGGTTCAGGCTTCGATACAGGGCGATTCGGTGCGGGTCTCCGGCAAGAAGCGTGACGATTTGCAGGAGACGATTGCGTTCATCAAGGAGCAGGACTTCGACCTGCCGCTCCAATATGTGAATTTTCGAGACTGAGGCCGTTCGCTTTGACTCAGACGAAACAAGAGCTGCTGGTCGGTTACCAGGGCACGGAGGGCGCATATAGCCAGCTCGCAGCGATGCATCACTTCGCGGGTGCGGCGGAGTCGGTGCGCTGTGTCGGCTACCACAGCTTTCGCGAGATGCTCGCGGGGCTGAAGGCTGGCGAGACCGACTACGCGGTGCTCCCGATCGAGAACTCGATCGCCGGGTCGATCAACGAGAGTTATGACCTGCTCGCCGATACGGGACTCTCCCTCGTCGGGGAGGAGTTTCAGCCGATCGCGCACTGCCTGATCGGAGCGGCGGACGTGGCCGTGACCGACATTCGTCGCGTCTTCTCGCACCCGGTGGCGCTGGCGCAGTGCGGCGAGTT
>CAXMRM010000175.1:0-9174 GCA_964196015.1 uncultured Myxococcota bacterium
CGACAGCGAGGCCGCAGTCCGCACTAACCGCCAGGGTGAGGTCGAGCGGGTTCGCTCGCGGCGCCGGGCGCTCCAGGCCGAAGTGATGAAGATGCCGGTCGAGACGGAAGACTTCATCGAGCGCGACTTCGAGAAGCTCGAGGAGTACAGGGCGGCTGAGGGCGACCTTCAGGGACTGCGGGTCGAGATCCTCGGGCTCGAAGCCCGCATCGTCGCCTCGAGGACGGGGTTAGCCGTCGTCGATCCGGAGAAAGTCGATGCCGACGCATTGCGCGGACATCTCGAACGGCACGAAGCAGAGATCCGAGAGTACGAAGAGCAACTCACCTGGATTCGCCGCCGCCTCGAAGTTGGCCGGCTCCATGTGGGCGTGGGCGACAAGCGATATCAGGTCGACGACGCGGAGCGCGCCAAGTTCATCGACCTGGTCGATCGGGAGCGTGACCTGGCAGGGTCGGGCGGACCCCTATACGACGCCGCGTTCTCGCGTGTCACTGCCGTGGAGCGCCAACTCGATCAACGCGATGCGGAGGTCGCCGCCGCGGTGCGACAGCGCGTCTCGCAGATGTTGGTGGTGGTCGACGAGGAGATCGCCAACCTCGCGCGCTATCGCGTCGCTCTCGGGTCACTCGAAGGCGAGACCGAAGATGTCGTCGGCGCGATCGCGTATCTCAACTTCAATCGCGTCTATGACCGCTTCTACGACCTGGTTCTGCGAGCGGACCTGGGCAAGATCGACGTCTCCTGGGCGAGGCGCGAGGATCACCGACTGCGCATTGACGCGTTGACGCGCGAGCGAGCGCGCGAGCTTCAGGCCCTCGACGACGAGTTCCGCGACGTGATGGACCAAAGCCAAGGCAGCGAGGGCGAGCCATGACCAGGCGTCGTCACATCGCCTCGCTGGCTTTCCTCTCGATATGGTTGGCGGGGTGGGGCCCCTCGGTTCCCGTCGGCGCGCAGGACGCGGAAGACGCCCCCTGGGAGGGCGCCACCGACGTCACCTTGCCCCCGTTTCTTCGGGACACCGACAGGCGCATCGTCGACGAACGGCCGCCGCCCACCGAGCAACAGCTCGAGGCACTGCGGCAACTCGAAGAAGAGGTCGAACGATTCACCGAGAGCGGAGAGGCCTTCCGCTCGACCGTCACTTCGCTGGTGCGGCGTGAGTATCTCCAGCAGCGGCGCGAGCGCGACCGCTGGTACGGCGAGCAGCTCGAAACCGAAGACCGTGCGTTCAACGAGGCCCGCGAGAATTCGATTCGGGTCTTCGAAGAGTTCATTCGTCGCTACCCGAACCACACGAAGTACACCCCGGACGCCATGTTCCGCTTGGGAGAGCTCTACTTCGAACGAAGCGCCGTCGAGTTCCAAAAGCTCTACGACGACGCGCAGACCTCCCGCGAGGCCGGTGACCTCACCGCCGAAGACCACCTGCCGGCGTCGCCAGACTTCACGCCGACGGTCACGCTCTACAAGACGTTGGCGCGCCGGTTCCCGACCTACGAACGCTCCGACGGAGTCTACTACTTGATCGGGTACACCCTGAACGAGATGGGCCGCCCTGAGGAAGCGGTGGCTGCGTGGCTCGCGCTCGGGTGCGCCAACAAATACGACTACAACCCCGATTGGCGCCCGCCGCCCGCAGATGCCTCGTTGGCAGCGCAGGCCAAGTACCCAGCGTTGACGCTGGACGGACGCCCGCTCGGCGCATCGGTTGCGGGCGTGTTCGTCGACCCGTACAAGAACTGCCAGCCGATCACACCGCAGGCGCGCTTCGTCAGCGAGACCTGGTTCCGGATCGGCGAGTACCACTTCGACGATTTCGGCGGCGAGAACGCGCTGGACCTCTCGATCGCGGCATATGGCCGCATCCTCGAAAACCCGGAAGACCGAAACTACAACCTCGCACTCTACAAGGTCGCGTGGGCGTACTACCGCGCGAGCCGCTACCCGCAGGCCATCCGGCACTTCGGCAAGTTGGTCCAGTGGTCGGACGACGCGCGGAGTGAAACCGGCAAAGCCGGCTCCGAGCTTCGGCCTGAGGCGATTGAATACCTCGGCATCGCGTTCGCATACGACGACTGGAACGAAAACCAGGTCTCCGACCCGATCGAAGGTCATCCGACCGGCATCGAGCGCATCCAGGACGCCTCGTTGCTGCCGCAGCAAAGGCCGTGGACGCCCGAAGTCTACTTCCAGCTCGGGCAGGTCTACTTCGACGAAGCGAAGTATCCGGAGGCCATCATGGCTTGGCGGCTGGCGATCACGAAGTGGCCAAACCACCACCGCACCCCCGAGATTCTCAACGACATGGCGGTCGCTCATCAGATGCACAACGAGTTCGAGAACGCCATCCTAGCGCGCACCGAGCTCACCCAGTACGTGCAGGGAAGCCCCTGGTGGAACGCCAACATGGACCGTCCCGCGGAGCAGCGAAAAGCGGAGCAGCTCGCCGAGAACGCGCTCATCGTCACCGCAATTCACCACCACCAACTGGCTCAACGGCAGCGTCTGCAGTGTGTGGAGGAGCGCAACGTGAGGCTCTGTCGCGACTCCCGCGTCGAGTACGAGCTGGCTTCAACGGCATACCGCGGCTACCTGGAGCGGTACCCAAACAACCCCCAGGGCTACGAGCTTCATTACAACCTCGCCGACGCCTTGTATTGGTCCAAGAACTACGAGCAGGCCGCAACGGAGTACGCCGAGGTCCGGGACTCGAACGTTGACGACCGTTATCTCGCTGAATCCGCGCGGCGCGTGGTGGAGTCGTTGAAGCGTATCGCCGATCGTGACGTCGAGGAGGGCCGTTTGGTCATCCGTGACGAGGCCCCGCCTCCAACCGGTGCGCCTCCGTCGATTCGACCGGTCGCGATGCCCGAGACGGTACAACGGCTCGCACGGGCCAGAGAGATCTACCTCACCCGCCTGAGCCCCCAACGCGACACCGAGGCCGTGCGTGCGGCGTACGACTACAACAACGCGCTGCTTCTCTACTGGTACGGCTACTGGCCCCAGGCCGAGGCCCGTTTCACGCGTATCTACGAGGAACGCTGCTCGGGTCCGGAGGCCGACGCGACCGGCCAAATCGCCTGGGAGAACCTTCGCGCGATGGCCATGACGGAGGAGGATACCGAAGAGATTCGGCGTCTTGCTACCGACATCCAGGCGCGAGGCTGCACGTTCTCGGCGCGCGCCACCAAGATCGACTGCAGCAGGCCGGCCAACCGCGACAAGCCCATCTGCCGCGCGGGCGCGGACCTCAACGCGCTCGTCTACCAGGACGCGCTCGACGTCTACAAGCGCGCCGGCCAAGCGACCGGGACCGAGCAGCGGATTCTCTACGAGCGGTCCGCCACCATGTTGCTGGCCGCGGTCAACAGCAACCCCGGCGACAGGCAGGCCCCGGTTGCGCTCGAGTATGCCGCTCTCGCGCTGGAGGCGACCAACCGCTTCGACTCCGCGGGCCAGCTTTACCAGCGCGTCATCGACGAGGTCGGACCTCGCGAAGCACAAGACGCGGAAGAGCAGAAGACCCTCGACGCGATCCTGGCGAACGCCCACTTCAAGCTCGCGTACACCGCGAGCCGCAACTTCGACTTCGACCGCGCAGTCGAGAACTACCGCGTCCTTGCGGACTCGCAGCGCTTCGCCAAATCAACTGATATGGAAGTTCAAAGCAAGCGCGCCGACGGTCTCGTGAACTCGGCTATCCTGCTCGAACGGCTCCAACAGTACCCCCAAGCGACGCGATACTACCGTCGCGTCTACGACACCGTCGAAGATCCGGGGACGAAACGAAACGCGCTCTACCGCATCGCCGAGATGGCCTTCAAGCAGAAGCTCTACCCGCAGGCGATCAGCGGCATGCGCGAGTTCATCAAGGTGTACGGCGATGATGGCGAAGCCGGTGAATTGGTGGTGCAGGCGTACTGGCGCATCGCACAGTCCTGGAAGGAGCGAGGTCGGCTGCGTGACTACCGCACGGCGCTCGAGGACGTGACGACTGCGTACGAGCGCGGCGGGCAACCCGCCGGCTCAATCGCAGCGGGGTACGCAGCGGAAGCGCGCTTCATCCTCGTGGACGGCAAGCTCCCGGGATTCGAGAAGTTCCAGATCAAGCCGGGTAAGCCGAAGACCGTCGAGGCTTACATCAACACGATCACGAATCAGATCAGCAACGGCTCCAAGCAAGCCCAGTCGATCGCGACCGGCTACGAGGCGGTCTTCCCATACAGGCGCCCAAGGTGGACGATCGCGTCGTACGTTCGCCAGGGGCGAGCTTACGAAATTCTGGCGCGCTCAATCCTGAACACTCCCGTCGTGATGCCGCTCGACCTGCAAAGGGTGTTCCGTCAGGCGGGCCCCGACGAACGTGAGGAGCGCCAGCTCGACTTCGAGGACAAGGTCCGCCAGGTGCTCGACAGTCAGGTACGCCCGGTCGAGTGTTTCGCCGTCGCGCGATACGCGTTGGCAGCCCGCGCAAGCCGGGCCGGCAGCTTCGACGACGAGTATACCCGCATCGCGATCGACCGGCTCCAAGCCTACGGTGACGAGCGCATCGCGGAGTGCATCACGGAGGCGCAAGCCCGTGACGCTACCTTCCAAGGGTACGCGCCCGGTGAGTTCGCGCGCTCGCCGAGAGGCAAACCGCTGGAGATTCGACCTGGGGTCGCCCCGCCTGCTATCAGCAAGGAGAACGAGTGATGCGCTTGGGGCTACCGACGACGCTGTTGATTGGAGCGATGCTGTTCGCCACCTACGGCTGCAAGGGGCAGTCGGCCTCCGGGCCAACCGGGCCCGAGCTCACGTCGGGTGGCGAAACGCCGGCCGGACCAGGGGACGCCCCTTCGGAGACGCAAGCGTCTTCCGAAGAGGAGGGGCCGTGGGGTGCGACGCGCGCGGAGCAGTGCCGCCGGCCAGCCCGCCCGACGATGTCGTCGAAGGCGACGAAGGCGTTCAACGCGGGAGTGCGCGCCGCGGCCACCGACAACGCCGCCGCGGCAGAAACGAGCTTCCAAGCGGCGCTCAAGAAAGACCCCAACGCATATCCGGCGCTCTACAATCTAGGTGTGCTAGCCGACCGTGCAGGCAACGAACGGGACGCGATCGACTACTACCGGCGTGCATTGCGGATGCTGCCAGACTATGAGCCGGCCGCACGCGGCATCTCGACCATCCAGATCCGGCGAGGCCAAGTGCAAGACGCGGTGGCGACGGTCGAGCCACTCGCCCACCAGTACCGTGCCAACCTCGAGATGCAGGCGCTGTACGCCGAGGTGTTGGTCGAAGCGAGACGCCTCGACGAAGCATGGATGGCCGCGAGGCGCGCGCTCACATGCGACGAGCGGTTCGTGCCCGCCCTGGTAGCGCTCGTGAAGGCAAGTCGCGCGCAGGGCCGCGATGAACTCGCGGATTCGATCCTGGATCAAGCCATGCAGGTCGATCCGGAGGTGGCAGAACTCCACTTCCTGCGAGGCGAGAAGCTCAAAACCGAGCCCGGGCGACTGCGCGAAGCCATGACCGCGTACGAGCGAGCCGTTCAACTGCGCCCTGATTACGCGGAGGCGCGGATAGAGCTCGGGATTCAGCTCTTGGCGGGCGGCAACTATCCGGGCGCTCTCTCACACTTCCAAGCTGCAGAGCGGCTCGTCCCGACACTTCCCGCGGTCCACATCAACCTCGGCGACGCGTACCGGGCGACCAAACAGTGGACCGAGGCCCAGCGCGCGTACCAGCGATCCCTCGAACTGCAATCGAAGTTGCCCGGGGCGCACTACGGCCTGGGTCTGCTTTTCCTCACTGCTGCCGGGGGTTTCCCAGGTCTCGACGAGCTCACCGCCTACGAGAAAGCGGTCGACGAATTCAAGACCTATCGCGGCCAAATGGGGCCGCGATTGGCCAAAGACGACCAGTCGGAGGAATATCTTCGTGACTTGGATCGAATGATCAAACGAGCCCGACGTCGGATCGAACGCGAACAGGGAGGCGCCTCATGAAACGACGGGCTTCGACCGTGCTGCTTGCGCTGGTTTTCGTCGCCGTGTCGATGACCGCCGCGCTCGCCCAGGGCGGCAAGAAACGCCAAGCGCGGATCATCCAACTCGAAGAGATCGTCATCGAGGGTCGGGTACAAAAACCCAACGCATTTTACATCCTCAACCGATCCAACCTGGGCTATGAAGTGCTCGAGCTTCGCACGAGCTTCCTCCGCAAGGTCGTCCGCAGCGTGCAAAAGGAACCGTTCTAATGGCGCGACCTCAGACTCCGAGGCAGGGAACGCGCCCCGGCGCCATGACCATGGCAATGGAGGCGGTCCCGATGAAGCACTCGGGCCCCAAGGTCCTGCGGGTCGGTCTCTTTAGGGACAAAAAAATCGTCGAGGAGCGCATCGTGCGGCGGCGGGAGACCGTCTCGATCGGAACCTCCGCCAAGAACCACCTCATCATCAAGTCGGGGACTCTGCCCCCGAAGCTCGAGTCGCGCTTCGAGCTCTTTCAGCTCGTCGGTGACGACTACATCCTGAACTTCACAGGGGACATGGCCGGCAAGGTCGCGCTGCCCGGCGGCGTGCAGAAACTCGAGCACCTCCGCGAAACGGGCGCTGCGCGAAACGCGGGCACGCATTATCAGATCAAGCTTGCCGATACCTCCCGCGGAAACATCCGGGTCGGGGACTTCACGGTCTTCTTCGAGTTCGTTTCGGCGCCACCGATCACGCCGAAGCCGCAGCTGCCAGCCGCCGTTCAGCGCGGGTTCGTGAAGAACATCGACTGGACGTTCACCACCTGGGTCATCTTCTCGTACATGCTGTTCTTCGGATTCATCATCTACATGGAGAACGCCGATTGGGAGGTCGACAACGCCGCGCAAGAGGTGCCCGACAGCCTGGTGCGCCTGATCTTCGAAGCGCCGATGGAACCGCCGGTGGTCCAAGAAGAAATCGAAAAGGGCGAGGGCGAAGAGGAAGAAGCGGAGAGCAAAGCGCCCGACAAGAAGCCGGCCAAGGCCGAGGGCAAGCAACCCGCTGGCGCACAGGAGCCGGGTGCGAGCGCCGAGGGCCGCGCGCGCATCGCACAGGAGGCCGCTGCACAGGCTGAAGCGATGCTGCTAGGGGCGCTCGGTGGGGAGGGCGGCGCCCTTGGTGACGTGCTCGCCGGAGGCGCTGTGACCGGGAACGCCGCCGACGTCTTGGCGCAGGCCTCGGGTGTTGGGGTGGCGACCAAGAGCGAAGCGGGCACGCTGCGCACGCGTAGCGGCGGAGGCAGCGGACAGACGGCAGGCCTCGGCTCACTTAAAAAGGCTAAGGGCGCCGGCAAGGCGGCCCAGGAAGGCCAGGCCGTCAAGGAGCGTGACGTCCACGGCAACGTCGGCCTCAAGGGCGGCGGCGACATCGGAGGCAGCGGTGAGTTCGACGCCGCCCTCGTGCAACGGCAGATCAAACAGCGGTTGAAGTCGATCACCCGCTGCTACGAGTCTGAGCTTCGCAAGAATCCGAGCCTGTCGGGCAAGGTCACCGTGAGCTTCACCATCCAAGAACGAGGCAACGTGACCGACGCCAAGGCGAGTGAGAACACGACCGGCAGTCCGGCCGTCGCAGACTGCGTGACACGGACCATCAGCCGCTTCCGCTTCAACCCGGGGCCGGAGGGCGGCAGCGTCACTTTCCGTTATCCCTTTGTTTTCCAGCCCCAAAATTAGTTTCGACGTGACCATAGCATTCCTGCTTAACTGAATTGTGCATCCATTGACATGAGAATCATGCCGCGTATAATCGCTGCAAGTTTAGGGGATCGTTGATGTTTAGACGAATGTGGACCATGGGGGGGCCGCTCTTGGCCGTGCTGCTGGCTGGAGGCGGATTGGGCTACGCCGTGGCTCAGGAGAGCAATGATTCGACGCTCGACCTCGTCAAGGTCGAGCCCATGGGCGCGTCCGCCGAGCAGGACACTCTGTCGCCGGCGGCACAGGCCAAGACTGCGGAAGCCGCGGTAGCCAACGCGACTGCCAGCTGCGGAGCCCAGTCGCAGGCGCTTCAGAGTTCCAAGCGCGACAAGGACATCATCCGGGCGACGTGCTTGGACGACAAGCTCAGCCAGTGCAACGCCAACCTTCAAAACATGAAGCGCCGAGAGGCCGCCTTGAACCAGGCCATCGCCGACGGCGACACCGGTCGTAGCAACCACGAATTCACTGTGATCGGCGTGCTCTCCCAGAAGTTCAAGATGCTGGCCCAAGCGGCGAACCAGTGCGTTGGTCAGGATTTATTCGACACCGGCGAAACCCAAGTGAAAGAAGACGTCGACCTGTTTGCTCCGGACCAGAATCCGGCAGTGATCACCCCGGTCCCGAACTGGCCGATCCCATACATTCCCCCACCCATCAGTGGAGTAAACTAGCTAGCGGAATGGTTTGGGTATGCGCGGGGGGAGCAAGGGATCATGCGCTACTGCTCGAAGTTAGAGCTTGCTCTGGCTTTGGTAGCCGTCTTGAGCGCCGCGTGGCTACCAGAAGCCGCCCGCGCCCAGGGCTTTAGCACCGATCGCTCGGCCAACGAGGGCCCTGGCTTCAAGGCTGGCCGGCTCGTCTTGCACCCGGGCCTCTCACTCGAAGGCGGCTACGATTCGAACGTCTTCCTTCAAAACCGCAACGAAGAAGACTCGTTCATCTTACGGCTTACGGGGTATCTCGACGTCGCCACCGAGGGGACTGAACGGCAGAGCCAGGGCGAGGCGAACAAGGCCGAACCGCAGAAAATCCAGTTTCGCGGCGGCCTGGGCGGGAGGTACTATCACTACTTCATCGATCGGATCCCCGACAACCTCGGTGCGGACGCGCACATCGACTTCTCCTACAACCCTTCCAGGGTCTTTTCCCTGCAGGTGCGGGACATCTTCCTCCGAACCGTGCGTCCGTTCTCCAACCCGAACACCGCCCAGGGCGAAACGGCCAGCTACGGGAGCAACCACAACACCGCTGCGCTCGATCTCGTCGGCCGTAGCAAGAGCCGGGTGCTCGAGGGCCGGCTGGGCTACACCAACGTCGTGGGGTTCTTCGACGCCGAGATCTACCAATACGGAAACAACATGACGCATCGGGTGCCCGCCTCACTCAGTTGGCTGTTCTTTCCGACCTCGGCCCTGGTCTACACCTTCGACTACGCCCGCCAGAACTACC
>CAXMRM010000176.1:0-2563 GCA_964196015.1 uncultured Myxococcota bacterium
CTCGAGCTCCTGCGGGCGGACGGCGTCGACTTGGTCGTACTCGCCCGGTACATGCAAATTCTCACCGATGATTTCCTGAGGAGCTACGAGGGTCAGGTCATCAACATTCACCATTCGTTCCTGCCGGCGTTCATGGGCAGCAAGCCTTACCACAGAGCATTTGAAAGAGGCGTCAAGCTCATCGGCGCGACCGCTCACTACGCCACGGCGGATCTGGACGAGGGGCCGATCATCGAGCAGGACGACGTGCGGTGGTCACATCGCGACTCTGTCGAGGATCTCGTGCGCAAGGGCCGCGACCTCGAAAAAGTCGTCTTGGCGCGCGCCGTCCGATGGCACCTTGACGACCGAATCCTCGTCTACGACAACAAGACCGTCGTCTTCAGCTAGGGAGTCCGTATGTCCGAACGAGTCCAACTCACCATCGACAACACCGTCGCGACCGTTCGCATGTCGCGCCCCGAGAAGCTCAACGCCCTCGACGCGGACATGTTCGATGGGCTCATCCGCATGGGCAAGCGCATCATCGCAGACAAGAGCGTCCGCGCGGTCGTGCTGCACGGCGAAGGCAAAGCCTTTTGCGCTGGGCTCGATTTCGCCTCGTTCCTCGGCTCACCTGACTTGATGCAGAAGCTCCTCGCGCGGGGCGAAGAAAGCCCGGCCAACATGGCGCAGCGCGCGGCGTGGATCTGGCAGGAAGTGAAGGTTCCGGTGATCGCCGCGGTCCACGGGATCGCCTTTGGTGGCGGACTCCAAATTGCCCTCGGCGCCGACCTTCGCTACGTCACCGCCGATGCACAACTTTCCGTCATGGAAATCAAATGGGGGTTGATTCCGGACATGAGCATCACGCAGACACTGTTGCGGCTCGTGCCCACCGATGTTGCGAAGGAGCTGACGTTCACGGGGCGCATCATTTCCGGCACCGAGGCTGTCGAGCTCGGGCTCGCCACCAAGATCTCCGATCATCCGCTCGCGGATGCGCTCGAAACCGCCAAGCTAATCGCAACCAAGTCCCCGCATGCTATCCGCGCGGGCAAGACACTCCTGAGCGATGCGCCTGGTATGTCGCGCGCCGACGCCCTCGAGCTCGAGACCGCGCTTCAGGTCGCCCTGCTCGGCAGCCCCAATCAAACGGAGGCCGTGCAAGCCAACATGATGAAGCGCGAGCCCTCGTTCAGGGACCCGGAATAAGCGGTAACCGATCAAGCTGGCTCAGGCGGCCGCGACACGCGTGGCTGATACTGGCAGCAATCCGGCGCGCACACGTCGTGGGACGGCCCGTGTTTACCCAACGCCTGGCGCACCGTGACCGTGCCGAGGCGCTCCTCGATGAGCTCGCGAATCATCGATACGAACGCGGGATGGGTGCCCACGGTGGGCGCTCGAGTTAGCGTGATGCCGAGCTCGTTGGCGTAGTCCCTCGCCTCGTGGTCGAGATCCCAGATCACCTCCATGTGGTCCGACAAGAACCCGATCGGCGCGACTACCACGTCCTTCACGTTGATCTGCGCGAGTGCGTCGAGATGCTCGAGGATGTCCGGACCCAGCCACGGAACGTGCGGCTGCCCACTGCGGCTCTGGTAGACGAGTTGCCAACGGTCGTGGCGAGCACCCTCGGCGACCAACCGGGCCGTCTCCTCGAGCTGCTCGGCGTAATCGCAGGTCTCGGCCATCGCGACCGGAATGCTGTGCCCGCTGAACGCAACGCGGGCACATTCGCGACGCTCTTTGGGCAATGTCTCGATGGCGGCGAGCAGGTGTTCGACGTTGGCTTCTATGAAGCCCGGATGATTGTAGAACGCGCGCAGCTTCTCGACGATCGGTGCGCCTTCGCCCAGTTCTTCACGAGCTTTCTCGATGTTCTCTAGATACTGCCGGCATCCGCTGTAGCTGCTGTACGCCGAGGTGAAGAGCGCGAGAGCGCGCTTTTTTCCGTCGTCGCGCATTTGGAGAAGCGTCTCCAAGATGAACGGGTTCCAATTACGGTTGCCCCAATAGACCGGAAGGTCGATACCGCTGTTGCGCAGCTCTTCCTCGAGTGCCGCGATCAACGCGCGGTTCTGCTCGTTGAGCGGGCTCTTGCCGTCGAAGTGATTGTAGTGTGCCGCGACTTCTCTGAGTCTATCGGGAGGAACGTTCTTGCCGCGGATGACGTTCTCTAGGAACGGCATGACATCCGCACGCTCCTCTGGCCCCCCGAAAGACACCAAGAGAACACTGTCGTATTCCAAATCCGTGTCGCCCACGACGGAACTCTCGCGCCTAAGACCCACAGTTGCAAGCTAAGAGTCTTGCCAAGCGATCGCAGCTGTGCTCTAGGTTTCTCGTGCGGGTGACGATCCTGGGAAGCGGGAGTGAGGGGAACGCGCTTCTTTTGGAGTCCAGGACAACCAGTATCCTGGTCGATGCGGGGCTCTCGCATCGCAAGCTCGTTCAGCGCTTCGCCGCCATCGGCCGGGAGGCTCCCACGAACATCGCCGCCGTGATCGTGACGCACAGCCACGGCGACCACGCGGCGCACGCGTCGACCTACGCAACACGTCTGGGGTGCCCCGTTCGA
>CAXMRM010000177.1:0-6096 GCA_964196015.1 uncultured Myxococcota bacterium
GGATGGGTTGAGTTACGACCCGACCGAGGCGAAGTACTGGGACGAAGACGCGCTCGATGAGGAAACCGAGCGCGTCTTCGAAGTCTGTCATGGCTGCCGCATGTGCTTCAAGTACTGTGACTCGTTTCCGATCCTGTTCTCTGCGATCGACAACGAGCACGATGGCGATGTCCGCAAGCTGACGCGGCTGGATACGGAGCGGGTCATGGACGCTTGCTTTCAATGCAAGCTCTGCGAAGTGCAGTGCCCCTACACACCGCGTGACGGGCACGAGTTCCAGCTGGACTTTCCCAAGCTCGTGCACCGTTACGACGCAATCCGGCACCGAAAGCACGCGCAGCCACACAAGCTACGGCTGAAGGTGCTCGAAGATCCAGACCGCGCGAGCACGATGGCGCGCGCGAGCTTCGGCATGGCGAACGTGATGAACCGCGTCGGCATCCACCGCTGGTTCATGGAGAAGCTCGTCGGCATCGATCGACGGAAGCTGCTCCCCGACTTCGCGCAGACGACGTTCGAATCGTGGGCGAAAGACGCAGGGTTGATGGACAAGGGCGTCGGCGGCGAAGCCGTGCTCTTTCAGACTTGTTACGTCCAGGGCAACGAGCCGCAGATTGGAATGGACACGGTCGAGGTGCTCGAAAAGAACGGCATCGATGTCCGCTGCGAGAAGGGCCTCGAGTGCTGCGGCATGCCCGCTTGGGAAGGTGGGAACCTCGAGCTGCTCCGCAAGAAGGCCCACGCAAACCTAGACCGCCTGATTCCGCACGTGGAAGCCGGGGCGAAAGTCATCGCCCTCAACCCGACATGCTCGATGATGCTTCGCCGTGAATACCCCGAGCTGCTCGAAGGAGAAGACCGCGCGCGCGCCCAGAAGCTGGCGGCGGCCGTGGCGGACCCGAGTGAGTTCCTGTGGTCGCTTCGAAAAGATCCGCGCTTCAACACCGATTTCAAGAGCACCCCGGGGAGTCACGTCGCCTATCACGCACCCTGCCATCTCCGCACTCAGGGGGTCGGTTTCAAAGGGCGCGACCTCCTCCGCAAGATTCCGGGGGTCAGCCCTACCACCGTGATGGAGTGCTGCGGCCACGACGGCACCCACGCCATGACGGTCGAGGGGTTCGAGTACTCGATTCGAGTTGGACAGAAGGCGTTTGACGGGATGAAGGAAGCAGAGGCGGAGATCTGGGCGACCGACTGCCCGCTGGCCGCGATCCAGTTCCAGCAGCACGCCGGCGTGAAACCCATGCATCCCATGTCAATTCTCGCACGCGCCTATCGCGAGAATGGCTTCGGCGCGCCCAAGGCACTACCCTCCGGGAAGACACCCGAAGGAGACACGAAGTGAAGCGCGTCGAATGCTCCGAAATACTCGACTACGTCACCTATGGTGAGCAGCGCGAATCCGTGCGCGACTCTGCCCTTCGCGCCAAGTCGGTGCGCCGCATCCTCGTGGGTGAGTGCTTCACGTTTCTTTTCGAGAACCGCGAGACGGTGCGCTACCAGGTTCAAGAGATGACGCGTATCGAACGTATCGTCAAAGCAGACGACATTCAGCGCGAGCTCGATACCTACAACGAGCTAATTCATCCGGCGGGCACCATAGGCTGTACCCTGCTGGTCGGAATCGACGACGAAGCCGAACGGGACTTGAAATTACAGGAGTGGATGGGGCTCAACGAGCACATCTACGCGACGCTACCGGACGGTAGGCTGGTGCGTCCGACCTGGGACCCGCGCCAGGTCGGCGACACGCGGCTGTCAGCGGTGCAGTATCTCTCGTTCAACCTCGGGGAGGAGCCGCCCACGGCGCTCGGCATCGGAATGCCGGGGATCGAAGCGGAAACCGAGCTCTCTGGCGCCCAACGGGACGCGCTGCGCGACGATCTGGCCCCGGATTCGTCATTTCCGGCGGAATAACGCAACCACCTCGGGTGTAGTTGTCGGACGAGCCGAGGGGCCTTAGGTTCTGGGCTTAGGAGTACGTGAATGCTGAGAATTTTTCTGTTTCTGGCTACCAATATTGCCGTTCTGTTCATGGCGGCCATCGCGATGGCGGCGCTCACCGCGCTAGGGGTGATTCCTCAGAACGCCCCGTACGTCAGCATGCTGATTTGGTGTGCGCTGTTCGGGTTTGGAGGCTCGATCTTGTCTTTGGCGATCTCCAAATGGGTCGCGAAGAAGTCCACGCGTGCACACGTAATCGAGACGCCCTCGAACGACATCGAGCGATGGCTCATCAGCACGGTTCAGCGTCAGGCGGATCAGGCCGGAATCGGTATGCCCGAGGTGGCGATCTTCGATTCGCCCGACCCGAACGCCTTCGCGACCGGGATGTTCCGCAACAAAGCGCTCGTGGCGGTGAGCACTGGGCTGTTGCGCTTGATGAACAAGCAGGAAGTCGAGGCCGTGCTCGGCCATGAAATCTCACACGTAGCCAACGGCGACATGGTCACACTCACCCTCATCCAGGGCGTGCTCAACACCTTCGTGTTGTTCCTCGCCCGGATCATCGCAAGCCAGTTCGAGCGCGGCCGATTCATGATCTACATCGCGCTGCAAATGGCGTTCGGCATCGTCGCCAGCATGATCGTGGCCTGGTTTTCGAGGCGCCGGGAGTTCCGCGCGGACGCTGGCGGTGCCGACCTCGAAGGCGCCGGGGCGATGGCTGCCGCGCTCAACCGCCTGAGGTCGATGCGAGACGCGCCATCACAGCTCCCGGGCAACCTGACGGCTTTCGGCATCCGCGGCGAGGGGATGCGCAAGCTGATGGCGACCCACCCTCCGCTGGAAGAGCGGATCGCCCGGCTTCAGGCACGCTAGCCGGCGCAGCAGTGGTTCCCTTCTTGCCATGACGGGCGACCTTCTGTAGGACGCATGTCATGGGGGCGCGGAGTTTACTCTGCTGGTTCGCGATTGTGGGAGTCTCCCTCGCTGGCTGCGAGGAGGCCGAGCCGCGACCCGAGCGTATCGAGGTCGCTTCGGCGCATCGGTCGTGCGAAGAGGGCGAGGCCTGCGGGGTCGTCGAGACTAGCTGCCGGTCCCGGGGCTGCGAGTGCGGTGTCGCGGTCAACGAAGCACAGCTGCTCGACTACCAGAAGCAGCTTGCCGAATGCCGCGGGCAGAACGAGCTGGCGATCTGTGACTTCCATTGCGAGACACCGTTCGCGAAGTGCTTCAAGGGCGCCTGCGTCCTGACGAATGAGCCGCCCGAGCTTTTTCGCGGTGGCCGAAGCGTGCAGGCCGCCTGTGAGAGCTCAAGAGGGACGTACGTCGGCTGCCCGCAATGCCCGCCCAACGTGCGTTGTAAGTCGTGCGTTCCATGCGAGTGTCCATCGAGCCACCGCTGGACGAAAAAGGGCTGCCTCGCAGTCGTGCAGACCGAGGCCCGGGACATCGAAGTCGAGCTGCGCCCTTCGGTGGTCACTACGGCCGACAAGGTCAAGACGCGCGTGCACAACAACTCGAAGCGGACGATCTGGTTGAAGACGGTTTGTGGCACTCCGTTCTACCGAGCGCGCAAGAAGGAAGACGCATGGGAGAAGGGTTACGAGCCCTTCCACGAGGTCGAGTGTCGCATGGGGTCAGTCGAAATCTCTCCCGGCGCAAGCCGCCCATTCGTCATCGGAAACCTGACGAAGCTCAGAGAGCCCTCCGGAGAAACTGCAACTCCCGGAACCTACCGATTCGAAGTGACGTACACGGACGGCAACAAGAGCTTCCGCCACAGCGCCAGCGTCTACTCTGCGGAGTTCGATCTGGTCTCGAAGCGCTCCCGCAAGTAGCGCACGCTCAGTCGCCGTCGACTTCCAGGAAGCAGACGCTGAACCAGTCGCGGTCGTCACTCCATTGCTTTGAGAGCCGGAAGCCAGCGGAGCGAGCCATGTCCTCGAACTGCTGCAAGTCGTATTTGTGCGAGTGTTCGGTGACGATGTGCTCGTCGGCGGACAGCGCAATGTGTGCGTCGCCGATCTGAACCGACTGGTCGACCTGACTGATCAGTCGCATCTCGATTCTGCCTTCGCTTTCGACGTACGGGGCGTGATGGCGGAACTTGCTCAGGTCGAAGTTGGCGCCGGCTTGGTTGAGTCTCCGCAAGATGTTCAGGTTGAACGCTCCGGTGACCCCGAGCGAGTCGTTGTAGGCCCCCTCGATCACCTTTGGGTCCTTCTTTCGGTCGATACCGACGAGCAGGCCGCCGCCCTGCCCTACGAGCTCGGCGACGCGCTCGAGGAAGCACGCGGCCTCGTCATGGGTGAAGTTCCCGATCGTGCTTCCGGGGAAGAACGCGACCGTGCGAGAGCTCGGGCGATGAGGGCGCGGCAGGCGGAGCGGCTGTGTGTAGTCCGCACAGACCGCGATCACTTCCATGTCGTCGTAGCGGTCCGCGAGCTGATGAGCAGAAGCCTCGAGCGCAGCCCTGCTGATTTCGATCAGCACGCAGCCGCTCGGGTCGATCAACGCGTCGAGGAGCTTCTGCGTCTTGAGACCAACCCCCGAGCCGAACTCGACCAGAGTGGCATGCGGTCCGATGCATTCGGCCATCTCGTGAACGGATCGGCTCATGATCCCGAGCTCTGTGCGCGTGGGGTAGTACTCGGGAAGCTCGGTGATCGCTTCGAACAGTCGCGCACCCAAGGCGTCATAGAAGTACTTACAGGGAAGCGTTCTTGGTGAGCGTCGGAGCGCTTCGATCGCCTCCGCCTGCAGGTCGCCAACCTTCGGGTGAAGGTCGACGACGCGAACGCGCTCCTCAGTGCTCAATGGACCAAATGCAATCATCGACTCAACCGCCATCCCGTGCCAGTCGGATGCCGCTGAACTGCCAACGAGCCTCCGGTGGGAAAAAATTTCGGTAGCTTCGGCGCGCGTGACCGGCTGGTGTCGCGCAACTGCTACCCCGCAGCACGTACTGGCTGCACATGAACTTGCCGTTGTACTCGCCGAGCGCCCCGTCGGCGGGGCGGTATCGCGGATACGCGGCATAACTGGAACTCGTCCACTGCCAAGCTGCGCCATATAAGCTCGGCGCGAAAGGATGCATCGAGGGCGCGCGACCACACAGAGGCGCAGGCTCCGGCTCGGCGGTCGCGGTCTCCCATTCGTGCTCCGTCGGCAGGCGGACGCCAGCCCAGCGCGCATACGCTTCGGCTTCGTAGTAGCTGACGTGCACGACCGGTTCGCTGTCTCGAAGCCGCTGAAGACCATGAAGGGTGAACGTGCTCCAGCCGCCCGCGTCGTGGCGCCAGTATTGCGGGGCCTGCCAGCCATGGGTCTGCACTGCATGCCAGCCGTCGCTGAGCCACAGCTCCGGTCGGTCGTACCCGCCGTCTTGAACGAACGCCAGGTACTCGCCATTGGTGACGAGGCGCTGAGCGATTCGAAAAGGATGGACCAGCGCGTCGTGAACCGGACCCTCGTTGTCGAAGTGGAACAGCGCCGGGTCGCAGCCGATGGGGACGATGCCGCCAGGCTGCTCGGCCCACTTCATCGCGGGAGCCGAAGCGTCATCCTTGGGCTGGGCTTGATCGTTGGCGTACGGGGGGTCGAGCGGGTTGCACGACAAGAGATGCTTGATGTCCGTGACGAGCAATTCCTGGTGTTGCTGCTCGTGATGAAGGCCGACCTCGATGCGCCGCGGCAGCTTGCTGTCGAGGTCGGTGCGAAACAGATCGAAGACGGCGGAGTCGACTCGTTTACGGTAAGCGGTGACCTCATCGTGGCTCGGCCGCGTCAGAAGCCCGCGTGACGGACGATGGTACTGCTCACCGACAGCGTTGTAGTAGCTGTTGAACAGCACGGCGTACGGCTCCGGGGAAAGGCCTTCCACGCCGGCGGGACCGAGCATAAACGTCTCGAAGAACCACGTCGTGTGTGCGCGGTGCCACTTGGTAGGGCTCGCGTCCGGCATGCTTTGGACGCATTGGTCTTCGGCGGAGAGCGGCGCTGCAAGCACTTCGGTTTGCGCACGCACTCGTTCGAAATCGCTCGCAAGCCGATTCAGCAACATCTGGCCATTCATAGGTACCGCCCTGAACGGGTCAAGAGCGCTGGTGTTAGCAAGAAACTGGTCGATTGTCGCCCTTGCATTGGCAT
>CAXMRM010000178.1:0-42658 GCA_964196015.1 uncultured Myxococcota bacterium
CGGAGCCTCCCGCCATGATCACGGCGTACGCTTTGTCCGTATTGGTGTTAGTCATGAGCCGATTGCTTGCTCAGCGGGTAACCAGGAAGAATCCGAGAGGCAGGAGGTAGATCGCGAACGTCCACATACGTCCGACGAGAATGATGTGGCGGAGCATAACAAGCGCAACGTATCCCGTCACGAGGGCCGTCGCGCCTCCGACCCACGCCTCCGGGCCTAGTGAGCCGAGCCCGTCGGCGCCGCTCGCCTCGTACGCCGCCGCCCCGACGATGGCCGGAAGTGAGACTAGAAACGAGAATCGAAACGCCACGTTACCCTGGACACCCAGGAGCATGGCGACGGCGATGGTGGACCCGCTCCTGCTCACGCCCGGCAGGACGGCCAGGCCTTGTGCGATGCCGATTCCGACGGCCTGCCACCACGACACCTCAGCGCCCGTCCCACGGGCGACGCCGCTTGCGATGAGGACCGCCGCCGAGACGAGAAAGCCATAGCCGACCAGGCGGAGGTCCTCGGCGAATGCCTCGGCCACATTGCGGAGGAGCAATCCGAGGAGAGCCGTCATTAGGGTCGCGATCACGATCCCGACCAGAGTTCGCCCCTCGGGGGTCGCGCGAAAGCGACTTGGATCGCGCAGCGCGGCGATTCCTTCACTGGCGAGCACGGCGATGTCGCGCCGGAAGAGAACCACCGTGGCGGCCAATGTGCCCAAATGAAGGAGAATCACCAGCGCGAGGGAATTCTCGCGGATGCCAAAGAACTGGGCGCCGATCGCGATATGCCCGCTGCTCGACACGGGTAGAAATTCGGTCAGTCCTTGCAACACACCCAGCGCAGCGGCTGTCATCGCGTCGATTCCCTGAGACAAGTTGCAAGGCCATAGCGTCGTTTCGCGTCACTGCAAGGAGTGCTGATCTCGGTCTTGGGCACATGCGGCGATGGCTGTTTGGGTCCGCTTCGACTACGATTCGGCCGGCTCTATGCGAGAGACTTGGAACGCGGCCCGAGTCGGCCTGATGGTGGTTCTCGGGCTGGTCGTCACCTTTGCCGTCTATCGCTATGTCGACGAGCGATCGTCCACCGACTCCGGGTATGGGGTTTACGCGTACTTCGACGACGTTCAGGGGCTCATTGCCAAGTCTCGGGTTTTGGTGGCAGGCATTCCGGTCGGCTACATCGACTCGATCCGGCTCGAGGGGGCTCGCGCCCGGGTCGACCTCCGCATCGAAGGGCACCTGGCGCTCTACGAAGATGCCCGCGTCACCATGCGGAGCCTCTCGCTCCTCGGGGAGCGCGCCCTGATCATCCATCCCGGTACCCCTGGCCTCCCCGAGATCCCGGATGGAGGACAGATTCTCACGACCGACCAGGGCGTCCAGACTGACGACATCCTCGTGACGGTCAATGACATCGCCCAGAGCGTCAAGAAGGTCACGAAGCAAATGGAGCGAGCGTTTGGCACCGAGGAAGCGGGGGACCGGATGCAGAGCGCGTTGCGCAACCTCAGCGACGCGCTCGAAAACATCAAAGAGGTCACCGACGAGGCTGGGCCTCGGATAGTTCGCATCATGGAGAACGTCGAGCTCGCCACAGGTGACCTCAGTCAGATCATCCACAAGCGCAAAGGCGACATCGATCGCGGGGTTGCGGAGGTCGACGACACCATCGCGTCGATCCACCGAGCGTCCGAGCAGCTCAATGCCGTGCTCGAAGACGTGAAAGAGGTGTCTGGCCGCACGGCGCGAGGCGAAGGCACCATCGGGCGCCTCACACAGGACGAAGCGCTCATCGACGAGGTCGAGGGCGTCGCCGAGGGCTTGAACAACTTCGTGGGGGGCCTGAACCGGCTCCGAACCATCGTCGAGCTCAGGAGCGAGTACTACGCGCTGTCGAACGCGTTCAAGACCTACTTCTCGATCTATCTGCAGCCACGCGAAGGGCGTTACTTCCTGATTCAGGTCATCGACGATCCACGTGGCTCGATCAGCGTGTCGGACACCATCGTCCGCCAAAGCCCGCCGTCGCTCTTCCAACCAAACGAATTTCGGCGAACCGAGATCACGCGCACCGACCGGCTCAAGTTTTCCGCAGAATTTGGAAAGACGATTTCATTTGCGACCTTCCGTTTCGGCATCATCGAGTCGAGCGGTGGACTCGGCATGGACATCAAGGTCATCAAGGACCGCCTCGAGATCAACACCGACATGTTCGAGTTCGGTCAGCGCATCTCGCCGCGATTGCGCATCCGCGCCGGGTTCGAGATCATACGCCGCTTCTGGCTCTTGGCTGGTATCGACAACGTCTTAAATGGGGGACGTGATTACTTCTTTGGCCTTCAGTTGCGGTTCGACGACGAAGATTTGAAGCCGTTGATCCCGCTCGGAGCCGTCGCCCTATGAAGGGCGTAGCTCGAGGTGCAGGGGCTGTCGCGAAGTCGCCCCTCGGTTTTGCTCGCGGGTTGTCGTACGTGCTTCGAGGGATGCGCTTCGTCTATTTCCAGCACCCCAAGCTCGCGCGCTACTGGGTGTTCCCGATCCTGGTCACGGGACTCGCATTGCTTGCCGTGTTCTACGGCGCGGGGAGCTACTACGACGACCTCGGTGGCGCGGTCTGGTCGCTGTTCCCGGAAAGTTGGAACGAGGCCGCTGGCTGGGTTGGAGGGTTACTGCGCGCGCTACGCTGGCTCATCGAGCTGATCTCTGGGATCCTGATCACGTTCCTCGGCCTGGTGTTGGTCCTCGTGTTGTCGAGCGTCGTCGCCGCTCCGTTCAACGACGCCCTCAGCGAGGCGGTTGAGCACATCTTGACCGGCGTCGCTCCGCCGCCGTTTTCATTCAGCCGCATGGTCGCGGACATCGTGCGAACGATTCGGCTCGAGCTCTTGAAGGTGCTGGTTTACCTGGCCGTCGTAGCGCCGATGTTCCTCGCTTCGTTCTTTGTCCCGGGGCTGGGTCAGCTCATTTCCCTCTTCGCCTTCGCGCTCACCGCGGTCTACCTCGGCATCGACTACGTCGACTGGCCCGCTGCCCGCCGCAACTGGTCCGTCGGCGACCGGCTTACCTTCACCCGCCGCCAGCTCCCCGCCGTGGCGGGTTTCGGCACTGGCGTATGGGTCCTCCTTTTCATCCCTCTGGCCAACCTCTTCTTCATGCCCGCCGCCGTTGCCGGTGGCACCATGCTCTTCCTAGCCCTCCAATCCCCCGAAAAAGGGATCTGACTCCTTTTTGTGGTGGGGGTCGGGGGAGTGCTAACTTGAGGGGGTAAGGGGTTTGGTTATGCGACGTTCATTTTATGGGGCGTTCTTGGTGGCTTTTGGACTTCTGCTCGGTGCGGGCGTCTATGCCGACAAGGGCAGTGCCAGCAACAGGGCGCCCAGTGCGCTCGAGCAATCCATGGGCGAGATTCCGTGGGGTTGGACGCCGAAGCAGGTGTATCGCCACCTCAAGAAGAACATCGAGGTCTCGTATCAGGAGCCGATCTCGAAGACGACCGATGCCATCGAAGAGGATCGGATCCGCCACAAGATGGCCGAGGAGGCCCAGCAGATTCGCGACTCCTACTTCGAGTTCGACGGAACGCCGAGTGCGTACGACTCTGGCTATCTCAAAGGTGAGTTCACTCACAAAAATGCCGAATCCTTGCTTCGCGTCCGAACGAAGAACACACAAGACTACTTCTTCTTCATCAATGACCGGCTGTGGAAGCGCTACCGCGCGTTCGACGCTTCCGTGTTCCAGGGAGCGAGCTTCGCCGAGTTCGGCGGCAACCTTCAGCAGCGTTACGGCAAGGCCAAGAAGAAGAGTGGGGTCGTCGTGTCCGGCGGTGAGCCCGCGCAATGGTACGAGTGGAGAGAGCCGCGGGTGTCGGCGCGCGCCGTCGACAACAACGAATTCTACGGATTCTACTGCCTGATCCTCGAAGATCCGAAGACGGTCGCACGGCTCGGCCAGCTTCGAAAGAACAAGCCCGAGCAGGCGGAGACCAGCGAAACGTTGGTCGACATGGTTGCCGACGAGAGCAACGACGACCCGCAAGCCGATATCGCCGACCGGATCACCGGCGAAATCCGGCGTCACGAGACCCCGGACGTCGACGAAAAGAAATAGCACCGACGTAGGTAGGGGTAGGATTTACACCGCCCCGTTTCCCCAGGTAATCTGATGAGTCCTGAGGGGGCCGGGTTTGCGGTATCGTCTACGGTGTCATCTACAAGAGGTCGACCTGATCGGTGACGAGGTTGTTGTCGGTCGGGGTTCGCTGGGCCACATGACGATCGACGATCCGATGCTGTCACGTCGGCACATTCGAATCGACCTCTCCGGATCTGAGCCAGCTCTGGAAGACCTCCAGAGCCGCAATGGGACGCAGCTCAACGGACGGCCTCTCGTCGGCCGCGCCACGCTCGAGGACGGAGACCGAATTCGCATCGGGACGCAGGAGCTGGTGTTCCTGATCCCCAACGCCGGGAAGAAGAACCACCGGACCACGTGTGGGCTCACGTTTTGTGTCGGCTGCGCGGTTCCGTATCCGAGCGCGAGCCCGCAGTGCCCGCACTGCGGCGCGGTTCCGACCGAGCAGGGCGTGAGCACCTCCGTTCGCGACGTCGCGGCGTCAGGCTGGACGTTCCATCTGCTTTCGCAGGTCGTGGACCGCGCCATCGAGCAGGGCCGCCTGGCCGACGCCGAGCGGATGATGTCACGTGGCGTGCCGGAGCTCGAGGAGCAGCTCGATGCGGGCGTCGATGTCGAGTCGAGCCGCGTCCTTGGCGTCGCCGAGTGCGCGGCCCGCCTTGGATGTGCGCTGCGGACCGCGCGCTGGATCGAGATCGGAGTCCGGCTGTACGGGCGCGCGGACGAGCCCCCATCACGCGAGGTGCTTGCCCTCGTCGACAAGTTGCCGCCGGATGCCCGTCTTGCCGACGCGATCAGCGCATTGCGCCACGCAGGGCCCGAGACCCGCCAAGCCGGCTAGTGCGCCGAAACGACCTGCTCTAGCCCTTCGAGACGCCGCACGAGGAACCGCTCGGACGCGCCGTACTCCGCCGTACTATTTTGGATGACGTGCAGGTATGCGCGGAGGTAGTTGGGCTTGGAGTACTTGTGGCTTCGCACGAGACTATGCAGAGTTTCGATGGTCTCCGCTTCCATGAGCTTGCCAGAGGCGGTGTGAATCCGGAAGACCCAGTCGATCCATTTCGTGTTTCCCAACCCTTGGGCCAACTGCAACGCGTAGGTCGTTGCTCCCCCAAACAGCGCATCGGGATCATCCTTTTCGGAGTCGCTCAATGGCCGATGCGCGAGCGCTCGCTCGAGGAGCATATCGAAATGTGGAAGCAGCATGCGCTCGGCTTCTTCGAATCGGCCCATCGCGATCGCCTTGCTCGCGATCCCCGCGATCACGTCGAGCACGCGTGCGGTACGGGTGTCCTCTGCGCCCCAAGCATGGGACGACGAGTCTACACCGCTGTTCGTACTTGTAAGGGTCTCACCGGCGGTCGTGGAGAGTCGCTTGCCGCATTCGCCGCAGCGGCGCTTGGCGGCACCGTTGATTGCGCCACACGATTCGCAGACGATGTACTCGGCGGTTTCCTTCGCGCCTTCCTTCATCTTCGCCGCGTCGATCAGCACGAGTTCTTGAGACCCGATGTACACGCGGTCCATGTGCGCTAGCCGGCGAGGGCCGTTGATGCGAACGCCATTGACCGCAACGCCATTGCGGCTACCGAGGTCTTCGACCACGATCGCGTCGGGCCCAACATGAAGCACCGCGTGCTTTCGAGAGACCAGTCCATCCGCCAATGCGAGGTTGCATGACGAGCTTCGACCAATGGCAAACTCCCCGAGAGGCATCTCGAGATTGGTCGACTGATATCGCAGTCTAAAGCGTGGCACCCCAATCGCTAGGATAGCAGCTGGAGGGTCCACACGTCGAATGAAGTGCAGCCGGAACCCCCTGATACCGCAATGGAAACTCAGGTCAGAAGCTGGCGATCTCTTCGAGCCCGGCGACTGCGCCGAGGCCTTTTTCTAGGCTACCCTGCGTCTCCAGCGTCGAGTCCATGAGGCGCGAAAGCTCCACCAAGTCCCGCCGGTACGACGCGAACGCGTTCTCGCGGCGGCCGAGCACTCCGGCGGACTGGTCCGGGTTCGTTAGAATCACGTAGTTGCTCGCATTCTGGCGCAAGTCCTGGCCCACGTAGAGATCTTTCTCGAAGGGTTTGCTGCCCCGCGTCGCGCGAACTTTGAGCTTCGTCGAAGTGGCATTCGTGTCGGGCATATCGACGTACACCAGACCACAGCGAAAGCCGCCTTCACCGAGAGTCGGGATGCAACCGGTAGGGCTCGTCGTGATCGCGGTCTCGTCCTGAGCGGCCTCATCGAGTTCCTTGCGACGCGGCTCCGGAAGAACTCTGCCCGCCACGCTGTCGAACTTGTCCCAAAGCCCGCCCACCTGGCGCGCGTACAAGAACAAAGAGTTGACCGTCTCGCGATTGAACTTCGTATAGTGAAGACCTGCAAAGTCCGCAGCGGTAAACGGAGTCGGCAACGCACGAAGCTGCTCGATCGCTTCGTAGTCGACCGAGGGTCCCTCTCCTGGCCTCGCCTTGGCTGCACCTGCCGCTCGGTCGAGGAGTCGCTTGGCTTCCGTGACCTGGTCAGCCGCTGCGCGAACGCCTTCGTAGACCGCCTTGCCATCGCGAACCGCGACGTTGTACTCGCTGCGCTTGCTCATCACCGTCGTCGCAAGAACGCCCAGGAACAGACCCAGCAGCGCCGCTCCGCCACCGGTCATCATCATCAACTTGCGGATGCGACGGCTCTTGCCCTCGTGTGCACTGACCATGGCCTGCTCGTCGACGACGATGCGCACTTCCTGCTGCGCGGACCCTTGCGATGTCGCTCCTGCAAATGGCCCGGAGCGCTTGGCGGCCTGACCTCCGACAAAGCCCGGCGGCGGCGCGACGCCCCCTAGCATCGGTGGCGGCGGCGGTGCAACGCCTGCCTCGTCGGCGCTCTTTGGCGGCGGTGGAGCCGTGTTTCTGCCGAGTCGCTCGCGTATATCGCGGACTTTCTTGGATTTTTGGAGTTCGTCTGACATTTCAGCTTCCTCAAATTTATCCGTCTAAGACCGAACTTGTCAAGGCGGGCGCCCACAAGCCGCCCCTGGTAGGCTTCGCCCTCCGCCATGATGCCACCCCCCGTCGAGGAACGCCGCTTTGTGTCATTTGATGGCACTGAAATCGCTTATCAAGCGGTTGGCGAAGGACGCCCAATTCTGCTGTGCAATGGCCTGGGAGGCAGCTGGGAGGCCTGGAGCCACCAGATTCAGTACTTCCGGGATCGGTACCGCCTTCTATCCTGGGACTATCGGGGCCTTTATGCCTCCTCGCTCCCGGCTGACCGCGGCGCTCTGGGAATCGTCGACCACGCGCGGGACGCATTGCACCTCCTCAGGGAGGAGGGGGCTGACCGCGCTGCCATCGTTGGATGGTCGATGGGCGTTCAAGTCGGTCTCGAAATGTTTCGGGCTGCTCCCGAGCAGGTAGCCTCGCTCGCGATGCTCAATGGCGTTGCTGGGCGGCCCTGGGACTATGTCTTCAACTTGAACCTGGTTGGCCGCTTGCTGCCACCATTCCTCCGTAGTCTGCGCTCGATGCCTCGAACGATCGAGGCCGTGGTGCGCCAGGCGACGCGCCTTCCCGACCCCGGCGAGTGGGTGAAGCGGATCGGGTTGGCGGCTCGCACACTGGATGAGCAAGTGATCGCCGAGCTCGTCGTGAAGCTCCGCACGCTCGACATGGAAACCTTCATCCGTCTCCTCGAGCGGATGGGGGAGCACGATGGCTGGGATCTCCTCCCGCTCATCGATGTGCCTACCTTGATCATCGTCGGGTCGCGAGACGTGTTCACGCCGCGGTCTGCCGCAGAGCGCATGGCCCGGCGCATACGTGGGTCGGAGATCATGGTGCTCCCCGGGGCGACGCACTACGCAGCGCTGGAGTATCCCGAGATGGTCAATTTGAGGCTCGAGAAGTTCTTGAGGGAGCGCGGCTACGAGGCGGCGCACGTGGGGGCTGGTTGACGCACTCTGCGCGAGCCGCTAGCGATCGAAATCAATGATTCTGGTGATCGACAACTACGACTCCTTTACCTACAACCTCGTCCAGTACTTGGGTGAGCTAGGGGCCGAGGTCGTGGTCGAGCGCAACGACGCGGTGAGCGTGGACGACATCCGCGAGCTCCGGCCTAGTGGCGTGTTGATCAGCCCGGGCCCGGGAAGGCCTGAGGAAGCCGGCGTCAGCTTGGAACTGATTGCGAAGCTAGGCGCGGAGACCCCGATCTTCGGCGTGTGCCTCGGGCATCAGAGCATCGCGCAGCATTTCGGAGCGGCGATCGTGCGGGCCGAGCGTCTCATGCACGGCCGCACGTCCGAGATTCTTCACGGGGGTCGGGGCGTGTTCGAAAACCTGCCAAGCCCACTCACGGCGACACGCTATCACTCGCTGATCGTGAAGCGGGACACAATTCCAAACGAACTCGAGGTCACGGCCTGGACCGACCGAGACGAAGTCATGGGAATTCGCCACCGCGAGCTTCCCGTCGAAGGTGTTCAGTTCCATCCCGAGTCCTTTCTGACCGAGCATGGTCACGAGCTGATTCGCAACTGGCTGTCCTCGCTTCCGGCGGATAGGGCGTCGTGATCTCGAACGCGATCAAAGAGCTCGTTGCGGGGCGTGATTTGTCCCCAGGCGACGTCGAGTCCGCAATGGATGCCATCCTCGATGGAAAGGCGTCGAGCGTTCAAATCGCGGCGTTCGTCGTGGCGCTTCGCATGAAAGGCGAATCTGCAGACGAAATCGCCGCTGCTGCGCGCGCGCTTCGCAAGCATTGTGAAACCATTCAACCTAAGGTCGATGGCCCGCTGCTCGACACCTGCGGCACGGGCGGCGATGGCCTGCACACGTTCAACATCTCGACGGCCGCGGCGGTAGTCGCGGCGGCGTGTGGTGTTGCGGTCGCGAAGCACGGCAACCGTGCCGTTTCATCGAAGGCGGGGAGCGCGGACGCGTTGGAGGCGCTCGGCGTACGCATCGATCTCACGCCGGAACGAGTCCAGCAATGCATCGAGCAGGTGGGTATCGGCTTTCTGTTCGCGCCGAGTCACCACGCTGCCATGCGGCACGTTGCGCCGGTGCGCCGAGCGCTCCGGATTCGGACGATCTTCAACCTGCTCGGGCCGCTATCCAACCCGGCGTCGGCGACCCATCAGCTGGTCGGGGTCTACGACGCCGCGCGGGTCGAGCAATTGGCACAGGCTCTCGGGGCGCTTGGTCTGACCGCTGCTTGGGTCGTGCACGGCCATGGCGGGCTCGACGAGGTCTCCCCGTCCGGGCCAACGACCGTTGCCCAGTTGCTCGAGGGCAAAGTCACGACGTTCGAAGTAAGCCCTGGCGACTTCGGCCTGTCCGAGGTGCCCATCGAAGCGCTTCGAGGTGGAGACGCGCATCGCAACGCGGACATCATTCGTGGCGTGTTGCGTGGTGACCAGGGGCCGGCGCGCGTCGCCGTTCTGCTCAACGCGGCCGCGGCACTGTGCGTCACGGGGCTTGCTAGCGATCGAAGGGCGGCCGTAGAGCGCGCGGCCGCGGCGATCGACAGCGGCGCGGCCCAGGAAACGCTCGAGCGTTGGGCTCGATTCACGCGAGACGCATGACGGACTATCTCTCGGCGATTCTCGCGCGCAAGCGACGCGAAAACTCACGTCGGCGCAGACACACTGCGCAGAGACGGCCCGTCGAGCGCCCGCCGCAACCCGAGCGGTCCGCGCGAGGCATTCGAGCCCTGCGTCGCGCGCCGGGCGAGTCACCGTCTGTGATCGCGGAGGTGAAGTTTCGGAGTCCGAGCGCCGGCGAGATCCGCCGTTGGAGCGCGGGCGAGGCTGTCCGAGTCGCACAGGGCTACGAACGTGGTGGGGCTTCGGTCGTCAGCGTCTTGGCCGATGGTCCGGGCTTTGGGGGCTCGCCGTTGCTCGTCAGGCGAGTCGCGCAAGCGGTGAACGTTCCCGTTCTCTACAAGGGGTTCGTTCTCGATGCGATTCAGGTCGACCTGGCGTACGACGTGGGTGCGTCGCTGGTCCTGCTGCTCGTTCGCGCGCTCGAGGATTCCGATCTCCGCGCGCTGATCCAGCAAATTCGCTTGCTCGGCATGGAGCCCGTCGTGGAGGCTGCCAACTCCTATGAGGTCGATCGTGCGGTCGCTGCGGGGTCGACGATCATCGGCGTCAACGCGCGTGACTTGAGCACATTCCGCGTCGACAAGGACGCGGCACGGACCTGCGTTGAACGAGTGCCCCCCGAGTCTGTGGCTGTGTTCATGAGCGGCGTACGCACAGTCGACGAGTTCCGCGATGTCGCTCAGGGACGCGCGGACGCCGTGCTGATTGGCGAAGGGCTCATGCGGTCCGAGGATCCGGGCGCTCGCCTGTCAGAGCTCTTGAGCTCGGTCTGACCAATTCTTGCTCCAGCGGGAGCGTCACCCTGAAGCACGTGCCCGCGCCCTTGCCGTCGATGACCTCGATTCGCCCCTGATGTTGGTCGACGATCTGCCTCACCAGCGCGAGCCCCAGCCCCACGCCGTGTCCTCGGCCCGAATAGAACATATCGAAGAGCCGCTCCCGGTGAGCCGCCCCGATACCGGGGCCCTCATCTGCAACTTCTAGGAAGGCGCGGCCCGCTTGGTCGCGTCCCGTGCGGACCTCGACCTTGCCGCGGCGAGGCGACGCCTGCACCGCGTTTTTGACGAGGTTCCAAACGACCTGCCGCATCCTATCCGGATCGACCATCACGATGACAGGCTCCTCTGGTCTAGTCTCGTCGATTCGCAGGCCGTTGCTCGCCGTCGATTCGCCCCGGGCTACGGCAACCACCTCGCTTGCGATTGAGCGGAGGTCGAGCGGTTCCGTCTCGATCTGACTAGGGCGTCCCACTTGCAGCATGGTCGTCACCAGGGAGTTCAGCCGCTCGACTTCGGAGATGACGATGCCCAACAGCCGTCTATCTTCCGTGCCAAGCGCGTCGCATTCGCGGACCATTTCCACCGAGCCGGAGATCGAACTCAGCGGGTTTCGAATCTCGTGTGCGAGTCCGGTGGCAAGCTGTCCAAGTGCGGCGAGGCGCTGCGCCCCCTCGGCTTGTTCTCGGAGCGTCCTGATTTCGGTCAGATCTTGGAAGGCCAGAAGCAGACCGGACGGGTTTCCGCTCGCGTCTAGGAGGGCGCTAAGCGTATAGCCTATCGGGAACTCGCTTCCGTCGGCCCGCCTTCCGATCGCGTCGGCCCGCTTCGGCGGCTCGCGCAGGGGTCGCGTCGCATAGCTTGGAAGCACGTTGGAAAGGGGGTTACCAAGGAGCGTCCCGGTGTGGTCCCGCAAGATCTCCTGTGCCGCGCGGTTGACGCCGAGGATACGCCCGTCGTCGTCAGCGGTGATTAGGCCGGACGCGATTGAACGAACGATGTCGTCATTGAGGCGGACCAGTCGGGCTGCGCTTTGCTGCGCCTCGATGAGCCGTATGCCTGCCACCTGGGCGCGTCGCGCAAGGTTGGTCGCCAGTACTGCAACGGCCGCAATGCCCACCACGTTGGAGACCAAGGCCAGCTGGAAATCTCGCAAGCTGAGCACATACTGACTGAGCGGCTGGTCTGGCGGTGGCGGTAGCCAGCCGACGTTGAGAGCGAGTCCCTGCATGACGTAGCAAGCGAGGCTTGCGGCGGCGGTGTAATAGGCAGCTCTCGTCCCGAGAGTGAGCGCGGCGGTGAGGATCTGCGCGCCGTAGAGGAAGGAAAAGATGCTCCCCGCGCCGCCGGTCAGGTACACCAAGCCCGTGATCAGCAGCACGTCCAAGGTGGTGACGGCGGCCGCGACGAGGTTCTCCTGGCGGCCGCGGAGCAGCCAGACGCCAAACAGGATTGACGAGCCGTAGATAGCCGAGATCAGAATCAGCAGGAAGGTGGGCGTGAAGCGGCCGTACCGAATCGCGTCGAGCGCCAAGTACATCGTGGCGCCCAGCAAAACGGTCGCGATGATGAGCCGAGCTCCCAGGACCCACTGTAGCCGTCGGTGCGGATCGGGATCCTCGCGCCGTCCGGTCGGGTTCTCTGGCGGCTGAATCACTACCCGTTGACTTTACCCGCGATCGAGAAGATCGGCAGGTACATCGATATGAGGATCACGCCGACGATCCCGCCGATGAACACCATCATCAACGGCTCGAGCAAAGAGGTGAGGGCGGCGACCGCGATGTCGACCTCGTCCTCATAGAAGTCTGCGATCTTATTGAGCATGGTGTCCAAGGCGCCCGTCTGTTCACCGACGCCGATCATCTGCACGACCATCGGCGGGAACACGTTGGTTTCCATGAGTGGCTCGGCCATCGTGCGGCCCTCGCGGATCTTGTTGGACGTTTCCTGAATCGCCTCTTCGATGATGACGTTACCGGCCGACTTCTTCACGACGTCGAGTGAGTCGAGGATCGGAACGCCAGCGGAGAGGAGTGTGCCCAGCGTACGCGTGAAACGGGCAACCGCGATCTTCCGCATCACCGGCCCGAGAATTGGAATAACCAGCAACGTCCTGTGGAAGAAATGCTTGCCGACCGGCTGACGATAGACCCACGTGGTTCCGAAAACGAACGCGGCCGTCGCTAAGATGATCCAGTGAACATTGGAAAGGAAGCCTTCCGAGGCTGAGATGACTAACTGCGTGAGCGCAGGCAGGCCTTCCTCGCCTCCGAACTCCGAGAACATCGCCTTGAAGCTCGGAATGACCCACGCAAGCATGACCACCACGACGATGACCGCTACGAAGAAAATCGCGCTCGGGTAAACCATCGCGCCGCGAACCTGCCGGGCGAGCTTGACGCGCTTCTCGATGTACCCCGCGAGGCGGTCGAGAATCGTGTCGAGGATACCGCCCATCTCGCCGGCGCGGACCAGGTTGACGAAGAGCTCGTCGAAAAGTTTGGGGTGTCTCGCCAGACCCTCCGAGAAGGTGCCCCCTTGCTCAACGTGGTTTTTCACGTCTTTGAGGATCGCGTTGAGGGCCTTGTTGTCACCTCGTGTCGACAGGATGTCCAGACACTGAACGAGGGGCAGACCTGCATCGATCATCGTCGCGAATTGACGCGTGAAGACGACCAGCTCCTTTGACGTGACACCGGTACCGAGCGACAGCTTGAGCTTGCGCCCCTTCTTCTTGATCGTGACCGGGTTGAGCTGTCGCGCGCGCAGCCTCGACTGCACAGCGTCCTTGCTGTCCGCCTCGATGATTCCTGTTTGGACTTCGCCCGCGCGAGTGCGCGCTTCGTATACCCACTCGGCCATGAATTCTCCGCCCGATCCCCTCTGGGCCTTTCAAAATCCTAGCTGATTTGGGATCGCCTGGTCAAAAGCGAGGCCTAATTCCGCTGTGGCTGCCGCCTGCCGGACTAGTTCCGGTACGGGTTCTGGATGTCGATATCGACCGGATCCGCCTTTGGCGCCGGTGCCGGCGGAGGCGGAGCGTCCTTCTTTGCAGGCTTTTGGGGCCTGGGAGCACGCGTGGCCTCGGGCCGGCTCTTCGGGCGCGCCGGTCCTCGACGAGGCCGCGGAGATGCCGTCCTGCTCTCGCGTTCCGGTGCTGGCTTGGCCTCTTGGGGTGCGCTCGCGGCTTCCGTCTTCGTCGGTGTGACACGCGGAGTCGGCTCTACCTCTGCAGCCGGGCTTCGTTCTGCGGGTTGCCGTGCTCCGGGGGCCCGCAGGAGCTGCCATACCAAGAAGCCGGCGTACAAGAAGACGACGACGGCAAGAACCATCACGAACCACTTCAACGCATTGGAGTCAGACGCGGTGCGTACCAGAACCGGCGTGCCGTCGCTGAGGACTCCCGAGACGCTCCCGTGAACGTATGACCCGGTGCCGCCTTCTCGACTGTAGTTCTTGCTTCCAGATGGGGTGCCCACACGAGGCATCGGAACTCTCGACTCTGCGATCTCCGCGCGTCCGAGCATCTCGATGGCGTCGCGCGCCCGCATGCGCTCACCCTGGAGCTTCTCGGCATCCAAGGAGCGAACTACTTCAGCGACGTCACGTGTCTTGGCGACTCCGGTGCGCCCGGCCGCGTCGTCGAGCGCCTCACCGAACTCGTCGGCATTCTGAAATCGGTCTTCGGGATTTCGGCTCAGGGCCTTCATCACCACGTCGTCGAATTGCTCGAGGTCCGGCCAGAGCTCGGATGGCTTCACAATCGTGTCGTTGAGCAGTTTGTTGAGCGTGGCGGCGTTGGACTCGCCCTTGAAAAGGCGCCTGCCGGTCAGTGACTCCCAAAGCATGATTCCCACGCTGAATAGATCGGAGCGTTGGTCGGTTTCGCCCGATGACGCTTGCTCGGGCGCCATGTACGAGAGCTTGCCCTTGAACTGACCTGCTCGCGTCGATGCCATACGCACATCGGCTTTTGCAACGCCGAAGTCCGTGAGCCGAGCAATGCCGTCGGTTCCGACGAGGATATTGTGCGGTGAGACGTCGCGGTGGACGAGCCTCAGGGCCTTTCCATGCTCGTCAACGAGGCGGTGCGCAGCGCTAAGGCCTTGCAGCGTATCGATGAGCACCCGACAAACAAAAGGTCGCGGGAGCCTGTCGCCCTGTTTGGCCGCGCGACCGAGAAGGACACCGAGATGATTGCCTTCGATGTACTCCATCACGAGGAAGTAGCCGTCGCCCGGACTGTCGCTGATGTCGAGCGTGGGCACCACATTCATGTGACGGATCCTGGCTGCGAGGCGCGCCTCGTCCAAGAACATCGAAACGAACTCCTGCTCGTATGCGAGGTGGGGATGCAACACCTTGATCGCGACGAGCCTCTCGAATCCCGCGACGCCTTGTGCGCGCGCGAGGTACACCGACGCCATTCCGCCGGACGCCAGCTGCGTCAGGATCTCGTAGCGGCCGAGTTGCCGACCCGCCATCCGTCGGGGCAGCCGCTCACCTCCTGGTGCGCCGGCCGGTGCGTTCATCAAAAGCGTCCTTTGATCGTCAAGGCGCCGCCTTTGCTGCTCACCCCAATCGAGGGCTCAATGCGTTTGGAAGCCGCCGCCCGAGACTCTCCCTTCCAGTTGGTGAATACGCCCAGAACCGCAGTGGTCACCGCCATTCCGGCCGTGACACCAATGAGGATGTTGGTCCGGCGTTCTTTGTCGCGGCCTTCTTCGAGGAGTGATTGCGCGATTTCTTCGGGAGTCGGAGACGCGCCGTTGTTGATGCCAGGCGAGCTAGCGGTTCGCGCGGCTGACTCGTAGGCGTTCACGCCCTTGTTGGCATCGACCCCTGACCACACCGTGACCGCGCCTAACGCAACGGTCGCCCCGAGTGACGAAAAGAATGCCCATCGGGGAACCGGCGGAGGAGGCGGAGGCGCGGGTGCGACCAGGCGCACCTTCTTAGTGTCGCCCGCCGCGCCTTGCACGGAGGTCGACGTTTCGCCGTTGTCGAAAGCAGCCTTGAGTGAGTGCTCCACATCGGGAGTCACGAAGAAGGTGGGGTGTTGGGTCAAAGCACCGTCGAGCTCGAGAGTGCATTTCTTTTCGCATTCCGCTTCGACGAGAAGGCTTACCGGTTTCATCGACGCGACCAGCCCATCGGCGACCTGTTTCGAGCGCCCATCTGACGGATACTCATCTCGCAGTTGTAGCGCGAGGTTGGCGGCTCGAATCGAGTTGCCCGCCTTGTGGTGCGCCCGCACGGCCTGAAGCAGTGCCGTCGACGTCGGCACCAGGCGATAGGCTCGCTCGAACCAATGCGCTGCAAGCTCGTAGCGTTCGGACAGGTATGCGGAGGTGCCTTGGTCGTACGCATCGGCAGCCTCTGCTCGATCTTCGACCGCGATGCTCTGCGTCTCGTGCTCGGATCTCCCGGCCGCGGCTACAGTGGAAAATAGCAAGCAAAGCGTGAAAGCGAGAGTCGGCATGCAGCGCCGTAGTTTGGCTGTAGTTTCCATTGCCGAAGTCCCGCCGTTAACAATAATAAGAATCTGGCGGGAAGCCGAATCAGGCACCGCCGCGAATCGCCTGCTGATAGCCCTTTTGGTCGAAATTGGTGAGCATTTGGCGAAATTCGTCGGGCTCAGGAGACCGGATCTCCGCAAGTTCCCGATCCAAGGCGCCGTGGGCGACCAGGTGCAGAAGCGACTGATTCATCGTTTGCATGCCCGAGGTACCCTGCCCGGTCTGCATGATGCCGTATATTTGATGGATCTTGTCCTCGCGAATGAGGTTTCGAATGGCGGCGTTCGGAACGAGGGCCTCACAAGCCATCGCGCGGCCCGGTCCGTCGGCACGGGGCAGCAGCATCTGACTGAGCACACCTTGAAGAACGAACGACAACTGAGCGCGAATCTGACTCTGCTGTCCGGAAGGGAACACGTCGATGATACGGTTGATCGATTGCGCTGCAGTGTTGGTGTGAAGCGTGGCGAACACCAAATGACCCGTTTCAGAAATGGTCAGTGCTGCTTCGATCGTTTCGAGGTCTCGCATCTCGCCGACGAGAACGACGTCGGGGTCCTGACGTAGAACGTACTTGAGCGCGTCCTTGAAGCCGGCGGTGTCGGAGCCAACCTCTCGCTGGTTCACGACGCAAAGCTTGTTCGAATGGAGGAACTCGATCGGATCCTCGACGGTCACGATGTGGTGACGATGTTCGCTGTTGATCTTGTCGATCATCGAGGCGAGAGTGGTCGACTTGCCAGAACCCGTCGGCCCAGTGACCAACACCAAGCCGCGCGGCCGCGTGCAGAGCTCTTCGATGACCGGCGGCATGCCGAGATCGGACAGCGGTCGAATCTCGAAAGGGATTGCACGAAATGCACCGGATACGGCCCCGCGCTGCAGGAAGACGTTGGCCCGGAAGCGCGACAGGGACTTGACGCCGAACGAGAAGTCGATCTCGTGCCCTTTTTCGAAGCGCAAACGCTGGTCTTCCGTCATGACCTCGTAGCAAAGCGCCTTGCTTTCGCGCGGTTTCAGAGGCGGCGTGCGCAGAGGCACGAGCGAGCCATCGATACGCAATTGCGGCGGCGAGCCAGTCGTGATGTGCAAATCGGAGGAGCCGCGCTCGACCATGAGCCGGAGCAATTGCCGAAGGGTGAGTTTCGGTGCTTCCTGAGGTGCCGCCATGGGCCAAAGCATACCAGAGGGTCAGGCGATATGCCCTAAACGCTGCGGCGCGCCCACTGGCCTCGCCGCAACCAGTCGTGCTTGCGGTACTGCGACCCAATGATCCTCGCGACCGAGGTTGCGGTGAGAAAAGATCCTTCGAAACCGAGACCGGGCGCCACCTGCTCATTGCAGAGAAACACTCCCCGCGCGGGGGTGCGTGTGGGCAGTGCACATACGCCAAGCGCTCGTCGCGTCGGATAGTCATACACCGCTCTCATCGTATGGGGCCCTCTCGTCCACGGATCACTGCACGGAAGTTCGGTGTCACCGCGGAACGCATGCGGAGGCAAGCCGTCATGAGGGCTATCCATCCAGATCGCGTGGTCGTCGAAAAACGGAACGACGCTGCGGATCGCATCCAAGGCTTCCTCGCGCACGAAGTGAAGTGGTGAAGAACCCGTGTCGATCAGATGCTCTTCGACTAGGCGGCTTGCTGTGAGCAGGACTCGGTCTTCGTCGACGTCGCGACTTCGCATCAAGAACGACTTCTCGGGGGTGGTCGCGCTGGTGCACAGCAAGGCGAGAGATTCGAGGGCTTTCGGAATACCCCGCTTGTCGACCAGGACGTGCACCGAGCAGCGATACGCGCGCGAACGGGGCTCACCCACACGCTCGAACATCGCCGTCATCGGCGCCCGTTCGGGTAGCAGTTGCGAGAGCTCGCTGATTGGCGTGCCGTGCGCGATTTGCGAGCAACCGATCTCTTCGTCGGTCCGCGCGAGTCGAATCGTGTGACCGCGTCGGCCTTCGTGGCGAAGGGACTCTGCGCGGTCACGCGGCCTGACATCACTCCCCCAAGAACGGATGCGCTCAAAGAGCGCCTCGCGGAACCAGGTCCAGCCACCGGTGAGCTCCGTCACGCCGGACAGAACGTGACCGTGCAACCGCGCGCGGCTGGCATCCGAATGCTGTGCCGGGAGCAAACCCGAGACATGAGGAAGGACCGCTTCGAACGCGGTGCGCAGTGGATGCCTTGTCGCTAGTTGCTTCCATGATGTCCAACCTTGTCCCTGTCGGTCGTAGCGTTGCGCCGTCGTGGCCAGTGAGAACTGCTGGCGTTCGAGGAACGTTTCCGGAGGCCAGACCAGTCCACGGCCCACCACCGCGTCGAGCTCGCCGCGGACCTCGCCGAGCGTTCGCGTGATGTCTGCAGCTTGGCGTCTCACGTTGGGGAGCTCCCGCGCCAGCTCCGCGAGCCACTTGTCAGTCTCGGGATAGACATTGATCCGATGCTCCGGAAGCAGCAGCTGAAATACGTGGCTCCGATCCACCGTGCGTTGGCGAACGTCTTGTCTGAGCGCGAGGTCATCCAACGTGCTCTGAACGATGGGACTCTGCGTGCCGGTGATCGTAAGTCCGAGGGGCTCCACCTCGACGTCTGCCAGTGTGTAGGAAGGCTCGGGCACGCCCTGACCGAGCACCAGCACCCGAAGGCCTTCGCGCGCGAGCAGCGCTGCGCACAGTAGTGGCTCGAGATTGGTGCCCAGGACGACGACGTCGTAGAAGCTGGTCGGCACGGGTCTAGGCGTCCGGCACGGTTAGCGAGCGAGCGGGGTCCGCGACCGGGGTGCTCGCGGTCAACGGGTCGAGTGTAATCGCGCCGATTGCGATTTGGTGAATCACGCGCGGCAAGAGCCGGTGCTCCTGAACCTGAATTCGAGCATGAAGGGTATCCGCCGTGTCGTCAGCGAGCACGGGGACCGCGGCCTGCGCGAGGATTGGACCCGTGTCGACGCCCGCGTCGACGATGTGCACCGTGCACCCGCTGATGCGTACATGGCGGTCGAGCGCATCTTGTGGCCCGCTGTGCCCGGGGAACGAAGGGAGCAGGGCAGGGTGCACGTTGATGATCCGACCCGGAAACCGTTCGAGCAATGGCGCGCCCAACACGCGCATGAAGCCGGCCAAGACGATCAGATCGGGCTTCAGCGCAGCCACCTCGTCGGCAAGCGACTCATTCCAGGAGTCGCGGTCATCGCCCCTGCGGAGCGAAACTACCCGCGTGGGGATTCCTCGCTTTTCGGCGAACTCCAACGCCGCAGCCTTTTTTCGGTCCGAAACGACGCCCACGATGCCCGCATCGCACGTGCCCGCGTCGATCGCATTGCAGATCGCTCTCAAGTTGGAGCCGCGACCAGAAACGAGAACCACTACGTCCATGAGAGGCTCTACGCCGAGAACGAGACACCTTCGCGGCCGATGACCTCGCCCATGATGAAGGCGCGTTCGCCGCTCGCGTTGAGCGCGTCGACCAGACCTGCGGTGCGTTCGGAGTCCACTACTATCGCGAAGCCGACGCCCATGTTGAACGTCCGCCACATCTCCGTGTCCGCAATGCAGCCTCGCTCCTGGATCAGAGCGAAGATGGGATCGGGTGTCCAGGAGCTTGCATCGATTGTGATCCCGAGACCTTCGGGCATGACCCGAGGGAGGTTTTCGGGGAGGCCGCCGCCCGTGACGTGACACATCGCGTGCACGTCGTGCTCGAGAGCGATTCGCGCGGCGTTCACGTAGCTCCTCGTGGGACGGAGCAGAGTGTCGCCGAGGGTCCCTCGCGACCCGAATGGATCGTGGAGCGAGAGCGGCGCATCGCCATCGAAAAGCACGCGTCTGGCTAACGAGAACCCGTTTGAGTGCAATCCCGAGGACGCGATTCCGACCACCTGGTCGCCCAGTCGAACCGCTTCGCCATCGATGAGGCGTTTGCGGCTGACGACGCCCACCGCGAAGCCGGCCAAGTCGTATTCGCCCGACGCGTAGAAGCCCGGCAGCTCGGCCGTTTCGCCTCCGAGAAGCGCGCACTCCGCTTGGCGGCAGCCGTCTGCGATGCCCTTCACGACGGCCTCGCCTTGATCCACGTCGAGCTTCGACGTGGCGAAGTAGTCCAAAAAAAACAACGGTCGGGCGCCTACCGTGATGATGTCGTTGATGCACATCGCAACGAGGTCGATACCAATGGTGTCGTGGAGGTCGAGCTCGAACGCCAGCTTCAGCTTGGTTCCGACGCCGTCGGTTCCGGAGACGAGCACCGGGTCCTCGATGTCGTTCGGTAGCGAACAGAGGCCCGCGAAGCCACCCAGCGAACCCAGCACGTGCTCGGAACGTGTCGATCGCGCGAGCGGTTTGATCCGTTCGACGAGTTGCTCGCCAGCTTCGATGTCGACACCGGCATCGCGATAGGTCAAGCCCGCCATGCCGCGGAAGCTAGGCGATCGGCTGAGGCGGGTCAACGAGCGGCGCTCCGTTGACGGTCGTGCCGTCGTCGCGTAAACACGCGTGCATTCGGGGCCGGAAGAACACAGCGAAACTCTGTCTGCTCGGGCTACTGCTGGTCGCCGCGGGCTGTCAGGGCGACTCGTCCCCAAGGCCCGATCGGGTGCTTCCCGAGCCGCTGCCTGAGCTCCCCGATCCGGCCGCGCCCGACCGCCAGCAAGCTCGTTTGGTGAGGATCGACGTGTATGGCGCAGGAGACGAGGACACAGCGGGGGCCCGGGTGGTCCTTCTCTTCGAAGGCGCTCCGCTGTTTCACCAGAGGCAGCTCCCAGCGCAAGGCATTCTGCCGGCTCGTATCGCGATCGAGCTCGAACACGTCGAGTGGGGCGACAGCGTTCCCGTTTCCCAGTCCATCGAGCGAGGCGGCTTGCGGCGCGTACGGCTCGCCACCCCGAACCCGCGCGTCGTGCTGGACCTTCAACCGGGCGCGACCGGCCGAATCTTCTATCTCACCGATCCGTATCGCATCGTCGTCGACGTCAGCGCGGTCAGCCGCTCACCCAAGAAGGGAAGGCCGCTCGTGGTGTTGGACCCAGGGCACGGTGGCCGCGAGCCGGGCGCGGCGAACGAGCAGCACGGACTCGTCGAGTCGCAGGTGGCGCTCGACTTGGCAGAGCTCACCGCAAGCCGATTACGCGCGATCATGCCCCGGGCGCGCGTGATGCTTACACGGTCCAGCGACGTCGATCTGTCGCTCGAAGAACGGTGCGCGCTGGCCAATGCGATGGAGGCGGACGCGTTCGTGTCGATTCATTTGAACGCGAGCTCGGAGACCGTCCGAAAAGGCGGCGTTACGACCTTCGTGCTCGACACGACGAACAACCGGCAGGCACTCCGGCTCGCCGCGCGCGAAAACGGCACGCGTGTGGCGGAGGTGACCGGAATCCAGAGTCTGCTCGCGAAGTATCATCGGCGGACCCAAGCGGAAGGCGCTCTGACGCTGGCTGGCAAGATCCAACGCCACACCCTGAAACGGGGCCGCTCGGTTCTCCCGAAGCTTTCCGACCGCGGCGTGCGGCGAGCCATGTTCTACGTCTTGGTGGGCGCGCGAATGCCCTCGGTTCTCGTGGAGGCGTCCTTTCTGACGTACGAGCCCGAGGCGCGTGCGCTGACCAAGCGCAGGTACCGTCGGGCCCTGGCAGACGGCATTGCGTCCGGCATCGCTTCGTACCTGCTGGCGCGGTAGGGGGCTCGGTTGCCCGGTCCGGGGCGGACGGTCATACTCGGTGACCGTTGTCGGATGGATCTAGTCCGGTCGTCGATCTGGGTGGACTCGCACCCGGGCTCGGCAAGACCTGTAGTGGCTACCTCGGTGGATATCGCCGAGCGTTCCAGGACGCGGTGCGCCGTGGGGACCCGGGCGTTGCCACTGCGCGCTCACACGCACGGGCCCTCGATGGTCTGCTGAGCGCCTTGTACTGCGCTTCGGACGCGGCCACTCGAGCCATTGGCCGTGAACCTCGAGGGCGCCTCGCGTTGGTCGCGGTAGGTGGTTACGGTCGGTCGACGCTGGGCCTGAACAGCGACGTGGACCTCGTGTTCCTGTGCGACGACTCGGACGACCCCTTCGTCGGTGCGCTGGCTGAGGGCTTGCTCTACCCGCTGTGGGATCTCGGGGTGGACATCGGGCATGCGGTTCGAAGCGTCGAGGAGATGCTGTGCTTGGCTCGCGAAGACATCCGCACCACCACGACGCTAATCGACTTCCGGCGCATCGCCGGCAGCGGCGCACTTCTTGACGATCTCGAGCGCGGCGCGCGAGAGCAGGTCTTCGAGCCTTACCTGCTCGAGTTCTTAGCTGCGCTCGAGCAAGATACCGAGACACGCCACCGCCGCTTCGGAGGCAGCCTCTATCTGCTCGAGCCCGACGTGAAGCAGGGCCGTGGCGGATTGAGAGACCTGGACGTGGCTGAATGGGCCGCACGGGCACGCTGGGGCGTACGAAACGAGAACGATTACGTGCGCACAGGGGCGCTTCTGGCGCGCGAGGTACGGGAGCTCGAAGACGCCGGTGAGATGCTCTGGCGCGTCCGCAACCTTCTCCACTTGCGCGCCGGCCGCCAACAAGACCGGCTGACATTCGGAGACCAGGAAGACATTTCACAGGAGCTCGGTTTCGTCGACGGCATTACCCTGGGTGTCGAGCAATTCATGCAGGCCTACTACCGGCACGTCCGCGTCGTGGCGCTCACGGCGGAGCGCATGCTCGACCGCGCACGTCCGCGCAGTCGCACCCGCGCGACCACCTTCCGCAAACTCGCGCACGGGATCGTTTTGGCGGACGGCACCATCACGTTGGAGAACCCCCAACGGCTCGACGGTGACCCGGCGCTTGCCTTTCGGTTCTATCGGCAAGCCCTGCGGTATAAGAAGCGGCCTGATCACTCCGCGTTGGACGCCATCGCCCGCATTGCTCCCGACAAGCGATGGCGCCTGCGACTGCAGGACTCCGAAGAAGCGACGCAGCTCTTCTTGGCGCTGCTCAACAACGTCGATGAGTCTCCATTCCGAAGTGGGTCGACCGTCGCCGAGTTGCACGAGGTCGGACTGGTCTCCGCGATGATCCCCGAGTTTGAGCCCCTCGTGGGCCGCGTCTACCACGATGTCTTTCACGTCTACACCGCCGACATTCACGCGATCAAAGCGCTCGAGCAGCTGCAGGCGCTAACCCGAGGCGAGCGCCGCGGGCGTGCGCTGTCCGCTCGTCTCGCGGCAGAGACTCCGAGGCGCCTTCCGCTGTTCCTGGCCGTGCTGTTGCATTCACTGGGCCGGACGCGCGGGCGCGACCAAGAGAAAGCGGGCGCCCGTCTCGCGGAAAGCGTGGCGCTTCGTCTAGGCCTCAGCCCGGTCGACGCGCAGCACGTGGCGTGGCTCGTTCGTGAGCAGACATCGCTCTACCGATGGGCGACGCAGCGGGACCTTCACGATCCCCAGGGCCTGGCCGAGGTCGTGAGAATGGTGGAAACGCCCGAGCGCCTTCGGGACTTGTTCTTGTGCACCGTAACGGTCATTTCGACGGTCAATCCGACGGCGATGACATCGTGGAAGGCTCGCTCGCTCGAGGACCTCTATCTTGCGACCCTCGCCCAGCTCGAGTCGGGGAGCGTTCCGGTGCAGACCGAGAATCGCGTTCTCGAGGTGAAGCTGCAAGCCGTCGTCGGATTTGCAGGCGATGCCGGACAGGAAGAGCTCCAGAGCTTCTTGGACGAAATGCCCGATCGCTACTTCCTCGCCAATCCTGTCGACGTCGTTCGTCGCCACGCGAGGATCTCACGCGACCGTGAGGAGGGTCTCGCGACGGTACGGGTGGACCCGGGTCCGGGGGAAGAGGCGGAAGAGGTGGAAGAGGTCGTGGTCGTATCGACTGACCGCTCCGGCCTACTCGCGGACCTCACGGCGGTCTTTGCCGCGCACGATCTCTCGATTCTCACGGCACAGCTCTATACGCGCCAACGAAAGTCCGGGGACGAAGTATTCGACGTGTTTTGGGTCAGGGTGGGAGACAACACGCCCATGCCGACGAGGCTCGCCGAAGCCCTCCAAGAAGACGTCGCCCGGCGACTCAGTAATCGCGTCTCGGCCCAAGATCTGATCGCGCGGCAGAGCACGCCGCCCCCGTGGTCCGTACGCCCGGGACCCGAGGTTCCGACACACATCAGCGTCGATAACGACGCATCGTCGCGATACACTATCGTCGACGTCTTTACCCGAGACCGCATCGGCCTCCTGCACGAAATCGCGCGTACGCTCCATCAGCTGGATCTGACCATCGCACTGTCCAAGGTGAACACGGAAGGACAGAGCGTGGCGGACGTGTTCTACGTGTCAGACGCCGACGGCAACAAAGTCCAGGACCCCGACCGCCTGAAGCGGCTACAGCGGGTGCTTTACGATCGCATCCTTGCTCTCCATGCTCGCGCCGAGGAGCCATGAAGACAGAGGACCGTCCCCTTTTTCGATGGGTAGCCCTCATCGGGCTCGTTGCCGGGTGCGGCTCTAGTCAGAGCACGCCAGCAGAGCCTCAGCCGGTCGAGAACGTCAGCCGTCCTGTGGCGAGCCCCGACGTGTTGCGCGCAGAACGACTGCTCACCGGAGGCAAGGTCCGTGAAGCCAAGCGTGTCTTCGAGCAGGCCCTCGCCGACGACCCGAACGACGCGCGCGCCTGGCTCGACTTGGGACTCGTCCACGAGGCGACCGGCGCCTTTGCGTCCGCCGAGAAGGCTTATCGCCGCGCGACCGAGATCGACCACAACTTCGCCGAAGCGTTCAACAACCTGGGCGTGCTCTTGCGCGAGGGCGGCAAGCTCGCCGAAGCGACGACGATGCTCGAGCGTGCGGTCGCCCTGGATCCAGAGCTTACCGCAGCCCGATTCAACCTCGGTCTCGCGTACGAAGAGCAAGGGAAGCTCACCGAGGCCGAGGGCGAATACCTCACGACGATCGATCGGCTCCCAGAGGATCCGGTCCCTCGGATCAACCTGGCGATGATGCTTCTCGAGATGGGGCGGCCCGAGGACGCTGCCGTGCAGCTTCGCGCCGCACGACCGATGGTGCGTGGTGACGTCTCGCTCTCGATTGCGGTCGGGCAGGGCTTCCGGCGGGCTGGTTGGCCGGAGGAGGCCGTGCCGGTGTTGCGCATGGCATTGAGCCACGCGCCGGAGCCACCCCCCACGGAGCTTCTCGCTGAGCTCGCGTTGGCCTACTACGCCAGCGGAGATATCGAGGCCGCGGAGGCGACCATGCGGCGCGCCGTTGGACAAGACGAGCTCGACCCCGGGCTTCACTACGCCTATGGCTCGATCCTCGCCAAACAAGGCCAGATCGGCAAAGCACGGGCGCACCTCAGGCGCGCTGCAAAGCTCGATCCGGACGGGCCGTACGCCGACCGGGCTCGCGCACGACTCGAGGCGCTCAAGAAGTAATCGGCCGAAAGCCCAAGCCGACCAGGAACACTTCGTAGCTCTCGTTTCGAGTAGCTTCGGGACGGATGATTCGCACTTTGCCGAACACCTCCCGAACCGCGTTGCGCGCGTCTTCGAACTCGGCGCCTTGGAAGATCTTGGCGACGAAAGTGCCGCCCGGATCGAGCACCGTCTTCGTCAGCTCCAGAGCACGCATGACGAGCTCGTAGCTTCGGTACTGGTCGGGATGACGCTGGCCGCTCGTCTTCGGCGCCATGTCGCTGATGACGAGGTCGAACGGGCCACCCAAGGTCTCGGGGTCGACTTGGAAGGCGTCGAGAGTGCGAATTTCGGCTTGCGGTGGCAGTGTGATCTTGGGATCTTTGAGGTCGATTCCAAGCACGCGGCCGTTCGGTCCGACGCGCTCCGCTACATAGAGCGTCCACGAGCCAGGGCTCGCTCCGAGATCGAGAACGCGCTGGCCCTTCTTGAATAGACCAACGCGTCGATCTATTTCCTGAAGCTTGTAGACCGAGCGAGCTGGGTAGCCTTCGCGCCGCGCGCGGCGTCCGTGGTGATCCTGCTTGCGGCCCGGGGGCAGTTAGCCCTCTTCGGTGGCTTCCGGCACTTGCTCGGGTGCCTCTTGTTTGGCCGGAGGCTCGGGAAGCGGCATGCTCACCTTCTTGATGGCCCCCTTCACCGTGACGAAAGCGTTGCGCGGGCCGGGAACGCCACCGTCCACGAGGACGATGTTCTCGTCGGACAACACCCTGACGATGCGAAGGTTCAGGATGGTGGCCCTCTTGTTGCCGTGCTGGCCGGGCATCTTCGTACCCCGATGAGTCCGGCCGGGCGTCATGTTCATACCGATCGAGCCGCCGTGACGCTTGGCCTCGTGCGTGCCGTGACCGACCGTGCCTGCGCCGGCGAAGTTGTGACGCTTCATGACGCCGGTGAAGCCGCGGCCCTTGCTGGTCGCGGAGACATCCACAAACTGGCCGTCCTGGAAGATGTCGGCCGCGCCGAGGGTCTGACCGACCTCGAACCGCTCGAGGAGCGACGCATCGATGCGGAATTCGCGAACGACTCGCTGTGGCCCGACGCCGGCCTTGTTGAAGTGGCCAGCCTCGGGCTTGCTCACCAGCTTCTCGCGGCGGTTGCCGAAGCCGAGCTGCAGGGCGGCGTAGCCGTCTTTGTCCGGGGTGCGTTTCCCCACCACGACGCAGGGCCCTGCCTTGATTGCAGTGACGCGTCGAACCTCCCCGTCGTCGAGGAAGATTTGGGTATTGCCAAGCTTGGCGCCGATGAGGCCGGGATTCGTATTCACAGGTGGTCTCCCTAGGAAAAGGGCCGCAAAGATAGTGATGCGTAGGGGCGAGTCAAGGCGGATAGGGTCCGCGGTTCAAAAGCCCGATTACTCTTGGATTCCGAAGACTCGAAGCGCGTTTTCATAGGTGGTCCGGGCGAGGGCCTCCGGGTCCTCTCCACGGAGTTCGGCGATCTGGGCCGCCGTATAGGCTACGTACGCGGGTTCATTACGTTCTCCCCGCTTCGGGATCGGGGCCAGATATGGGGCGTCGGTCTCGACCAGGAGGGCGTCTGCAGGCTGCTTGAGGGCGGCTTCCCGAACCGCGACCGCCTTCTTGAAAGTGACGATCCCGCTGAACGAGGAGACGAAACCCAGATCGAGTGCCGCGGCCGCGAAGGGGGCGTCCTCACTGAAGCAATGGATGATACCACCTACGTCCTGCGCCCGCTCTTCGCGCAGGATCTGGAGCGTTTCCTTCGGTGCCGAGCGCGTGTGGATGACGAGCGGCTTCCCGAGATCCTTGGCGATCGCGATCTGTCTTCGGAACGCCTCTTTCTGGGCGGGGCGGGACGAATGGTCGTAGTGGAAGTCGAGGCCGGTCTCGCCGATGGCGACCACCGACGGGTCGGCGCCGGCCTCGCGAATTGCGCCGCAGACCTCATCGTCGAGGTGTTTGGCGTCGTGCGGATGAACGCCTACGGTCGCCGAGATTCGATCCGGGTGCTGCCGTGCGATCGCGACTGCCGACATCACCGAGGCGACATCGTTCGCGCACCCGATGGTGGTGATGCGCCGCACGCCCGCTTCCTTCGCCCGATCGAGCACAGCGTCGAGGTCTGCGAGAAGGCGCGGGTCGTCCAAGTGGCAATGGGTATCGAAGAGCATCGTTCGCTTCCGCTACGCAGGTTGATTCGCTTGGCGGAGCGAAGCAAGCAAGGCTTTCGCCTCGGCGCTTTTCGGCGCGAGTTGTTCGAGCGTGGTTTCGTAGGCGGACCGTTCGCCCTTTCGGCTTCTGCGGAACGCGCGGGCCAGGTCGGGTATCAGCGAGGTGAGCTCGAGCTCGCCGACGAGTTGCACGGCGTATTGCCTGGCTTCGATACGCCAGCTTCGAACGAGCCCGCGAATCACTTCGGTCCCCGCCGGGTCACCGAGGCGGACGAGCGCACGCGCCGCGGCCGCCCGTAAAATAGGGGAGCGCCACCGATGTTTCGCCAGATGCGTGAGCGCACTCAGCGAGTCGCGGTCTGCCAAGTCGCCGAGCCCAATCGCGGCAGGGAAGGCCCGGTCCGGCCGGGTGAGCGCGGCGCGCAGCGCGGGTGCGCCTCTCGCGTCGCCCAACGCCGCGAGCGCCGTTGCGGCGGCGAACCGGACGGCGTCCGAAGGGTCTTGGAGCAAGCCCGCAACAGCATCTACGCTGCCGGTCGTGCCGAGCTCGCCCAGACATTGCACAGTCAGCAAGCGGACTTCTTCATCTTCGTCTCTGAGGCCTTCCGCGATTCGATGGGAATGACCCGCGCCCAAGTAGGACAACGTCCAAATCGCCGAGAAGCGCATCTCCGGGCGGGAATCGTCGAGTAGGGCCGCGATCGCATCCGCGCCTTCTTCGGGTGCAATTCGTCCGGCGGCGAGCACGGCCGCTTGCCGGGCGCCCATGTGCTCGTCCTCGAAGGCGTCGAGCAGAGTGTTCAGTCCCTCCATCGCCGCGAGTATGCCGAGCGACTCGTACGCAGCCTCACGCACTGCGCCAACCTCGTCCTTTGCCAGGACCAACAAGCCCTGCACTGCTTCGTCTATTCGTTCCAGGGTGGGTTCGCTCAGACGCGCGGCAGCGGCGCCACGAAAACGCGGTTGTTGAGCTCGCACGTCGCGTAGTGCAGCCTCGAACGTCGGTGCGAGCGGCGGGATCACTTCACGCGCGCTCCGGGCTGGACGTCCTTATCGACACCGAGGACGCAGAGACCATCGTCGTCGCTTGCTGCGAGCACCATCCCTTGCGACTCCAACCCCATGAGCTTGCGGGGCTTCAGGTTGGCGACGATCAGCACACGCCGGCCGACCAAATCCTCGGGAGCATAGTGCTCGGCAATGCCAGCGATAATCTGGCGCGGCTGCGCTTCGCCGGCGTCGACGGTCAGCTTCAGTAGCTTCCTACTCTTTTCGACCTTCTCCACCTCTTTGATCAAGGCTATGCGAAGGTCGACCTTGGTGAAGTCGTCGAACTCGATGAATTCGTTTTCGCTTTGTTCGGTCTCTGTCATTGCACGGGCCTTCTTGTTTTCGGCACGAGGAGCCTCGACTCCGAGCCGCTCCAAAATCGAGCGCTCCTGACTTTCGTCGAATCGTGGGAAGAGTGGGGTGGCGGTTCGGGTTTGGGTGCCCGGTCGCAGCCCGCCCCAGGCGCTCGGCCAGAGGTCGACCTGCTCCGTCGGTAGCAGCGGGGGCATCCCGATCTGCTCGCGAAGCTCGTTGCATTTCTCGGGCATCACCGGGAACAACATAATCGAAAGCCATCGCAGCGTTTCGAGCACCGTGTAACAGACTTGCTCCAGCCGCGTTTTGTCGTCTTGCTTGGCGAGCTTCCAGGGCTCCGTCGAGTCGACGTACTTATTCGCCGCCGAAACGAGCTCCCATATGGTGTCGAGGGCACGGTGAAAGGCGAGCGCTTCGAGGTGCTTCGCCGCCTGTTGCGCGGCCGCGTTCGCCTTGTCGATCAGCAGCTGGTCGGCCTCTTCGAGGGCAGCGAGGTCGACGCTCGGCACAAGGCCGTCGAGGTTGTTTTTCAGGATGCTCGCGACGATCCGGTTCACCAGATTACCGAGTCCGTTGGCGAGCTCGCCGTTGTATCGATTGAGCAGGTTGCGATGGCTGAAGTCGCCGTCTTGGCCGAAGCCAACCTCGCGCATGAGGTAGTAGCGCAACACATCGGCACCGAACGCTTCGACCAATGGGCCTGGCGGAAGGAAGTTGCCGAGGGACTTCGACATTTTCTCGCCGTTCACCGTGAGCCAGCCGTGGGCCCAGATCTGCGTCGGAAGCCGGATTCCCGCGCTCATCAAGAAGGCAGGCCAGTAAATCGTGTGGAAGCGAAGAATGTCTTTGCCGACGATGTGCGTGATCTTCTCGGAGGACTGCCAGAATTCGTCGTAGAGCGGCACTTCGCCTTCTTCGGCTGGTCCGCCGAGCGCGCTCACGTAGTTCATCAAGGCGTCGAGCCACACATAGATGACGTGCTCGGGGTCCTCGGGCACCGGCACACCCCAGCGGAAGCTTGTCCGGGAGATCGACAAGTCGCGTAGCCCCTCTTTGACGAACGACTTCACCTCGTTGAAGCGCGCTTCCGGTCGAACGAAATCCGGGTGTGCCGCGTAGAAATCGAGGAGCGGCTGCGTGTAATTGCTCAGCCGGAAGAAGTAGCTGCGCTCCTTGATGCGCTCGACCGGCTTCTGATGAATCGAGCAGATGTTGCCTTCGAGGAGCTCTTTCTCGGTCTTGAATGACTCGCACCCGACGCAGTACCAATCTTCGTAGTCGTCGAGATAGATGTCGCCCTTGGCCTGCATGAGCTTCCAGAGCGCTTGAACGCGCTCGCGGTGCTGGGCGGACGTCGTGCGAATGAAACCGTCGTGGGCGCATCCGAGCTCTTCCCAGGCCGAGCGGAAGGGTGCGGCCATCTGGTCGACGAAGTCTTGGGGGGCGAGGCCTTCTTCCTTCGCGCGGCGCTCAATCTTCAATCCGTGCTCGTCGAGACCGGTTAGGAAGTACGTGGGCTTGCCGCGAAGGCGCTGATACCGTGACACTACGTCCGCGGCCACGGTGGAGTACGCGTGCCCGATGTGGGGCCGATCGTTGACGTAGTAGATCGGCGTGGTGACGTAGTAGGGACGAACCATTTCGCGCCCGAGACTAGCCAAAATCGGCCGAGACGCCACCTAGCGCACGTTTCGAAGACTAAACAGCAGCGAGTCTAGCGCAACTTGCCGATTGGCGTTCTGTTGCATGGATCGCACGCACTCGTGAATGAGGGAGACTCGCGCGGCGGCAGTGCTCGGCGAGACTGAGGCCGCTCGTTCCTGGATCTCTTCTCCTCGCGCGGAGAACCCGAGCTCGTCGGCGGGAAGACCAAGCGAGGCCACCGCGAGGTCTCGGTACAAGGTTTGGAGCGTGAGTAGCGCCAGCTCGAGGTCATCCCGCCGTGCCAAGTGCTCGGAGAGCTCAACCAGAGCTCCCGGGCCGGAGCCGCGAACCGCGTCGTCGACCGACATCACCAGCTCGGTGAGAGCGTCCACCGCACCGTCGCTCGCGAGTGCAAGCGCGACGTCCGCCCGTCCCGTGCTCAGCGCGATTGCCGGGGCGATGGAATCCTCGGGGACTCCCTCGGATTCGAGGATGTCGCGCAGGACTGCATTGGGAAGGCGCGCGAAGCGGATCCGTTGGCACCGCGACCGAATGGTCGGCAGGAGCGAGTCGGCGCGCTCCGAGGTGAGAATGAAGTGCACGTTGGGGCGTGGTTCCTCCAGCGTCTTGAGCAAGGCGTTGGCGGCCTCCGCCTGGAAGACGGGGAACGAGACGTCTGCCTCGGGAAAGATGAAGAACGTCGAAGCCGCTTCGAAGGGCGCGAACTGCGCGAGGGGCAGGATCTCCGTGCGGAGAACTTCGACTTGGATGTTGCGCTTGCCGTCGTCTCGCGGCCGGAATACGCGCACGTCGGGATGCGACCCCGATTTGATTCGGTCGACGAGGTGTGGATCGCCTCCCGCTACGATGTCCGCCGCAAACGAAAGTGCGGTGAGCTCCTTGCCGACGCCGCTAGGTCCGTCGAATAGGTAGGCCGACGCCACACGGCCGTGCGCGCGCGCCCGCAAGAGCGCTTGAACCGCAGCATCCTGAGCTCGCACCGACTCGAGCGCGCTCACTTGCCGGAGCCTCTGGTGAAGATCGAGATCGCGATCGTTTGGACGGCGTCCACCACTTCGTCCGGAGACAACGCATCGGGATCGGCGAATGCCTGCATCACGAGACCATCGAGCAGCCCGATGACGATCCGGGGCAAGATGTCGATCGAGATCCGCGGCTCGAGACCCAGCGATATCAGATTCTCTTGCAGGTAGTCGCGAATTTGCTGGGCGCCGAGCTCGTAGAACTCTGCCAGCTTCGGCCGGAGCGATTCGTCGTACAGACTCAACGCCAGCAGATCCGCGACGACGAGAGCTTCGTCGGTGCGCTCCACTCGCGTCGCCCAGAGCTCTTCGAGCGACTTCCGAAGCGCCTCGAATGGATTGTCTGACGGAGACCAGGCCTGCACCGTGCGCGCTTGGACGACGTTGCACGCGGTTTCGAGCACCGCGTGTATCAGCGCCTCCTTGGTCGGGTAGTGATAGTGCAGAGCGCCCTTGCTCATGCCTGCCTCTTTGGCGATCTCGAACAGGCTGGTCCTGGCGTAGCCCTGGCGCGCCAGGACGCGGATCGCCGCGTCGATGATCTGCTGGGAGCTGACCGCGCTCTTTGCGTACGCCATTGATCGGGGACAATGACGCCTGCTCCTGGGGCTCGTCAACCGCTTGTGCTACAGCCGCCCGGTGAGTGAACAAGGTCAGTCGCTTGCGCGTCTCGTCGAGCTGATGCGCACACTGCTCGGTCCCGACGGCTGTCCCTGGGATCGTGAGCAGACCCTCGAGACCCTCCGGCAGTACGTGATCGAGGAGGCGCACGAGGTCGCAGATGCGATCGATCAGGGCACCCCAGAGATGCTCCGAGAAGAGCTCGGCGACCTTCTGCTGCAGGTCGTCTTCCAGGCTTCCCTCACGGAGCGAAAAGGGTGGTTCGACATCGACGGCGTGGTCGATGCGATATACGACAAGCTCGTTCGCCGGCACCCGTGGGTTTTCGGAGACGAAAAGGTCGACGACGCCAGTGGCGCCATCAATAGCTGGGAAGCGATTAAGGCCAAGGAAAAGAAAGAGGGAGGCGCGCTCAGCGGAGTGCCGGTTGCGTTGCCGAGTCTTCTGCGTGCAGTGCGCATCGGAGAAAAGGCCAGCGCCGTCGGCTACGACTGGCCGGATGCCGGTGGTCCACGCGACAAGGTCGACGAGGAGCTGAAAGAGCTCGACGAGGCGGCCGAGAGCAAAGACATGGCCGCTCTTGAGCACGAGCTCGGCGACCTGCTGTTTGCCCTCGCGACCTATGGCCGCAAGCAAGGTCTAGACCCGGAAGCCGCACTTCGGGGTTCGCTCAATCGGTTCTCCTCACGCTTCCGACATTGCGAGCTTGCCGCCCAAGCCGAGGGCAAGGGTCTCCGCGACTACGACGAGCCAGCGCTCGACGAGATGTGGGAGCGCGCCAAGGCCGTCGAGCGCAAGGGTTAGGCCCGTAGGACGGTCACAGTCGTTCTGCTGGAAACGGCATCACAGCCTGTATCGAGTCGGCGCCAACGAGGAGCATCAGTAATCGGTCGACTCCGAGCGCGTTGCCGCCGCTTTCGGGCATGCCCCGTGCCAAGTCCTCGAGAAACCGCTCGTCGATCGGATAGACCGGGATCCCGGCTGCTTGGCGTTCCGCTTGGTCCCGTTGGAACCGCCGTCGCTGCTCCTGTGCGTCGGTCAGCTCGCCGAAGCCATTGCAAAGCTCCACGCCGCGGAAGAACGCCTCGAACCGATCCGCCATTCCGTTCGGCTTGAGCCTTGCAAGTGACGCCATCGAGGCCGGCCAATCGGTCACGACGACAGGCCGCTCGTTGCCGAGAGCTGGCTGGACCTCCTCGGCCCACACGCGAAAGAATCGCTCCTCGTCGTTCACCAACGTATCGAGCTCGACGTTCGCATGGAACTGGAGCGCTTCGTCGACAGTTAGCCGCTGCCACGGTGGCTGAACCTCGGGGGCGGGTTGGTCCAGCGCGTTCGCAACAAACGCCACCAGCTCTTCGGTGTCGCCGATCACGTCGTCCGAGGTCGCGTTCGTCCGGTACCATTCGAGCATCGTGAACTCGCGTTCGTGATGCCGGCCGTGCTCTTCGCCGCGGTAGCTTCGGCACAGCTGAAAGATGCGCTGCGCCCCTGCGCTCAGCAGACGCTTCATCTGATACTCGGGGCTCGTGGCGAGCCAACCGACCGAGTCGCCCTTCGGGTCCCGCACCTCGAACGCCGCCAGATGCACGTCGAGCCCGGGGGAGGGCACGATGGCCGGCGTCTCTACCTCGATGAAGTCACGTTCTTCGAAGAAGCGCCGAATTGCGCCGAGGAGCACGGCGCGAAGCTCCAAGACCTGCAGCACAGCGGAATCAGCGGGCGCCGCCACTCGAGCACTCAGCCTTTGACGCGCTCCACGTAGTTGCCAGTGCGCGTGTCGACCTTCACCTTGTCGCCGGCATTGACGAAGAGTGGCACGTTGACCTGCAGACCCGTCTCGAGTGTTGCGGGCTTAGTCGTGTTGCTGCTGGTGTCGCCTTTGAACCCGGGCTCCGTTTCGGTGACCGCAAGCTCGACGAACGTCGGCGGCGTGACGCCGATGGGGCGGCCGTCGAAGAGCATGATGTCCACCTCGGTCCCATCGAGGAGATAGTACGCGCTGTCGCCGAGTTGCTCGTTGGACAGGGACAGCTGCTCGTAGCTCCGTGTATCCATGAAGACGCGCGCGTCGCCCTCGGGGTAGAGGTACTGCATCGTGCGTTCTTCGGTGTCGGCCTTCTCGAGTTTCTCCCCGCTCTTGAATGTCCGGTCGATCACAGCGCCCGTCATCATGTTCTTGATGCGGGTGCGGACGAAGGCTTGGCCTTTGCCCGGCTTCACGAACTGGTGGTCGACGACGGCAAAGGGCACGCCGTCCATGAGCATCTTGAAGCCTTTTTTGATATCTGAGGTATCTGCCATTGGATTAGTTTTCGCGGATTTTCTGAGAGGCGACGAGAAGGCCGCTCGGTTGATTGGGAGTCTCGCTGCTCTCGGCGGTGATCTGCACCTCGAACTCGCGCAACGCGGTCGGAATCGACGCCCGGCCGACCTGCGTCTCTGCATCATAGTCGAGCGCCCGCTGTCGCACCGGATTTTCGCCGACGGGGGTGAACCAAACGATGTAGTGGGTCAGGCCGAGCTCGATCCTTTCCGGAGAGAGGAGGTGGTCCAGTGTTACCGTGATGAGGATTTCCTTCCGGTCGATCTTCTCGACGTCGATCTGGCCGTCTGTCGACGGCACATAGGCGCTGCCGACCAAGGCGTAGTCGCCCGGCGGATTGCAGCTCGCGATCATCGAAACCGCGATCAGCGAGATAAGGCGCAGTCCGACGGAATCCTCCATGGCTCGGCTTGTAGGCGGCGCATCTGGCCCCGTCAAGCGCCTGCGCTTGCCTTGCGTCCGGGTCGGTTGTACTCCGAGTTTCATGCGAGATGTCGACGACGAGGTGCGCCAGATAAAGAAGGAGATCGTCGAGAGCCGGGGCCTGATCATCAAGACCAACAACCTGGTCAATGCTCTGGGCGCTGACATCAAATCGATCGCCAAACGCCAGGCGGGGTACGAGCGGCGCCTGAACTGGAACAGCGGCGTCGCCCTCGCGGTCATCGGCGTCCTCTCGTTCTCCGGGCTAAAGCTCTACTTCGACGCCCAGACCGGCGGGATGCGGTCCGAAATGACCGCCGCCGAGACCGCGGTGAAAGAACTCCGTAGCGATCTGGGAGACGAGGTTCGCCGAGCGTCGGAGCGGGCGACAGCGGCCGCCAAGGCAGCGCAGTACTACGATCTGATTCGCGCGCGGAAGCACGTCGAGGTCCTTCGAGAGTATCCGGCGATGGCCAAAGAGGCACTGTCACCGGCCGAGGCCGCGGTGTTCCGAGACTTCGAGCAGCAGTTCCGACAGGACCTCTCGCTCGAGGCGTACCAAAAGGGTCTCGCGCTTGCCGAGGGGAAGAAGCACGCAGAGGCGATCAATCGCTTCGAGGAGGCGATCGAGCTGCACCCGAACGGCTCGCACGTTCCCACCGTCAGGCACAGCCTCGCGCTGTCGCTGCGCAGCGAGAAGCGTTCCGCGGAAGCGCTCGTATTTGCGCAGCAGGTAGCCGACCAAACGACGGACAGCGCATTGCAGCCCGATGGTTGGTGGCTCGTCGCGCGGTGCGCGCTCGATGTCGACGATCTGGACACGGCGCGTGACGCGCTCAAGATTCTGATCAAAAAGTGGCCGAGGTCGGCGTTGTCACGCGAGGCGAAACCGTTGCTGCGCGAGGTGACGCGCCAGGCGTATCTCGGCAAGAAGGCCGCTACGGCGGCGCCTGCCGGCACTCCCGAATGAGCTCCGACGCGGCGATTGCGTGTCGACGCTGCCCCTAACTTGTGCCAGGTTGAATATCGATGGCCAGGCCGCGGATTGCATTCGTAGGTTCCGGTGGCGCCGCAAAGGGCGTGGCTCACATCGGTGTCCTCCGCGCCATGCAAGAGCTCGGCATCGAAGCCGACATCTGCGTAGGGGCCTCGGCCGGCGCCATTGCGGGCGCGTTCTACGCTCAGGGCTACACGCCGGCGCAGATGATCGACTGGTTTCGCCCCTTCTGGCAGCGCGGTCTCGAGGCGCCACCGCTGAAGGCTCGTTATTTCCTTGGCCTGCCGAATCAAGAGCAGCGGCGTAGCTGGGGCTACATGACCAGTGGTCTCCTCTCGATTGATCGATTCGAGCGCTTCGTCACCGAGCAGTTGCCGACCAACGATTTTCGCGACCTCGACAAGGACTTGCTGATCACGGCCGCCGACATCGACGGCCGCGGACGCGTGGTGTTCGGCCGCGGATACCGTGATGACGTCCCGATCAGCAAGGCGGTGGCCGCCTCGTCGTGCGTGCCGGGACTCTTCCGTCCGCACCGCATCGGCGACCGCTTCTACATCGACGGCGAGGTCGTTCGCACGCTGAGTATCGACTTGGCAGTCGAGGCCGGCGCCGACGTCGTCATCGTCTCGAACGTGTACCGTCCACATGTCAGTCGCGTTGGTAGTCCTTCGCTGGTTTACCAGGGCGGCCTCGCGGTAGTCCGTCAATCGTTGAACCTCATCCTCAACGAAAAGGAAAAGCGCGGCATCGATTTGATTCACAGGATGTATCCGCAGATTCAGGTCCTGCTGGTGTCGCCCGATCTCGGGCGGCTGCCGTTCACTTCGCGATTGCATGCGAGGACGATGCTCCGGCGCGGCTACCGCGACGCACTACGCATTCTCGCGAAGGCCAAACGCCGCGGAGTCTTCGAAGTAGCCCCCAACGTCCGCACCATCGGCGAAGCTTAGGGGGCGAAGAGGACCGAGTCACCGGGGCCCGGCGGAGCGCGATGCGCGGTGCGCGGCGTCAGCGCCGGTGCCAGTGCCAGCGTCAGTGTCAGCGCCGGTGCCAGCGTCAGTGTCAGTGTCAGTGTCAGTGTCAGTGTCAGTGTCAGTGTCAGTGTCGGCGGACGGTGAGCAGGATCAGGCTGGCCAGAAGCACGTGCGTCCAACTAGATCCGGGTCGTTGACGTAGGCCAGGTTCTCGCGCCCGCCACCCAGTACTCGTGAAGATTATCGATGTTCTGCGCGCCGTGGGGCTAGCTCGTCTGCTCGACCGCCCAGGCGAGGTACTCCGTGCTCACCCACTCCGCCGGTATCGCCACGATCTCCGGCAACTCATACGGGTGATTCGCCTTGATCCACGCGGCAAGTTCGTCGAAGCGCCCCTTACGCGTCTTGATCACGAGCTGAATCTCGGCATCGACCTCGATCTTCCCCTGCCATCGATAGAACGACTTCACGCCGGGAATCGCGTTCACGCAGGCTGCTAGCCGTTCCTCGACCAGGCCGTTGGCCAGCCGCTCGGCCGTCGCCTCGTCGGGCACCGTGCAAAGGATGACGAGTAACTGGTTTTCGGCGCTCACCCGCCGAGCATACTCAAAGCGCGTGGGCCGTCACGTCGAGACCGCGGTTGATGACCGCTACCGCGCGTTCGGGGACTGTTTCGTAGCCCACCGGGTCCTCGTCGATTCCGCTCACCATCATGACGTAACGCAGTTGCGTGCTGCCGGTCGGTGGGAGGGTGTAGTCGTCGGGCGGATCGTGAAGCCCTTGGCGTTCGACGTACATCATCGGTGCGCCGTGGCGGAGCGCGTACATCGAGCGGCCGTTGGTCAGGATGAAGCTCAAGCTGTTGTCGGTGCTGCCGACCTCGGCGGCGAGCCGCTCAACCAACGTGACCGCCGCGCTGATCGCCGGGAGGGCCTGTGCCTCGTTGACGTCGGGGTTGTCGAGCTGCCCGGCGTCGTGGAGCAAGGCAAGCACCGCGTGAAACAGGTACTCGCTGTCGGTCTGACCGCGGATGTTGCGGCGAAGGAAGTCGGGAATCATCTCAGCGAGGTTCTCACGCATCGCGTCGAAGCGGCTGATCGTCCCTTCGTGCGCGAAGAGCCAGCTACGCATGCGGAACGGGTGCGCGTTTTCCGCGTGGAAGTCTCCGACCGTCGGTTGGCGCATGTGCAACACCGCACAATCCGAACGAACGTCGCCCGCGATGTTCTGCCAGTCGACTCGCTCCCCAGCGCGGGTTGGGCGCTTCTTATGGAGCACCTCGTCGCCGTGATAAAAGCCGATGCCCCAACCACTTGCGTCGGCCGGCGCCGTCTCTTGGCGAAGCACCGTGCGCTCTTGGTAGAGCGCGTCGCGCATTCGGTCGGCTCGATTCGCCACGTATCCGATGAGCCTACTCATTGTTCGAACATCCAAGCGAAGCGTACTTGAAGCAGTGCATCATCGAGCCCCATTCCATAAATACCACGCGTCCAGATCGGCATCAACGAAGTGGGGGCCCACACGTCGGTCGTGAACGTACACAAAATGGGCTCCCGGATTGGATTGTGGTAGCGAGTAGTATGTTCGCCGCCTTCGACGGTGCGTTGGATGACTACATTCAGCATCTGCGTGTGGAACGAGGCCTCTCGAAACATACGGTGGATGGGTACGCCCACGATCTGGTCCGCTTCGGCGCGTGGCTTGCGGACGAACGTGCGTCACTCGACGCAACCGATGAAGCGCGCGTTGCGGGTTATCTCGTCACGCTGTCACAGGAGGGGCTGAGTGCACGGACGCAGGCGAGAGCGCTGAGCGCCATTCGTGGCTTCTTTCGCTTTCTCGTCCAGGAAGGGCGCCACCGGTGCGATCCGACGGAGCTGCTGGAAGGGCCACGTCTATTGCGCAAGTTGCCGGACATCCTAAACCGGGACGAGGTCCTGCAGCTCTTGGAGGCGCCTACCGGATCAAAGCCGAACCGCGTTCGCGACCGCGCGATGCTGCACACCATGTATGCTGCTGGCCTTCGAGTGACTGAGCTCATCGAGCTAGATCTCGCCAACGTGAACCTGGAGGAAGGGTTCGTCTCCGCCTTGGGCAAAGGCAACAAGCGGCGTATCGTCCCTATTGGGGCGCACGCGCGCGTGGCAATCGCTGAGTACCTTGCCAAGGTGAGACCGAAGTGGGCGCGACCGGCGAGCCGCGCGTGCTTCGTCACCGCGCGCGGCAAGGCCATGACGCGGCAAGCCTTTTGGAGCTCGTTGAAGAAGTACGCCCGCGCCACGGGCATCACGAAGCCGATCTCGCCCCACAAGCTCCGTCACTCGTTCGCGACGCATCTGCTCACGGGCGGCGCCGACCTCCGTTCAGTGCAGACCATGCTCGGACACGTCGACATCTCGACCACACAGATTTACACCCACGTTACCGGGGACCACCTTCGGAAGATGCACGAGCGGTATCACCCGCGCGGGTAAATGTGATTACAGGTTCAGGGCCTGGCGCCGGGTCGTTCAAGTAGTCGCCCAGCGGCCACGGAATCGGTATCCTTTGGAGAATGTCGACGTTCGACGTTTGGATCATCCGCTTCGAGCCCGGGGACTCACCCCCGGCGGAACGCCTGCAAAGCGTGTTCGGCATCGACCCGGCTAGCGCTCGATCCCTCGAACGGAGCGTACCCAAGATCGTCAAGCATGCCGTTCCCGCGAAGGCGGCAGGGGAGATGCGCCAGGCGCTCGAGGCGATCGGTGCAGTCGTCGAGTGCCGCCCGGCGCGAAATGCGAAACGACCGGTCGACCCAGGCGGAACGGAGAGCGCGACCGTCTTTCATCCACCGGGAGCGGATTTGTTTCCAGCTGGCCGCGTCTCCGCGATCGATCCGTTCGCTTCGACCACCGAAGCCGGCGCGCCCCGCATCTCCGTCGACGATGCCAGTGCGCCCATCCCGGTAGACCGGACCGAGCTATCGTCCGAAGCGGAGCAGCCGCGACGGATCCCCGCCTCCTTGCTGGCCACCTCGCGCGAGCAACAGCGGAGCAAGTTCGTCCGGCAAGCTGTCGGCACCATCGTCGCCGGCGCGGCCATCCTGGCGATCGGCTGGTTCTTCGGTAACTCTGTCCTACGCGGCGAAGCCCACTTCATCGGCGTCGGCTTCGATGGGCTGGGCATCTACTTCCTCGGCGTCGGGGTGTTCGACCTCGTCAGCATTCTCAGGAGCTAGCTTCGGTGCAACTGACCCTTCCAAAGATTCTGTGGTTCGTGGCGGCGATCGCGATCGCCTGGGGCCTGAACTCGTGGCGTCACGACGCAGCCTTGCACGGTCTCGGTGCCGCGCGCGACGGAGACCGTGGCGCGGCGGAATCTTGGGTGGACCGAAAGCTGCGGGAGAGCCACTGCGAACTGCACGAGGCGCGCCAGTACGTTTCCTCGCCGTCCACGCGGCAGTACGTCCCCCGGCCCGACTACGTCGAGACGTTCGTCGAAAAACTCTACGCCGGCGGAGCGCTCCGAATCGAAGTCTGCGATTCTGATGTGCGCGGCTTTCGCTTCGCTCAGTACCTCCTGGTAACATTGCCAGACGATCAGAGTAAGCAAGAGCGCGTCATCGCCGACGCGCAGAGCTTCGTGCGACGCGATGCTGTGGTCTATCGAGGTGAAACCTCGACTGAAGCTGAGGCGAGCGTGCGTGCCTTGACTCTCGTCGGAACGCGGCGCGTGCTCGCGGAGTTCCACGCAGAAGCCCACTGAATCTGGATTCGGGCGCCTCTGTAGACTCGTGCTATACGCCTGCCGCTCTGCACGCAATCGACACGACATTGAGGAGGCAAGCGCCGTGAACATTCACGAGTATCAGGCAAAAGAACTCTACTGGAAGTACGGTATCCCCGTACCGAAGGGCATTGCCTGCATGTCGGTCGAGGAAGCGACTGCGGCGGCCAAGAAGCTCATCGAAGAGACCGGGAGCGAGGTCGTCGTCGTCAAGGCACAGATTCACGCGGGTGGCCGGGGTAAGGCCGGCGGCGTGAAGGTCGTCAAAGGCGTGAACGCCGCGACAGCAGCCGCGACCGAGATCCTCGGCAAGACGCTGGTCACGCACCAGACAGGTCCCGAGGGCAAGGTCGTGCAGCGGCTGCTCGTCGAGCAAGGCCTCGCGATCAAGAGCGAGCTTTACCTTGCGCTGGTCGTCGACCGTGAGAGCCGTCGAATCGCGATCATGGCGTCGACCGAAGGCGGCATGGACATCGAAGAGGTCGCCGCGAGCACCCCAGAGAAGATCCACACCATCGCCATCGACCCGGCCGTAGGCCTGCAGGGCTACCAGATTCGGCAGCTCGCGTTCGCGCTCGGCCTGTCCAAGCAAGAGCAGAAGAATTTCAGCAAGCTCATCACGGGTCTCGCAAAGCTCTTCGAGCAGGAAGACTGCTCGATTGCCGAGATCAACCCGCTCATCCTCACCGAGGACGAACGTGTCATCGCGCTGGACGCCAAGGTGAACTTCGACTCCAATGCAGAGTTCCGCCACAAGGACTTCTGGAATTCGGTGCGCGACCTCTCCGAGGAGGCGCCGACCGAGACCGAGGCCAAGGAAGCTGGCCTCTCGTTCATCCAGCTCGACGGCAACATCGGCTGCCTGGTCAACGGCGCCGGCCTGGCGATGAGCACCATGGACACCATCAAGTACTACGGCGGCGAGCCCGCGAACTTCCTCGACGTGGGTGGCGGCGCCAGCCAGGAAGCCGTCACCGAGGCGTTCCGGATCATCCTCCAGTCGGAGACCGTCCAGGGCATCTTCGTCAACATCTTCGGTGGCATCATGCGGTGCGACACCATCGCCAAGGGCATCGTCGCTGCCACCAAGGAGCTTGGCCTGGAGGTTCCGCTCGTCGTTCGGCTCGAGGGCACCAAGGTCGAAGAGGGCCGGAAGATCCTCGATGAGTCGGGTCTGGCGATCACATCTGCGGCCACGATGGCCGAGGGCGCTCAGAAAATCGTCGAGTTGGCGAAAGGATAAGGGCGATGTCGATTCTCGTAGATAAGAACACCAGACTCGTCGTTCAGGGCATGACAGGGAGCGTCGGCCAGTTCCACACGGAGCAGATGCTCGCCTATGGCACGAAGGTCGTGGCGGGATGCACCCCCGGCCGGGGCGGGCAGTCGCTGATGGATGTGCCGGTGTTCGACACGATGCGGGACGTCGTGAAGCAGACCGGCGCCAATGCGTCGTGCGTTTTCGTGCCCCCGCCATTCGCGGCCGACGCGATCTTGGAAGCCATCGACGCGGAGGTCCCGCTCGTCGTCTGCATCACCGAGGGCGTCCCCGTGATGGATATGATAAAAATTCGACGAGTTCTAGATTCGCAGGATAAGACCCGTCTCATCGGGCCGAACTGCCCCGGGGTCATCACCCCGGACCAGTGCAAGATCGGCATCATGCCGGGCCAGGTCCACAAGGCCGGGCGGATCGGCGTCGTCTCCAAGAGCGGCACGCTGACCTACGAGGCGGTCGGTCAGCTGACCGCGCTCGGCATCGGCCAGAGCACGGCGGTCGGCGTCGGCGGCGACCCGATCAACGGGACCGACTTCATCGATGTCTTGAAGCTGTTCAACGACGACCCCGACACCGATGGGGTGATTCTGATTGGCGAAATCGGC
>CAXMRM010000179.1:0-2942 GCA_964196015.1 uncultured Myxococcota bacterium
CCTCGGCGGATTGCGGACTAGAGGGGCTTCGTCGATCTCGTGCCGGCGCTCCGCCCAGCTCAGGAAATTTCTCAGCGCGGAAAGCTCCTTCGCGACCGTACTGCGCGTGACTGCGCGGAGGCGCATGCGGCTGTAGTCCTCCGCCGAGCTCACGGTGATCCGGTCGGCCGATTCAAAGAAGGGCAAAAAGTGGTTCGTGCAGTAGCCCTGGTAGGTCTTCCAGGTTTCGGGTGCGATCTCCGACTCGATCTGGCTGAGCCACTCGGCGAGCAAGACGTCCAGCTCCTTCAGGGGTTCGGTTCGGGGTTGCAGTCGGCGACCGGAAATAGTCTCGGCGTAGATTCGCGCCGCTTCGACCTGAGCTCCTGCAAGATCTCTTGCGCGCGTGGATCGGTGCTGCCGTTTGCCCGCGTGCGTGAAGCGGACCGTGTAGACACCCGTACGCCTGTCACGAGTGAGCGACCATCCTTCTGTGTTTCGAGCCATGTATCGATATCCCTTCGGTCAAACAAGCGGCGAGCGCCAATACAGAGCACCTGCACATGCGGAGCGACGAGCCGATCAAACGTGCGCAGCCCTATCCGACAATACCTCGCTGCCTCGTGTCTTGTCAGCAGGGGCGAATCTGCCCTTGCAACCGGCGTCGCCTCATCTGTTCCTAGCGCCGGCCTACGTACGGTCACTAGAAAGGCCACCGAACCAGACCAGAGACCAAGGCCATGGCGAAGATGCCGAACGCGGCAAGCCCCCACAGCCATAGCTGTGCACGACGATCGAGTCGCGTCACGGCGACGCCGTAGAGATCCGCAAACCCGCGCATCCTTGCCTCGACGTCGCGAGACAGCTTCTCACCCACGTGGTCGAGGTGGGCAGAAAGCATCCGCTCGAGCTCTCCCACGAGAGATGACGTCAATCGGTCACCAAGATTCTCGACCGTGCGCCGAAGCACGCATTCGTTGACAACCACCAAGTCGAACAAAGGATCATCGGTAGGAATCAAGCGACCGCATTCCTTGGCAACCTGCGCTGCGATATCCCTCTTGTCTTCATCCGTCAGCAGCGGCCGTCGGTTTCTAGGCTCGTTCGAGCGCATGTTCGATCTCCGTAAACAGGTCTGTTCTCACAATCGAAAGCCGGGACTTGGCCGGCGTTCTGAAGTGATCGCTCGCGATCGCTTCGTCGAACGTCATGAACCGGCTGAGCATCTCCTGAACGTCTTCCTGAAACGTATGTCCCCAGCGAACCATGACCACAGGTCCTATCAACCTGTCGGAGCACGTTTGCGTTAGCTCCCTGGCGCGCTCGACGTCGACGGGCCCGAAGTGCTCGTTCTGCCAGACGACAAGGGTCGAATCCTCGACCAAGAACTTTGCAACCGTGCCGAGGCCCGCCAAGGTGGATGGGCCGTGCTGGCCGCCCGTGACGACGCAGTGAAGGAACGTCTGGCGGCCGGCGGCTTTCAACTGACGGACGGCGTCCATTTCGAGGAGGTACTGAGCCAAGGGTTCGAAGCTGCCTTGGCCGTTGTCGACCACCACCGCTTTCTCCTCGTCCTCGAGCAGGATCTCGAGAAGCTCATCGAAGCGTCTACGATTGATTCGCCGGTCCTCATCAAGGAGATCGATGCGCTGGACGCGAAGTCCGGAATACCGAGACAACGTCTTGTTCGACGCGTCGCACTCGACGCACAACGGATCGTCGGTTCGCGATCGCAGGTACTGCGCGAGCCAAGACGCGACCAACGATTTTCCGATTCCACCTTTCGCCTGAATGACGCAATGAAACTGGCTCATGGCTCACTCCTGTCGGCTGAGCCGAAATGGGAAGATGGCGCCCTCATTCGAGCTCCAGCTTGGGAAGATTTCGACGGAGGTTGTTCCTGACGTACTCAATACTGGGCGTCGACGCCGTGGACGCGCGCTGCGGCCTATCGTTGATGTCTCGGTTGGTCAGAACTCCAGTCACACCTGCGGGCTCGTTCGGTCCGAGGCCATGTTTTCGGACCTGCCTGTAGAACGACGTGTAGCACCCCGGGTACGGCGGGCTGGCATCGCGGTAGGCCCGCCATACTTCCTTGATGTGATAGCCAAGGCGTAGATAGCCCTCGATCGCATCTCGATGACACGAGAAGTAGACGCGAGGTGGCGCACCTTGGAGTGCCTGCGGACCTGGTAGTGTGGCTCCAGCCATTTTCCTCCTTCACCCCTGTTATCGGTTTTGCCCCCCCAAAACGTTGCGCGGGATCCGGTAAGCTAGGTCACAGGAACTTCAGTTTCTCGCCCTCGGCGATAGAAATCGACCTGTGCGTTGCGTGGTGTTGCACGTCCTTGCACGAAGTTGCGTGGCACGCGCCGCCGATTGCACGATCGATCCAATTGTTGCGCTCCGTTGCTTACGGTTGCGCTTCTTACACCGATGTTGAAGCAGTTGGGCAGGGCAAGATGTGGGATTGTATGACATCGAAGATGTCCCCAATCCCCGCTTGCCGCGCTCAACGCCTTCGGCTTATTCGCGGCGGGGGCCTCAGGGAGAGCAAGGCCACACAGGCGCCAAGGGTGGCGGCCGCCAGCATGCCGACGCCTGGGCTTGTTGACCGCGCTCGACCTCGAACGTCGAGCGGTTGGACCCCTGCGTCGCTTGGGCCTCGGTCGCGGCGTTTCTGCCCCTTTGGGAGGCGAATATGCTGCCAAGACCGCGTTCGTTTGCCGGTCTCTTGGACCATTGGGACCATTTCGGGAGCGCAATTGCGCGGTACCAAATGTTATGTCGCGTTGCGAACCGCGCGGAGAGGGCCTTTGTTCCGGCTATGCTCTCGGTGACTGACACCTCGAACGCACTAACCAAACTCTGCCAAGGAGAAACTCGTGTCTGAGAAACTGAACGGAGCACAAGCGTTCTTCAAGACCCTCGTTGACGGCGGCATCGACACCGTTTTCGGTTGC
>CAXMRM010000180.1:0-6469 GCA_964196015.1 uncultured Myxococcota bacterium
GTCGGCGGGCTCGGGGGCGGCGAGGACTCCGAGGGCGAGTTTTCGTCCCGCGCCGGGAATGGCTTGCGGTTCTGAGAACCCGTTGTTAGGGATAACGAAGGGGTCGCCGACTGCCTCGCCGGTTGACAGCACGTATTCCTTCGCGGGCTCTGCCAGCCTGAATGACGTGAAGCGCAGCAGGATCGCGGACCGCCGCTTCGACTCGGCGTCCTGAGCACCGAGCAGCATCGGGATGAGAACCAGCACCAGGCAGATCGCTTGCTTCATGTGCATGTTTCGATTGCGGGTCAACGATGTGTTAGATCCCGGCCTATGCAAGCCAGCGGAAGGAAACCACTGTGAAGCGCCTGCCGAGGCGCCTGCCGAAGCGCCGGCGGCAGAGGAAGCTGCAGAAGAATCAACCAAAGCTGAGTCCGATGAGGACAAGCGTGAGGAGGGCTAACCCATGGCCGACGATATCCGACAAGATTTCGACGTTGAAGCTGGTGGCCGCGGACATGGTGGGCGCAAGAAGGCGCCGGGTCACGCACTTGCTCCGGACTTCAAGTTTGACTACAAAGATCCCCAGCAGTTGCGGCATTTCATCACCGAGCGTGGAAAGATCACGCCCCGCCGTATCAACGGCCTGAACGCGAAGCAGCAGCGCGATCTGACCCGCGCAATCAAGCGAGCCCGCAATATCGCGTTGCTCCCCTACACAGCGACGAAGTGAGGTAGCCATGGCATCCACCGTGGAAGTCGTACTCAGAGCAAATCTCGAGCATCTCGGCTCGATCGGCGACGTGGTGCGTGTGCGCCGCGGCTACGCCCGAAACCTCTTGTTGCCACGCGGCCTTGCGGCCGTCGCGAGCCGCGGGAACGTTCGGCAGATCGAGCATGAAAAGGACCTTCAGGCTCAGCGCATTGCCAAGCTTCGCGCAGTGCAGGAGAAGATCGTCGCTGAGCTGGCCAAGATCACCGTCATGGTCGCGAAGGAAGCCGGCGAAGACGGCAAGCTGTTTGGCTCGGTCACCTCGATCGAGGTGCTCGAAGGCCTCAAGGCCAAGGGCGTCGAGGACGTCGACAAGAAGAAGCTCGTCATGCCGGCTCAGGTCATCAAAGAGGTGGGCACCTATGAGGTCGGCGTGAAGCTACTCTACGGCTTGACGGCGACCGTGAAGCTCGAAGTCAAAACCCGCGCTTAGCTAGCGCTTCCACTGAGCCGCCCTAAGCGCTAGAACCAGGGTTCGAAGGGAACGGGTCATTACTTCATCGCAACGAGTCGGGCAGGTCCCACCGAACGCCCTCGAGGCGGAGCGGGCAGTGCTCGGGGGCATCCTCCTCGAGAACCAGGCGATGAACATCGTCGTCGAGACGCTGTCCGTCGATGACTTCTACAGCGAGGCCAACGCCAAGATCTTCGAGGCGATGAGCGAGCTGTCCCGCCGCGGCCAACCGGTCGACCATGTCACCCTTAGAGAGGTGCTCGTCCACAGTGGGAAGCTCGCGTCGATCGGGGGCGACGAGTATTTGCTCTCGCTCAGCAACACCATCCCGAGCGTCTCGAACATCCAGGCTCATGCACGGATCATCCGGGAGAAATCGGTCATCCGGGCGCTCATTCTGGCGTGTCACGAGGTGGTTTCGCGAGGCTACGGGGACTACGGGCCCATCGATGAGTTTCTCGATAAATCCGAGTCGTCGATTTTCGCGGTCGGGAGGGAACGCGCACGAAATCCTTACGAGCACGTGAAGGATGTCGTGATGCGGACGTTTCAGGAGATCCATGAAACGGCCAATCGCGGCGAGGCAATTACGGGCCTGCCCACGGGTTACAAGCAACTCGACAAGATGACCGCGGGCATGCATGCCGGTGACCTCATCATCGTTGCAGGGCGTCCCGGCATGGGTAAGACCTCGTTTGCGCTCAACGTCGCGCACCACGCGTGCGAGCAGAGCAAGGAGCCTGTCGCGGTGTTTTCGCTCGAAATGCCCAAAGGGCAGCTCGTTCGCCGTCTTCTCGGCAGTGAAGCCCGTGTCGACGGCAACCGCATTCGTACCGGGCAGCTCCAGAAGGACGACTGGCCGAAGCTCGCGGACGCGGCGGGCACACTGAGCGAGATGCCGATCTGGATCGACGACACGCCGGCGATCTCGATGCTCGAGCTACGGGCCAAAGCGCGCCGCCTCAAGTCCGAGGTCGGCCTCAGCTTGATTGTGGTCGACTACTTGCAGCTCATGCGCTCAGGGTCGCGCAACGACTCACGCGAGCAGGAGATCAGCGAGATCAGCCGAAGCTTGAAGGCGCTCGCCAAGGAGCTCGAGATGCCGGTGATCGCGCTCTCGCAGCTCAACCGTGGTGTCGAGTCGCGCGGCCTGAAAGACAAACGGCCGCAGCTTTCCGACCTTCGTGAGTCCGGCGCCATCGAACAGGACGCCGATACGATCTGGTTCATCTATCGCGACGAAGTCTACAACCGCGACAGCGACGACCGCGGCATCGCCGAGATCATCATCGGCAAGCAACGCTCCGGCCCGACCGGTACGTGCCGAGTCCGATTCTTCAACGAGTACACCCGGTTCGACGATCTTGCGGAGTCCGACTACTACGGCGCTCCAGCGCCCGGCGCCGCCGACTTCCGGGACAACTAGGTTAACTACGCTGCCGGTGGCTTGGGGGTGGGCGGGTTGGATGTAACAAAACCAAACCAGGCAAGCAGCCCAGCAACCCCTCGCAAGCCCCCCCCTACAGATCCTTCACCTCACCAATCAGCCCCTGCAACACCTTCTTCGCGTCCCCGAAGATCATCATCGTGTTGTCGTACTCGAAGAGCTCGTTCTTGATGCCTGCGTAGCCGGGGCTGAGGCTTCGTTTGACGACGAAGACCGAACGGGCCTCGTGGGCATTGAGGATGGGCATGCCCGCAATGGGGCTGGTCGGGTCGTTGTTGGCGGCAGGGTTCACGACGTCGTTCGCGCCGAGGACGATCACCACGTCGGTGTTCTTGAACTCGGGGTTGATCACGTCCATCTCGAGGAGCTCTTCGTAGGGGACGTCGGCTTCGGCCAATAGGACGTTCATGTGACCCGGCATGCGGCCTGCGACCGGGCGAATGCCATCGGTCACCTTGGTGCCTCGGGCCTTCAGCATGTCGGCGAGCTCGCGGACGGCGTGCTGCGCCTGCGCGACGGCCAATCCGTAGCCCGGAATGATGATAACCGACTCCGCGTTCTCGAGGAGCATTGCGGCCTCTTCGGGACCGCAGGAGGTCACGTTCGTGTACTCGTCGCTTCCACCACCGCCGCCGCCGCCGTCGGTGATGCCGAAGCCGCCGACCAAGACGTTGAGGAGCGAACGGTTCATCGCCACGCACATGATCTGCGTAAGGATCAGGCCCGCTGCGCCGACCATCGCGCCTGCGATGATCAACAGCGGGTTCCCGATGACGAAGCCGGTCATCGATGCCGCTACGCCGGAGTACGAGTTGAGGAGTGACACCACAACGGGCATGTCGGCGCCGCCGATGGGGATCGTCAGCAGAATACCGAGGATCAGCGAGACCCCAGCGAGGGCGAGCACCCATACGACTGAATCCGACGCGGCCGCTGCCACGCCGAGCCCGCCGAACGCAATGGACCCCAACAGTAGCCCGAAGGTGATGAAGTGCCTTGCTGGAAGCAGGATCGGCTGGCCCTTCTTGAGCATCCCCTGAAGCTTGAACAGCGCGATGAGGCTGCCCGTGAAGGTAATGCCGCCGATCAATATCGAGAGCATCACCGTAATGGCCTCGGGCGTGCCGAGTGCTTCGTAGACGGTGCCCGCTGGTGTTCGTTGAACGACTTTGTCCCAGTAGACCGAAGTCCCCACCAGTGCGGAGGCAATACCGCCGAAGCCGTTGAACAGGGCCACCATCTCGGGCATCGACGTCATCTGCACGCGAACAGCGAACAGGAGGCCGATAACGGTTCCAACTGCCATGCCGCCGGCGATCCAGCGGTAGTCGACGAGGCCGAGTTCCAGCAGCGAACCGATGATCGCAAGCAACATGCCGACCCCAGCGAGCGTGTTGCCGCGCCGCGCGGTCTTCACCTTGGAGAGGCGCTTGATCCCGAAAATGAACAGGATCGTCGACAGAAGATAGATGACAGGGACCACGGTCGATTGAATGAATTCCTGACTCATTTCTTCTTCTTCCCGAACATGCGCAACATTCGATCCGTGACCAGGAAGCCGCCGACTACGTTGATAGTCGCGGTGATGATGGCGAGTGCGCCGAGGATGTTGGCCACGGTCGGGGCGCCGGTCGTTGCGGCCGCGATCGCGCCGACCACCGTGATGCCGCTGATGGCATTCGCACCGCTCATCAGCGGGGTATGCAAGGTCGGCGGCACCTTAGTGATCATCTCGAAGCCGACGAAGCTAGCGAGCACGAACATGTAGATGCCTATGAGCAGAGGTCCCAAAGCCATGGTTGTTCTCCTTTCCTAGAGGGCCTCGGCGGTCGGTCCGTGCCGGACTTCGCCGTTGTGGGTGAGTAGGACGCCGTCGATAATCTCGTCCTCGAGGTTCAGGACGACCTCTCCGTCGGACACTGTGCTGAGAAGGAGGACCAGGATATTGCGCGAGTAGAGCAAGCTCGCGTCGGCGGGCGTGGCAGCGGCCAAATTGGGATGGCCGATGATGGTCACACCGTGTTCCACGACCATTTCACCGCTCTTCGAGAGCTCGCAGTTACCGCCTTGTTCGACGGCGAGGTCGACGATGACCGCGCCTTCGCGCATCTCCTCGACCATGTCCTTGGTGATGAGCTTTGGCGCTGGGCGTCCAGGCACGAGCGCCGTGGTGATCACGGCGTCAGCGGCAACGACCTTCTTACGGACGATCGCCTGCTGCGCCGCGAGTTGCTCCGGGGTGAGCTCGCGCGCGTAGCCGCCTTCGCCCTCGCCGCTCTCGTCCATCGGAACGTCGATGAATCGTCCGCCGAGCGACTCGATCTGCTCTTTGACGGAGGGTCGGATGTCCGACACCTCGACCACTGCGCCGAGACGACGCGCGGTCGCGATTGCCTGGAGCCCGGCCACGCCTGCGCCCATGATGACGATCTTGGCGGGCTGAATCGTGCCGGCAGCCGTCATCAGCAGAGGGAAGTACTTGTCGAGGTACGTCGCCGCCAGGAGCACGGCCTGGTAGCCCGGGATTGAAGCCTGCGAGCTGAGCGCGTCCATCGACTGGGCGCGGCTGATTCGGGGCACGAGCTCCATCGCGATGGTGCTGACCTTGCGGTCGCGCAGAATCCGTACTGACTCGAGGTTCTTGTGGGGCGACATGAACCCGATGAGGATCGCGCCCTCCCTAATCTTGGACGCTTCTTCCGGCGTGATTGGGTAGACTCGCAAGACGATGTCGGTGCTTGCCCAGACGGCTTCCGCCTCGGCGCCGGCGACGATCTTGGCGCCCGCCTCACGGTAGTGCTCATCGGTGAAGTGGGCGTGCTTGCCCGCTCCGCTTTCTACGACGACATCGAAGCCTTCTTTGACGTAGCGCTTCGTTGTTTCTGGTGTGCCGGCGACCCGAGTCTCACCGTCGGTGACTTCCTTGGGCACGAAAACCTGAGGCATGCCTTACTCCTGTGCGGGCACTGCCAGAGCGGCAAACCCGATTTAGCTAGTTAACGACGGGTTGCCCGCGCCCGGGGTTGTTAGTGGCGATCCGGGGCGATGTCCAGCGGCGGACAAAAAACTCCCGGCGCACCTGTTGTGTTCTCGCCGGGCCTGCTAGATCCGGCCCGCGGACCAGGAGGAGAAGAGCATGGGGAACCCCGCGAAGCTCGATGAGCTCGCTATCAAGACAATTCGTGGCCTGAGCATGGACGCGGTCCAAGCCGCCAACTCGGGCCACCCCGGCACGCCCATGGCGCTCGCGCCCCTCGGCTGGGCACTCTTTTCCGAGCTCCGTCGGCACGACCCGGCCGATCCGGATTGGCCCGACCGCGACCGGTTCGTATTGTCGTGCGGTCACGCGTCGATGCTGCAGTACGCGTTGCTTCACCTCAGTGGCTACGCCGTCTCCCTCGACGACATCCGCAACTTCCGGCAGTGGGGGAGCCTAACGCCGGGCCATCCGGAGTTCCACGTCACCCCGGGCGTCGAGACGACGACCGGTCCGCTCGGGCAGGGCGTCGGTAACGGCGTCGGAATGGCGATGGCTGAACGGCATCTCGCCGCGCGCTTCAACCAGCCCGGGCACACGATCTTCGATCACCGCACCTGGGTCATCGCCTCGGACGGTGACATCATGGAAGGCGTTGCGTCCGAGGCCGCATCGATTGCCGGGCACCTGAAGCTGGGCAAGCTCATCCTGTTCTGGGACGACAACAAGATCACGATCGACGGCAGGACGGACCTGAGCTTTAGCGAAGACGTGCTGGCGCGCTTCGCCTCGTATGGCTGGCATACGGAAAGCGTCGACGATGGCGATGACGTCGCCGTG
>CAXMRM010000181.1:0-3093 GCA_964196015.1 uncultured Myxococcota bacterium
TCGCTCAACGTCAATGCCGACACGGTTGCCGGAAAGATCGCAGAGGCGCTTTCCGCGCGGAAGTTCGTGTTGCTCACCGACATCGAAGGAGTGCGCGGCAAGGACGGCGAGGTCGTGAGCTCGCTGAGCGCAGCGGAAATCGCTGCCCTCAAGCACGATGGCGTCATCGAGGGCGGGATGATCCCGAAGGTTGACTGCGCTTTGAGTGCGTTGGCGGGGGGTGTCCGCAAGGCGCACATCATCGATGGCCGGGTGCGTCACGCGGTGCTGCTCGAGATCTTCACCGACGAGGGTATCGGTACCGAAATCACGCGCTGAGCCTGCCGGACCGGGGTCGACGGCCTTGGGCAATGGTGGTATGCCCCGGGCTTCCCAAAAGGCACACCATGACCAGGCAGGATGACATGCTTCGCACCGCGAAAGAGGTTCAGCTCGGCAACTACGCGCCCGCGCCCTTCGTTCTGACGCACGGGCGCGGCCGTCGTGTGACCGACGCCTCGGGCCGCGAGTACCTGGACCTTTCCGGCGGAGTTTCCGTGCTTTCGGTGGGACACAGCCATCCTACGCTTGCCGCGGCAATTGGCGAGCAAGCCGCTCGCCTCATGCACGTGTCGAACATTTTCTACAACGACCGCGCCATCGAGCTGGCCGAGGCGATTTGCGGGCGGACCCCGTTCGACAGGGTCTACTTCTGTAATAGCGGCTCCGAAGCCAATGAGTCGCTGCTCAAGCTGGCGCGCCGTTACCATCACGACCGCGGTGAGGAGAAGCGGGTGGAGTTCGTCTCCACTGTCAACAGCTTCCACGGCCGGACGATGGGCTCGTTATCGCTGACAGGGCAACCCAAGTACCACAAGGGCATGGAGCCGTTGGTGCAGGGCGTGAGTTTCATCGACTTCAACGACCTCCCTGCCCTCGATGCGGCCGTGACCGACCGAACCGCAGCCGTGATCTTCGAGCTGATTCAAGCCGAAGGCGGCATCATCGTCGCTACTGAAGAGTTCGTGAAAGGCGCTCGTCGCATTTGCGACGAGCGGGGCGCGTTGCTCTTTTTCGACGAGATCCAAACCGGCTACGGGCGGACCGGTCGCTTCCTGGCGCAGGAGTGGTTCGACGTCGTACCGGACGCTTGCTCTCTTGCAAAAGGCATCGGCGGAGGCTTCCCACTCGGTGCGATGGCGGTGGTGGAGCGTCTCGCGCAGGGCCTTCCTCCCGGGAGCCACGCGAGCACGTTCGGCGGTAACCCGCTTGCCTGTGCCGCGGGTCTCGCCGTACTGCGCATCATCGACGAGGAGGGGCTCATCGAAAACGTCCGGCGCCTCGGCGACTATCTGTCCGGTCGACTCACCGAGCTCGACGCGCGCCTCCTGAGCACCGTGGGCACTCGGGGCCTTGGCTTGCTTCAGGGCTTGGTCTTGGCTGACGACGTCGATCCGGGCGCGACCATCGCCGCGGTTCATGCGGCAGGGTTGCTGCTCACGCTCGCCGGCGGCCATGTGGTCCGAATTTCGCCCTCACTCAACGTCACACAAAACGAGCTCGACGAAGGCCTTTCGATTCTCGAGAAGGTCCTCGCGGACGCGCCAAGGAAGTCATGACGCGGCACTTCCTCACGATTGCCGACCTCAGTCGGGAAGAGCTCCTTGGCGTGCTCGATCGAGCGGAGGAGCTCAAGGCTCTTCGCGGGACGCCCGCACATCCGAAGCCGCTGCAGGGCAAATCGATCGCCGTCGTGTTCGAAAAAGCGTCGACACGAACGCGTCTCTCCTTCGAGGTGGGCATTCACGAGCTCGGAGCGCAGCCGGTCACGCTCATCTCGAAAGACACACAGCTCGAGCGGGGCGAGCGGATCGAAGACACCGCGCGTATGTTGAGCGGCTACGTGCACGGCGTGGTCTACCGAACCTTCGGACACGAGCGCCTCGAAGCACTTGCACGCCAGGCGACCGTTCCTGTCGTCAACGGGCTGTCCGACAAGTTTCATCCAGTGCAGCTACTCGCGGACTTAATGACGATCCGGCAGAATTTCGGACCGTCGCTGCAGGACGTTCGTGTGGCCTGGATCGGTGACGGCAACAACATGGCGCACTCGTGGATCGTGTCCGCCGCGGTGGCTGGCTTCGAGCTCGTGCTCGCTTGTCCAACTGGATACCAGCCCGATGAGCAGGTGTTGGCCTATGCTCGCGAGCGCGGCGCGAGTGTTCGCCTCGTCGACCAGCCGGACGAGGCGTTGGACGGCGTGGCTGTGGTTACCACCGATGTCTGGGCGAGCATGGGTCAGGAGGGCGAGGCCTCCGAGCGGCAGCGCGCGTTTTCTAGCTTCATCGTCGACGACGCCGCGATGAAGAGAGCTGCCGCTGACGCAATTTTCCTTCACTGTCTGCCTGCCCATCGCGGCGAGGAGGTGAGCGCATCGGTGATCGACGGACAGCAGTCCCGGGTCTGGGACGAGGCGGACAACCGACTACACACCCAGAAGGCTCTGCTGGAGTGGCTCATCGTCTAGCCCCGGTGAAGTGGATGATAAGCCAAGGGCCAAGTTAGACTGTGCGAATGGGGGGCAGATAGGCAGTCGATGTCGCAGGAGAAACTTCCACGACAGGTCGAGGGCGCTGATCTCAGGGCGTTCGACATCAGCGCGCAGGAGGCGTTCATCCATTCGTGCATCGATGGGGTCCTGAACGTCGAGGACATCGCCGATCTGACTGTGCTGGCAACCGCGGAAGCATTCGAGTCGATCGAACGGCTGATCTCATTGGGGCTCGTCGAGTGGATCCTCCCCAAGGCGTCGAGCGTGCCGCCGGACATGGAGCTGGTCGAAGATGTGGACATCGATGAGGAGCTTCAAGAGCAGATCATCCAGACCTACCATCGTGCGCACAAGCTGGATCACTACGCGCTCCTCGGCGTAGCGATCGACGCGGATCGCGCAGAGATTCGCAAGGCGTATTTCGCGCTTTCCAAGGTGTTCCATCCCGATGCGCACTATGGAAAGAGCCTCGGGTCGTTCCAAGCGAAGATGGAGGTGATCTTCCGCCGGATGACCGACGCGTACGAGGCGGTTGGACGCCCGAAGAAGCGCGAGGCCTACGA
>CAXMRM010000182.1:0-3906 GCA_964196015.1 uncultured Myxococcota bacterium
CTCTCAGTGCTGCGATGCTGGCCGGATTGGTCACGTCGACAGGGAAGCCCCATGCCTTAACGCCCAGTGCCTCGATCTTGGCTTTGGCCTGCGCGAGCTTTCCTTCGTTGATGTCGGCGATGATGATCTCGGCCCCACGGCCGGCAAACTTCATCGCCATCTCGAGGCCGATGCCCTGGGCTCCGCCTGTGATCAGTACACGTCTACCGTCTAGCTTGCTCATGGCGACCGGTTCGTTCGGAATGCGCCTTACTCTTCGGGCCGCAGCAGAACCGTGTCGATGATGTACAGCATGCCGTTCTCGGCTGGGATCTGGGCAATGATCTTTGCGTCGTTGATCGCAGCAAGCTTACCGTCCTTCAGGTGCACCGTGGTTTTCCCGCCGTCGGCCATCCAGAGGAGCTGTCCGTCTTTGAGCCACGCCGGCTGAACCGCCGACGTGGTGACGTGGTACTTCAGGATGTTCCGGAGCGTGTCCACGTTCTCGGGCTTGAGCAGGTTTTCCACGGTGCCTTCCGGCAGTTTCGCGAACGCCTCGTTCGTCGGAGCGAACACGGTAAGCGGGCCGGAAGCCGCAACCGAAGTGACATAGTCCGCAGCCTTGAGCGCCGCGACTAATGTCGTGTGGTCTTTCGAGCCGACCGCAAGACTGACGATGTTGTTCTCGTTCAGCGGAGGGACGTTCGATGCCTCCTGTGCCGGCGCCGCCTCTGCGGGGGCTGGCTCAGCGGGCGCCGCCTCCTGCTGTTTGCATCCAAGGACGAGGAGCCCACCAAGAAGCCCTCCGACGACCGCAATTCTGACAAAATCTCTCATCACATCCTCCCCTGAATAGGAAACGCCTGCAGGCGCGTGCGCAGTATAGACATACAATTCGGCCTCAGGAATTCGAAAAGCCGGCTTTTGGTAAATTGCGCAAATCCTGCGTCTGCCACGCTTTTGGCGCAATTTTTTCTCGCCGGAATCGCTTGCCCCACTTGCTGCTGAGCCTAGACTCCGCGCCAACGAGGAGGGTCTATGCGCGCAAGATGGATTGGGTTGCTCATTGGATTAGGCATCGGCATCTGGGGCATCTCGGGGTGTACCTCGAAGGACGCCGCGCCCGCTGAGCCTAAGGCTGCGGAAGCCGCACCTGCCCCGACGCCGGCGCCGACCCCAGAACCGGCCGCGGATCCGGTCGCGGAAGCGGCGGGCATCTTCAAGGATCGATGTACGGTTTGCCACGGCGCGACCGGCAAGGGTGACGGCGACGGCTCGGCCGCGCTCGACCCAAAGCCGCGCGATTTCACGTCCCCGGAATGGCAGGCATCGGTTACCGATGACCACCTCCACAAGATCATCGTCTACGGCGGCCTGGCGGTTGGCAAGGCGCCGACGATGCCCGCGAATCCGGATCTCGATGCGAAGCCGGAAGTGGTCGTCGAGCTGATCAAGGTGATTCGGGGTCTCGCGAAGTAGCTGGCTTACTTATTGCATTGCGCCTTGGCGCGGAGTGTTCCCTGGAATTTTTCCCTTTCGCTGAGGGAAGTGAGGAGATGTGATGAAGTTTATGAGGATTGGTGCGTTTAGCGCATCGAGCATCGCGGGTGTGTTGGCTACGACGGCTGGCATTGGATGCGGCCCGCAGCAGGCAGCGCAGGTGTCGCAGGCACCGGCGAGCTCGACTGCCGATTTGATGAAGCAGCGTGGGCTGACTGAGGCCGACGTGAGCGCAGCGCTTCAAACCTACACGCCCACGGGCCAGAAGGACGAGTATCTCACCTTCGCTTCGGGCGGCCACGGTGGCAACATGGTTGTCATTGGCGTTCCGTCGATGCGTATTTTGAAGTACGTCGGCGTCTTTACGCCGGAGCCCTGGCAGGGCTACGGCTACGGTGATCAGTCCGGTAAGGTCCTCGAAGGGGGCAGCCGTTTTGGCAAGCAGCTGACCTGGGGTGACATGCACCATCCGGCGCTCTCCGAGACCAAGGGTGACTACGACGGCAAGTTCGTCTTCGTGAACGACAAGGCCAACGCCCGCATCGCGGTCGTCGACCTGCACGACTTCGTCACGAAGCAAATCGTCACCTCGAGGCTGATTCAGAGCGACCACGGCGCGACCTTCGTCACGCCGAACACCGAGTATGTCATCGAGTCGAGCCAGTACCCGGCGCCACTTGGCGGCGGATACGCGCCGATCGAGGACTTCCAAGAGAAGTATCGCGGCGCGGTGATCTTTTGGAAGTTCGATCGCGAGAAGGGCAAGATCGACCCCACGAAGTCCTTCGCGATGGAGCTCCCGCCCTACATGCAGGACCTCGCAGACGCCGGCAAGCTCGTGAGCGAAGGCTGGGTGTTCATCAACTCGTTCAACACCGAGATGGCCTACGGCGGCACGCTGGAAGGCAACCCGCCCCTGGAGTCTGGCGCATCCCAGAACGACATGGACTACCTCCACATCATCAATCTCAAAAAGGCTGAGGCGGTCTACAAGGCCGGCAAGACCAAAAAGATCGCCGGCATGGACGTGATCATGCTCGAGACGACCAACGAAGAAGGTCTGTTGCACCTCGTTGGCGAGCCCAAGAGCCCACACGGTGTGGATGTGACGCCGGACGGCAAGGAGCTCGTCATCTCCGGCAAGCTCGACACCCACGGCACGGTCTACACGTTCGAGAAGCTCATGGGTCTCATCGACGCGAAGAAGTATGACGGCAAGGACCAGTACGGCGTTCCGATCCTTCCCTTCGCGGACAGCATTCGCGGCCAAGTGGAGATCGGTCTCGGTCCGCTTCACACCCAGTACGACGACAAGGGCAACGCCTACACCTCGGTCTTCATCGAGTCGACGGTGGCCAAGTGGTCGCTCAAGGACCTCAAGGTTATCGAGAAGGTCAAGGTTCACTACAACGTCGGTCACATCGTGGCCGCTGAAGGCGATACGGTCAGCCCCGATGGCCATTACCTGATCGCGATGAACAAGTGGGCGCTCGACCGCTTCAATAAGGTTGGTCCTCTGCTTCCGCAGAACTTCCAGCTCATCAACATCGACAGCGAGCCGATGCAGCTCCTCTACGACATGCCGCTTCCACTTGGCGAGCCGCACTACGCGCAGATGATCAAGGCCGACAAGCTCAACCCGGTCGATGTGTACAAGCCCGCTGGCTTCGACGTCGTGACCGACACGCACAGTCCGAACGCCGTTAGTGCTGGCAAAGAGCGCATCGAGCGCGAGGGCAAGGAAGTCCACGTCTACATGACGTCGGTGCGAAGCCACTTCACGCCGGACATCATCCGCGTGAAGAAGGGCGACACGGTCCATCTGCACATCACCAACGTCGAGCAGGCCCACGACGCGACCCATGGTTTCACCGTAGGCTCGTACAACGTCCACAGCAGCCTCGAGCCCGGCAAGCACGTCGACATCACGTTCGAGGCTGACAGAGAGGGCACCTTCCCATTCTACTGCACCGAGTTCTGCTCGGCCCTCCACCTCGAGATGGCGGGCTATCTGTTGGTGGAACCTAGTTGAGTCGGGGCGCTGCACGCGTCGGCCGAGGGCTGAACGCTCCCGGCCGTGCGTGTGTGTGCGTGTTGGGTCTGTTGACCCTGGCCGCGTGTGCGTTTGAAAGTGCGCCGCCTCTCACTCCGGAGGCGGCGCTTGCACCGCCCGCGCGGCCCATTGACTGCGTCACCGTTGCTGCAGGAACGGACCTGCAGCCGACAGTCGACGGCGCACATGACGGCACGGCGCTTTGTCTCGAGCCCGGCTCGTACTACGGCCCTCTGACCTTCACGAAGCGCGTCGAGATATGGGGTCCGCGCGATGCAGTGATTCGCTCGTCGGGCGAAGGGACCACCATAGAGATAGAGGCCGACGGCTCCGCGCTCGCCGGTGTGACCGTCGACGGAAGCGGCGGCCGCTTC
>CAXMRM010000183.1:0-12505 GCA_964196015.1 uncultured Myxococcota bacterium
GGCCCCAAGCACGACCGCATCAAAGCGATGGCCAACGACATCGCCGCCGAAGCGAAAAAAGAATTCCAAGCCACCCGCTAGCCAGCGGGTGGCGCAGCCCCGTGAGCGCGAAGCGATTTTACGGGGACTCGCCCAGCAGCACGGTGATCGTGGCGGGCTTGAGCTCAATCACGTCGATCCCGTCGGGCAACCCGCGAAGCTCGACGGACACGGCCACCGCGCACTTGTTGATGGGCGTATCCGTGAGATTGACGATCGCCAAGACGGACGCTGGATTCAGCCCGTCGATGATGGCCTCCGGGCCACGAATGCGCGCGGTAACCGTTCGGGGACGCATCGCACGAGGCACCGCACCCTCGGCGTCGACTCGCAGCGGAGACAGCATGCGCTCTTTCATCTTGGGCTGGACACGCAGCGTCACCAGCACCGTTTGTGCTTCGAAGCTCGTGTTGGCCGGCGATCCGACGAGCGGAATCTCGCGCCGCACGATGCCCTCTTGCAACTCGGAGACATCGACCTCCATCGAGCGCACTGCGCGCATCGAGTTGACGACGTCCCGCGGCCCTTCGACCGCGACGGTCTCTGGGAACACCTCGGGCTCTCCCGCCCACTCGAGTCCCTCGGCCAGCTTACCATCGAGCAAGAGCTCGACCGGGAGCTTGCGAGTCGCTCGGGGCACCCACTTGAAGACCAATGAAGGCGGTACGACCTGCATGACCGACACGCCCGTCGGCAGATCGAAGATCTCTTTCTCGAAGTAGTACTGTGACTCTTGCCTGCTCTTGAGCTCCACGGCGACGGGTGGCAGGTTCTCCGGCCGAATCGCGTTCAGACGGGCCCTGCTGCCTTTCATCCGCACGCGAACTCGATCGGGGATCTGAGTCACGAGGATCATGCCCTCGGCGTCGGGCGGTGGCTGAACGACGACACCGACATAGACGTTGCGCTCGACGTCCTCGGCCCCGAGCACGAGCGAGAACATCAGGATCGCGATTCCTACCGCGCTGGCCTTGAGCCCAAGGTTGTTGGTGAAGAAGTACCGGATAGCCTGAAGCGCGTCGACGACGGCGCTCACGACGCTTCCTCGGCCTGCTTGACGGTGATCACTGCTTCCGGGTTCTGCGAGCGGCTCGGTTCGGGAGGCGCCACGGTGCTTCGACGGTCCGCGGCTTTGCGTCGGCTGCGCTTAGGCGCGTAGAACAGGCCGTAGAGCGCGTCTCGCAGGGAGGCGACGTCGAGATTGCGGACGATATTTCCGTCGAAACAGAGCGAAATCGCGCCGCGCTCCTCACTGACCACGACCACCACCGCGTCGGTCTCTTCGGTGATGCCGATGCCTGCGCGATGACGCGCGCCCAACGAACGATCGCCCCCGGCGGAGCCTGCCATCGGCAGGAACACGCCAGCCTGCCAGATGCGCCCCTCGCGAACCACGACGGCGCCGTCGTGCATGGGGTTCTCGAAACTCGGCACGAAGATGCTGTGCAGGAGCTCTCTGCTGACCGCCGCGTCGACCTCCGTCCCGCGCTCGATGAATTCGTCCAGCGCTGCGCTCCGCTCGAACGCGATCAATGCGCCGATGCGCTTCTGGGCGAGAGTCCCCGCAGCTTTGATCACTTCCTCGATCGTTTGCGTCTCCTTGGCGGTGCGTTGCCCGCGAAGGAGCGGCCGCCTTCCCATTCGTGCCAGCGCCCGCCGGATGTCGGACTGGAAGATGATGACGACGATGACCGCAAGATAGGCAAGCACCGAATCCAGAATCGTGGTGACGGTCACCAACCCGACGCGACGGGCGAAGAGATAGCCTACGAACATGAGACACAAGCCGATGGCCACCTGCATTGCGCGGGTGCCACGCAATATGACCAACGCCCAGTAGATGAGGACCGCGACCAAGCCAATGTCGAGGCCGTCGTGAAGCACGTCCGAGGGGTTTCGCTGGAAGAAGCCTAAAAAGCCGTCACTGAGCTGGGCCAGCACATTGGTGAGGACCTCGATCATGGCGAGCCCTGAGCTGACGCACGGAGTGCCTCGGCGACGCGAACGAGCTGACTCATCACGTGCACGTCATGCACGCGTACAGCGTCAACTCCGGCTGCCACGCAGATAGCGACCGCCGCAGCCGTGCCACCGAGCCGATCATCGGCAGATGGCGACTCGCCGCCCGGATTCGGCGCGAGCTCAGCGATGAACGATTTGCGTGAAGGCCCCACAAGTACACGGTATCCGGTCTTTCGGAAACGCCCAAGAGAACTTAATAACGCGACGGACTGATGGGCGGTCTTGGCGAACCCGAGGCCCGGATCGAGCCAGACCGCCGCTCGCGGCACCCCGGCACGCTCCACGCGTTCAGCTGCCGCCAAGAGCTCGTCGAGGACGTCCCGAACGACGTCCCCGTAGTCTGTGTTGGGCGACCGCACCTCACCCTGGCCGCGGTTGTGCATGATGACGTACTCGGCGCCGACCGCCGCGGCGACCTCCGCGAGCCTGGGATCTTCGGCGCAACGCACGTCATTGACGATCTTCGCGCCTGCAGCCAGGGCCGCGGCAGCAACCTCGGGCTTGACCGTGTCGATGGAAACTCGCGCCGCAAACTCACCCGCCAACACCTCGATGACCGGCACGACGCGCGCGATCTCTTCGGTCGCGGACACACGCTCAAACCCTTGGCCGTACGTGCGGCCGGCCGGCCGGGAGGACTCGCCCCCGATGTCCAGCACCGCAGCACCCTCGCGGAGCAACCGCCGGCCGTGATCGACCGCCGCGCCAGGATCGAGGTACCTACCGCCGTCGCTGAACGAATCTGGCGTCACATTGATGACGCCCCACAGCTCGGGCATCAGGACCTCCGTCAATTACCCTGCGCTGGGGACCTCACGCGGACGGGGCTGAAAGATCGCGCCCTTTTGCTTTTCTTCGTTCGCGCGGCGCTTCTCCGCGTACGTCGGAATGTTCACGGTGACCGCCGGCGGCAAATCCGTGCCGGACATGATCGCCTCGATCTCCTCGCGGCCGAGGGTCTCCCGCTCGAGCAGCGCCGCGGCGATCGCATCGAGCTGCTCGCGATGCTCCTCGATGACCACCTTGGCACGATCGTATTGCGCGCTGATGATCCGGCGAACCTCGTCGTCGATCTCCTTGGCCGTCTCCTCGGAGTAGTCCTTGTGATGGGACTGACCGAGGAAGCCCGTCTCCTCCGTGTCGGCGTACGCGAGCGGGCCGAGTCTGGTGCTCATGCCCCACTCGGTGACCATGGAGCGAGCGAGTTGAGTCGCCTTCTTGAAGTCGTCCGCGGCACCGGTCGTGAGCTGGCCGTACACGACTTCTTCCGCGAGACGTCCACCGAGCGCCATGGCAATGCGGTCGAGCACCCAGTCGGCGCTGTAGCTCAGCCGGTCCTCCTCCGGGAGCGCCATCGTGAGGCCGAGCGCAGGGCCGCGCGGAATGATGGTGACCTTGTGAATGGGGTCGTGGTTCGGAAGCTTCCAGGCGACCAGCGTGTGCCCGGCTTCGTGGTACGCCGTCGTCTTGCGCTCGTGCTCGCTGATGACCATTGAGCGGCGCTCGGAGCCCATCATGACTTTGTCTTTGGCCATCTCGAAGTCGGACATGGAGACGACGTCTTTGTCCTGACGCGCGGCCAGGAGCGCCGCCTCGTTGACGAGGTTCTCGAGATCGGCGCCGGAAAAACCAGGCGAGCCGCGTCCAATGATGTCGAGCCGCACGTCGTCACCGAGCGGAACGCGCCGGGTGTGCACGGCCAGGATGCCCTGACGCCCGTTCAAGTCGGGTCGTGGGACGATGATGCGACGGTCGAAGCGGCCGGGTCGAAGAATGGCCGGGTCGAGGACGTCCGGCCGGTTCGTCGCGGCAATGATGATCACACCCTCGCTCGACTCGAAGCCGTCCATCTCGACGAGGAGCTGGTTGAGCGTCTGCTCGCGCTCGTCGTGACCACCGCCAAGGCCGGATCCACGATGACGTCCGACCGCGTCGATCTCGTCGATGAAGATGATGCAGGGCGCGTTCTTCTTGCCCTGCTCGAACAGGTCTCGGACACGCGAAGCACCGACGCCGACGAACATTTCGACGAAAGCCGAGCCAGAAATGTTGAAGAACGGAACGCCCGCCTCACCTGCAATGGCACGAGCCAGGAGCGTCTTACCCGTGCCCGGCGCACCCATGAGCAACACGCCTTTCGGAATGCGGCCGCCGAGACGCTGGAACTTCTTAGGGTCTTTCAGGAACGCTATGATCTCTTCGCAATCGTCCTTCGCCTCGTCGATGCCCGCGACGTCTTTGAAGGTGACCTTGTTCTGAGACTCGTTGAGCAGGCGCGCGCGCGACTTGCCAAAGCTCATCGCCTTGCCGCCCGAAGCCTGAAGCTGACGCATGAAGAACAGGAGAATACCGACGAGGAAGATCATCGGAAGCCAGGTCACGAGGATGCTCGTCCATAGGCTGTTTTGATCTTCGGGCAGGTACTCGACGCTCACTTCGCTATCGAGCAACTGCTGGTTGATCTGTTCCCCCATGATGCCGACGGTCACCTTCTCGCTGCGGGCTCCGCGCTGACCTTCCTGCGCGCTTTCGTCGGCCGACTTGAGCCAGTAGGTGTACTCACCGCTGTTGTCTTGAGGACGGATCTTGACCTTCTGGACTTTGCCTGCGGAGACGTCGGTGACGAACTCACTGAACGGAACGCTTCGAGGCTGCTCCTCGCGAGCGACAAAATTAAAGATCACAACGCACATCAGGATCACGAGAACCCAGAAGAGCAATGTTTTTTGGCTTTGTTTCATATGGTAAGGCGGGACGCGGGGCCGAGTTGTCGAGCTAGCATGGGGCCACAGCGCCTTCTATCTTTGTGAGGCCGCAGCGCCCGCTTGGCAACCGTCGCCCGACCCAGAAATCAGGATCGGTTGCTACGTGTTCTACGATGCTCACGATATTCCAACAAAAGCCCGCCGCTCTGTCGACAGACCGACCAGCCCGATCCTAGCAGGACCTCCCCCTGACCCGTAAGAAGTCGGCCCAGCTCGGTCAGATGGCTGCGGTTAGGGGTTAAGCCGGTTTCCCGCGAGATCCAGCTCCGCAGCCAGCGGATCCGAAGGGGCGCGGGGAGCTCGGTGACGGTTTCGGTGGAAACGAAGCGGTTGCCGGCCGGAGGGAGCTCGGGAAGTTGGGCGTCGAGGTAGGCATTGAGCTCGGCGGCCTCGTCGCTCAGCGCGCAAAGGTGCTCGACGACTTGCGGGTCCTCGGCCACGAGCATGGGCAGGACCTCGTGACGAATCCGAACCCGCTCGAAGGCGCGTTGGTGATTCGAGGGGTCGTCGACGAAGGGAAGCGCGCGCCCGACGGCGTACGTCCGCACATCAGAACGGGGGCAATCGAACAGCGGACGGATGACCCCGTCGGACCTTCGGGCCTCGATGCCTCCGAGGCCGCGGAGGCCGGCACCGCGCAGAACGCGCGCTAGCACCGTTTCCGCTTGGTCGTCCTGGGTATGACCCACCGCAATGCGGGCGGCGTTGTGAGCGGCGGCGAGCTCTTGGAGCGCTCGATACCGAAGCTCCCGTGCTCGCGCTTGAATCGAGGCACCTTCCCTCGGCACCTCGACGCGCGCGGAGTAGAACGGCACGCCGAGCGTGCTCGCAAACGCACCCACCTGCTCTGCCTCCGATGCAGACTCGGGCCGGAGACCGTGATCGATCGATGCGGCGCAAAGCGTGATGCCGAGCTCGCTCCGCAACCGATGCAGCACGTGCAACAGGGTGGTCGAGTCCGGCCCGCCGGAGCACGCAACCAATACGTGATCTCCGTGAGACACCAGCGCACGCTCGCGCACGGTCCGTCGCACCGTCGAAGTGATCATGAAGGGACGCTAAAACACGCCCGACGCGAGGGAAAGCCGCATCTCGGTTCGGTCACGGAGGCCACCCATCCGCACGGTTTCGGCATCTTGTTGAGCTCTCTTCGAGAACGCCACCCCTGGCACGGCCACGCGAAGACCGGAGCGCGACCGGCGAAGGAGCCCTGGCCCTGCCTCGGCCATCTCGAAGGCGCGCTGCTCGTTTTCTGTTCGCAGGTCGATCTGCGGGGTGGGCTCCCATCGGTCCTGCCGCTCCTTGCGGACACCTTTGACGGTAACCAGGATGGCAGGAAGCACGCCGGCCAAGCCTACGACCAGCGCAGCGACCGAGCCCTTTTCGCGGCCGGGCTCGTCGAGCGCGAAGTAGCCAGCGAGTGCACCGCCCGCGGCGCCGACAATCGGGAAGACCGACAACGCCCAGGCTTCATTGAGTCCCGACACCGACGGAATGATGAGCCCGAGCTCGGCACCGACCAGGCCCAAGCCGATCGTGCCCTTCGGCGTGGCTCGGAGGTCGTTGAGGGCCACCGGCTCGACCTGCGCCTCAGCAGTACGAGGAGCTGCCAACAGCGAAATCACCGCAGCCAGTGCAAGCGCACATCCGATCCGTTCCCAGCTCAATTCCCCCTCCAGCACGGTCTCGGTCCATATTACACGGAGGCTGAAACAGCTGCAACCACGCGATGTTACATGCGGAATCATTTGCCTTGAATTCGTAGAACGAGCGCCCAAGAATCCCGCGATGGAGGAGCGAGACTATCAAGCCCTGCTCGTGCAGCAGGATGGGCACATCGTCACCCTCACCTTCAACAAGCCGGAAAAGAAGAACCCCCTCGGTCAGGAGCTGGTGAACGAGCTCCTATGGGCCCTCGACGACGCGGAAGCCCACGACGACGTCCGAGTGATCGTCCTGACGGGCGCTGGGAACGCGTTCAGCGCGGGCGCTGATTTGAAGGGCATGACAGCAGAACGGGGCCAGCTCGAGAAGAAGGGCGAGTTCGACGACCTGCTGCTGCGCTTCGACGCGCTGAAGAAGCCCATCGTCGCGCGCATCCCCGGATATGTCATGGGCGGCGCGATGGGGATCGTAGCCTGCTGTCACTTCGCCATCGCCTGCGAAAGCGCAATCCTGGGGACGCCGGAGATCAAGCGCGGCTTGTTCCCGATGATGATCATGGCCGTCCTTCAACGGGTCATTCACTCCCGAGAGCTGCTAAAGCTCATGTTGCTGGGCGAAAAGATCACGGCGACGAAGGCGAAGGAGATCGGTTTGCTGACCGAGGTCGTGCCGGACGACGAGCTCGATGACCGAGTCGCAGAGCTCGCCAGCCAGCTGGCCAAGCAGTCGCCCACCGCGATGCGAATGGGCCTCAACGCCTTCAACGAGCAACGCAAGATGTCGGTCGAAGAGGCCCTGCCCTATCTTCGTGAGCAGCTTTACGCGGTGCTCGGCAGCGAGGACGCCAAGGAAGGCCTCGCCGCGTTTTTCGAGAAGCGCGAGCCGCGGTGGACAGGCCGCTAGCCGAGCACGTCCTTCACGAGGAGCTCGACCGCCCGCCCGCCGATCCAATGGTCGGGCTGAAACTCGCCGACGAGTCGGAGGTTGTCCCGGCCTTCGATGCGCGAGAACATACCGGGCGCGAACGCGCGAACGGAATCCTGGCCGACACGCAATTTGAGCTTTCCATGCGCGCGCCCTTCACCGACCCCCGTTGCTTCGACGACGTGCGCGTCTACCAAGAACATCGGCACCGGGTGGCCCTCGCCAAACGGCCCGAGGCACTGCAGGTCCTCGACCGTCGGAACGCGGAACGCCCCACCGAGCGCGACGTCGACCTCCGCTGATTGCGGTTCGCTGAAGCCCGCACTCTGCGTGGCCTGTAGGAACGACGCGCGAAAGGAATCGAGGGCGCGCTTCGACAGCGAAAGCCCTGCCGCGGCGCGATGGCCGCCCCAGGCGCTCAGATCCGACGCGCATTGTGCAAGCGCGTGGTAGACGTCGAAGTCCGCCGTCGTTCGAGCGCTTCCATGACCGTGTTCACCGTCAAACGCGATCACGACCGCCGGAACGCCAAACGCGTCAACCAGGCGAGCGGCTACGATGCCGACGATTCCCCGGTGCCACGCATCGCTTGCGACGACCACACCCTCCTTGGGCGTGTCGCCATAGAGCTCGATCACCTGCGCGCGCGCCTCTTCGGTGGCCCGGTTGGCGAGAGCCTTGCGCTCCTCGTTTTGCGCCTCGACATCTCGAAGCAAATCCCGCGCCTCCTTCGCTGTGCTCGCGGTCAAGAAACGCAGCGTGAGGTCGGCGACACCGAGCCTGCCCGGCGCGTTGAGCCGAGGCGAAAAGCGAAAGGCGACATCGCGCGCGGTCAGCTGGGCTGACTCGGGGATCTTTGCCGCTTGCCGCAACGCGCTGAGGGCCGGCCTGGTGTTGGGCGAACCGAGCCTCTTCAAGCCCGCTCGAACCAGACGGCGGTTGTCCCCGGTCAGTGGTGCAAGGTCGGCGATCGTTCCAATCGCCACCAAGTCGAGCCATGCGCGAAGGTCGAGTTGGGCATTCATCTCCGTGCGAAGCGCCGCACCCAACGAAAAGGCGAGACCTGCGCTGCAAAGTCCCTTGTACGCGAACCCGCATTCGGCGCGATGCGGGTTGAGAAATGCAAACGCCGGGAGGGCTTCCTCCGGTACGAGGTGGTGGTCGACCACGATGACGTCGATACCCTTGGCCGTGGCTTTGGCGATGCGCTCGTGATCACTCGAGCCACAGTCACAGGTCACGAGGAGGCCGGGCCGTTCGGCGAGACAACGCTCGAGAGCCTGGTCGCTGAGGCCGTATCCCCCGTGAAATCGGTCGGCAATGAGGGTCCGCGCCTCACCTCCGAGCGCGGTGATCACCTCGCTGAGAATCAGTGCCGAGGTCGTGCCGTCGACGTCGTAGTCGCCGAACACGACGATTCGCTCCCCTGCTCGGATCGCTCGCGCGATGCGTTGCGAGGCCAGCGCGCGGTCGGCCATCGGCTCGGGAGAGCTCAAGCCACGTAGGGTCGCTTCGAGAAACGGCTGAGCCTCCTCGGCATCGCGGATACCCCGATGCAGCAGCACTTGGGCGGCCGTGAGCCCTAGTCCACAGGCGTCGGCAAGCATGCCGGCCGCCCGTTCATCGGAAGGCCGCACGCTGTACCGATCCACGGAGCTAGCCTCGCGAACGACTGAAAAGACGCCGGTCCATCAGCTCGGTGATCGGCGCCGCGATGAAGACCGACGACAACGTCCCGATTATAATGCCGATGCCCAGAGCGAAGGCAATGTCTTGAATGACGCCGGTGCCCAGGAAGAAGAACGCGGACACCGACAAGAGCGTCGTGAACGATGTGACCATCGTTCGCGACAGCATTTGCGAGGTACTGATGTTGATCAACTCGCGCAGGCTCTTGTCTCGGACGCGCACCATATTCTCACGGATTCGGTCAAACACGACGATGGTGTCGCTGATCGAGTAACCCATGATGGTGAGAAGCGCGGCGACCGTAGTGAGATTCACTTCTTTTTGGAGCAGCACATAGACGCCGAGCGTGATGAGCGCGTCGTGGAGCATCGCGATGACGCCACCAGGCGCGAAGCGCAGGTCGAAGCGGAACGCCACGTACAGCATGATGAACGCGATGGCGTACAGCAGCGACTGAATCGCCGCGTCACGAAGCTGCTCGCCCGCCTTCGGACCAACCCACTCGACGCGAAGCGAGCCTTGGGGAGCGCGCTCGCCGAACCTCTCTCGGAGCTGACTCGCCAGCTCATCCGCGACGCCGACGAGGCGAATCTCGTAGCGGGGATCATGGCTACCCGCGAGCGAGTTGATCGAGCGGACGTGTGCGCCGCCGGCCTCCAGCGCTTCTTGGAGCTGCTGCTCGTGGACCGCGCCCGAGACGCGGAGCGTGATCTTGTCGCCGCCAGGCGAAACCTTCATCTCGCGCAGAACGCCCTCACCGAGTGCCGCCTCGGCCGCCTCGCGGATCTTGCCGATCTGCTCCTCGGGCAAGGACGAGACCTCGCGAACACGGATAATATACTCGTTGGGCTTGCCCTCGACGCTGATCACGTCCGGGCGTGCGTAGCCCGAGTCTTCGAGGGCCTCGCGGATCTCGCCGGGGGCCGTCTCGCCATTGAAGGCCAGCTGAAGCTCGGTGCCGCCGGCAAAGTCGATGCCATAGTTGGGCCCGGGATAAAAGAGCGAGACCAAGCTCAGCACTGCAAGCAGACCGAGGACCGTCATCACCGGCCCGCGGTACTTCATGAAGTCGATATAGGTACCGGGTTTGATGAATTCCATGTCAGCCCACCCGCAGTCGCTGCACGCGCAAGCCGCGCACCAGCCAATCAAAGAGCACCTTCGAGCAGAAGGTACCGGTGAAGAGCGATGTGGCGATGCCGATCAACAGCATCGTGGCGAACCCCTTGATTGGCCCCGTACCGAACTGCCACAAAACGATGCCTGCGATGGCCGTCGTAAGCTGGCTATCGAAGACCGACGAATACGCCCGGGCGTACCCTTGTTCGACCGCGGAGCGCGGAGACTTGCCAAGCCTCAGCTCCTCTCGAATGCGCTCGGTGATGAGTACGTTCGCGTCGACCGCCATTCCAACGGTAAGCGCGATGGCGGCGACGCCGGGCAGCGTGAGCGTTGCGCCGATGCCGGACATGATCCCGAGCAAGAGCAACAAGTTCAGCGTGACCATGGCATCTGCAACCAAACCGCCGACCTCGTAATAGGCAGCCATGAATATCAAGACCAGGAGAACGCCCCACAGCGCTGCCGACGCACCCTTCCGTACGGAGTCCTGACCGAGCGTCGGGCCGATGAGCTGTTCGTTGGCCGGCCGTAGCGGGGCGGGAAGCGCGCCAGCTTGAAGGACGACCACGAGGTCTCTAGCCTCTTGCAGGAGCTGGTTGCGGTCGAGGTAGGCGCCGAGTGTGATACGGCCGCGTGCGCTGATCTGGCCCTGAATAACGGGTGCCGACTCCACGCGGTCGTCCAGGACGATCGCCATGCGCTTGCCGATGCTGCGGCCGGTGAGGTCGCCCATGCGCGACGCGCCGCGCGTGTTCATCATGAAGTCGACCTCGGGGCTACCGCTCTGCGAGTCGAAGCCCACTGAGGCGTCATCGAGGTCCTCGCCGGTCACATCGGCGACGCGGTACATGTAATATGTGCGCCAGCCCTCGCCTCCCCGTTCGGGATCGGGATCCTGACGGCCGATGGCGATCTCGTGATCGTCCGGCACCGGGAGAGTGGGGATGTATGCGCGAAGGCGATCCCGCGCATCCTCGCCGAAGGCCTCGGCGAAGGTCTGCGAGTCCGCGTCGAGGTAGATGCCCTCCGGCGGCGCGGTAAAGATGGAGCGCGAGTCTGACTCGTCATCGACGATCTTGAACTGCAGCTGCGCGGTGCGGCTGATGATCGACTTGATGCGCTCGAACGAACTCTCCTGCGCACCGGGAATCTCGATGATGATGTCACCGTCGTTCGGCCGGGCGATGACGGTCGGTTCGAGAACGCCCATGCTATCGATACGGTTGATGATCGTGCGCTCGGACTGGCGTACCGCCGTCTCGCGCATGTTGGCGAGTTGCTCTTCACGCATGTGAAGGTCGACGACGAGGCCGCCGACGCCGCTCGCTACGCGAAGGTCGCGGAAGTAATCTTTCACCCAGGTCTTGGAGAGCTTCTTCGCGTCTTCTTCGTTCGAAAACGTCATGCGAATCGCGCGAACCGCGCCACCATCTTTGTCGACGCGCTCGACTTTGCACCGCTGCTTGATCTCGTCGAGCTTGGCTTTGTCGAGCTCGTCGACTTCCTCCTCGGAGATGACTCCGATCAAGACACCGCATCGCCGCTGCACTTGCTCGGCGAGCCGGTCCCGGCGGTCGCGAATGTACTCATCGACCTCGACTTCGTACATCAACCGCAGGCCGCCCTTGATATCGAGGCCGGGGTTGATTTGATTGTCGAAAGCCTCTTTGACGATGTCCGGGCATGGCAACCATCGATCGATGCTCGGCCACAGGGCAAGGAAGCCCAGAACGGACGAGCCGACGACGATTGCCAAACGAAAATACCAGCCTCGATCCATGATCCTCGCTTGTGCGTTCAGCTTTTCTGTTCGGTGGGTTGGTCCAACCCTGCAATGTGGCTCCGCAACACCTTGATGCGCGTCCGTTCCGCAACCTCGATGGTCACGTCACGTTCGTCGAGCGCCGTGATCTCCCCGAGGACTCCCCCGTTGGTGCGGACGATGTCCCCCTTCTTGAGGGCGCTCATCATCCCTTCATGCTGCTTGGCGCGCTTCTGTTGTGGTCGGATCATCAGGAAATAGAGAACCGCGAACATCAATAGAAGCAGACCGATTTGTTCGGTTCCGCCGCCGCCACAGCCCAGGGGCCCCGGCCCTCCGCCGCCACCGCCTGCAGGCGGTGCGACCGGACCGCCGCTCACCTCGGGCTGAAGCAAAATGTGAAATAACGAGTACAGCACCACTAACCCTCAATGCTCGTAGAACCGGGATGCATGTTGCTATCCGGACCGCTGAAGCGCCGGCGTTTCTACTCCATGGCCCCGATCAGGTCAACTCA
>CAXMRM010000184.1:0-6374 GCA_964196015.1 uncultured Myxococcota bacterium
CCGGTGCCGGTGCCAGTGCCAGTGCAAGTGCCAGTGCCGGTGCCGGTGCCAGTGCCAGTGCCAGTGCCGGTGCCGGTGCCAGTGCCAGTGCCAGTGCCAGTGTCAGTGCCAGCGTCAGTCGTCGAGGCTGTATTCCTTCCGGTGTGCCGCCAAATACTCGATGTAGTAGTCGGCGGGTTTCTGTGCTTCGATTTCGCCGTCTTCCGCGGCCGCCGTGAGTTGCTTCATCAGGTCACCGAGGCGCTTTGAAGGTGGTACGCCGAAGGCTTCCATGATCACCGTGCCCAAGCCTTTGGGGAGCGGCGCGACCTCATTGTCCTCTTCCTGTAGGTCGCGGATTCGTTGCGCCAGCAGGCTGATCTGACGCACCCCGCGGCGCCGCTTTTCAGGGCGCTTAGTCGTGATGTCCGCGCGGCTCAGGTCGAGCAAGTCGCGGAGGCCGTCGCTCATCTGTTTGTAGAAGCGGCGCACGGCGGCGTCCGTCCAATCCTCGTCGTATTGGGAGGCGCGGAGGTGGTGGAGGATCAGGAAGTGGATGCGCTCGCGCAGGGCGCCTTCGAAGCCGAGGCGGTCGGCGACGCGTTTGCGGAACATTGCGGCGCCCATTTCGCTGTGACCGTGAAACGACACGTTCCCGCGGTCGTCGATGCGACGCGTCTTGGGCTTGCCGATATCGTGCAGCAGCGCACCCCAGCGAACCTCGATGCGTGGCACCGATTGCTTCACGACCTGTTTGGTGTGCTTCCAGACGTCTTTGTGGCGCCACTCGTTGTCGCCGAAGCCGACCATGGCCCCGACTTCCGGCAGCCATGCATCGAGACAGCCTACCGACTCGATCGCGTCGAGCCCCGGCTCTGGATGCTTTGAAATGAGTAGGCGGTCCATGTGCTCGCGGAACACCGACAGCGGCACTGAGCGCCACTCTGCGGGGGTGGGGCGTTCGGGCATTCGGTCGAGCAGCGCAGGATCGTCGGCCACGTCGGCCGCCCACCTCAGGGCTTCGATTGCCCCTTCGGGCGTCACATCTCGTCTGGTCACCAGGGACATCGTTCAGCCTAGTATATCGCCGAGCGCCCCGACGAGACTCTCATTCTCCTCGGCCGTGCCAATCGTGACTCGGATACAGCTTCGGAGCCGCGTGGCGCCGCTCGAAAACTGGCGCACCGCGATCTCACGGTCCAGCAGGGCTTTGCACAGCTCTGCGACGTCGCCCGCGTATTGCACGAGCAGGAAATTGGAGTCGCTCGGGAAGCACCGGAGCGCCTCGTGCCGCCCGATCTCGGTCGCCAGTCGTTCGCGCTCTGCGACAATGTTGGTGATGTGCTCTTCGAGCAGCGGAGCGAGGTCGGTCAGCGCCAACGTCCCGATTTCCTGCGAGGCCGTATTGAGATTGAATGGCTGACGCACCTTCTCGAGCTCGTGAGAAAGGGCCTCGTTGATGCGCACCCAGCCGACTCGAATGCCGGCAAAGCCAACCTTCGACAGGGTTCCCATCAGCGCGCACTGCGGGTACCGTTCGGAGAACGTCGCAAACGACTGCCCGGAGTACGCGCCGTACGCTTCGTCGATGACGTGCAAGGTATCGGGGAACGATTCGACGAGCTTTTCGATCTTGCCGCGCGAAAAACAATTGCCGGTGGGATTGTTGGGGCTGGCGTAATAGACGACGTTCGGTTTCGTTCGTTCCAGCGTCGCGGCCATGGCCTCGGTGTCGAGATCCCAGTCCTCGTCGAGGGGCACCCCCACCGGTTGCCAGCCGTGCGCGCGACTCGTCATGCGATACATCACGAAGGTTGGCTCCGGGAATACCACCACCGGTCGGTCGGCGCCTGTCCGCGGTCGTGACATCGCGGTCGCCAGCAATGAGATGAGCTCGTCCGACCCTGCGCCGAGTACGTACTCGTCCATGCTTCCACCGAGTCCCCGAGACAACGCTGCACGTAACTTGGTCGCCCGCCCGTCGGGGTAGCGATGCAGCTCGGTCATGTGCATCACGGCCGCGATCCGTGCGCGCGCCTCCGGAGGCAGTGGCCAAGGGCTCTCGTTGGCGTCGAGCTTCACGGCTGGCGGAGCAGGCTCCACCCGGTACGCGGACAGCTCCTCGAGCTCGGGACGAAACAGCGCTTTGAGGGATTCTATCGACATGCGGACCCACCGGTCGGCCGGATTCATTGCACGCCGCGGGCCGGTGTAAAGCGGCCGCCCGGAATCAGTGCAAAACCTGGTCGGCCTGCTGTCGCGCCTCTGCGAGGGCGAGGCTAATCGCACGGGCATCCTTGGCGTCCGGGCGGGCCTCCAGATAGGCGGCCAGATCCTCCGAGGCGGCCCCGTAGGTGCGAAGCGCGTGAGCGAGCAGACCGCGGTCGCGGCGGTGCTCCGGCGCCTGAGTCAGTTCGACCAAGTGGTCGCACGCGAGCATTGCCCGCGCGTAGTCGCCTTGGCGGCGATGTGCGCTCTTCAGATTTGCCAACATGCGAATCGTGATCGTGTGGCAGTCCACCGGCTCGAGGTAACTCGGATGCAGCGCCATCTCTGCGCCGAGGAACTCTGCGGCGAGCTTTCGCAAGCCGTGACCGTCGAGCAACTCGCCACCGTTGAAAGAATCTTGGTAGACGCCGTTCGGCCCACCGACGCGAACCAGGAAGTGACCGGGGAACCCGATGCCGTCGACTTCCATGCCGGCGCGCTCACCGACCGCCATGGTGAGCACGGACAGAGAGATAGGAATCCCCTTGCGGCGGATCATCACTTTGTCGAGGTAACTGTTGTATGGGTTGTAGTAGTCGTCGCGCTCGCCCGCGAAGCCCAGCTCGTCGAAGAGCAGCTCTGCGAGGATTCGTCCGTCGCGCTCCGGTGTCGAGCGAAGGCCGCGTCGGATCAACACTTCGGCACCGAGGCCGTCGAGGCCGCGCCGCGTCGCGTGCTCATCGAGCAGCGGGTTGGCTTCCTTGGCAATGAGGATGGCGACGTCCTCGACCCGTGGGTTGGGACGTTCTAACACCGACATCAAGGGATCTCTGCTCGCCACGATTCTAACTTTACGTTGAGGTAGACTGACTCATCGAACGCTGATGTCGAGCTGAGCAGTGTGCTACACCCATCATGATCGCAAGGCTATGTGTTGTTCCTGTGCTTGACGAATTTCTGCACACATTGGAGCACGGTCCTGAGTACTGGGCTTACGCGCTCGTCGCTGCCGCTGCTGCGGTCGAGTATGTTTTCCCGCCAGTTCCGGGGGATACGGTCGCGCTCTTTGCGGTTGCGTTAGCCGTTCGCGCGCAATTGCATTGGGTGTTCGTGTACCTCGCGATGACGCTCGGCGCGCTGTTGGGAGGGCTCGCCGCGTGGGGTTTCGGCGTCTGGCTTGCGAACCACGAAGAGAGTTGGCCCTCGTTTTTAAAAACGCCGGGTGCGACGCGGGCTCTCGACGCAGTGCGTCGTGGCTACGAGCAACACGGCGCCCTGTACCTCGCCGGCAATCGGTTCCTGCCGGCTCTTCGGGCCTTCTTCTTCGTCGGCGCCGGCCTGTCCCGGATGAGTGCGGTCCGGGTCATCGTCTTCGGTGGGATCTCCGCGGCGCTGTGGAACGCGCTCCTGATGGGTATTGGCTATGCGGTCGGCAACAACTGGGAAGTGCTGCGCGATTTGGCCGAACGTTACACCGCAGCGACGTTGATCCTCATCCTCGTCACGTTGGTAGCTGTCGTTGGCCGCTTCCTTTGGGACAGCAGACGCGTTTAGCGCTCACGGCTCTCGATGGGCTTGTCGGACTTCACCATCGAGCGCACGAGCTCACGGTTCATCCGCGCGATCCAGCGGAGGCTCACGCCCTTTGGACAAGCCGCTTCACACTCGCCGTGGTTGGTGCAGCTTCCGAAGCCTTCGGCATCCATCTGCGCGACCATCTTGCGAGCGCGGTCGTGTCGTTCGGCCTGCCCCTGAGGCAACAACGACAGGTGAGAGATCTTAGCGGCGGTGAAGAGGCTGGCCGATGCATTCGGGCAAGCAGCTACGCAAGCGCCGCAACCGATGCACTCTGCTGCGTCCATGGCCTTGTCGGCGATTTCTTTGGAGACCGGTAGCTCGTTGGCCTCCGGAGCGCTTCCCGTTCGAATCGAGATGTAGCCCCCGGCCTGGATGATGCGGTCGAACGCCGTTCGGTCCACGACGAGGTCCCTGATGACCGGGAAGCCGTGCGCCCGCCAAGGCTCGAGCCAGATCGCCTCGCCGTCTTTGAACTGCCGCATGTGGAGCTGGCAGGCGGTCGTCAGCTTCTGAGGGCCGTGCGCGATGCCATTGATCACCACCCCGCAGGTGCCGCAGATGCCCTCTCGACAGTCGTGGTCGAATGCGATCGGCGACTCGCCTTTTTCGATCAGCTCTTCGTTGACGACGTCGAGCATTTCGAGGAACGACATGTGGGTCGTGATGCCCTTCGCCTCGTATGTCTCGAAGCGGCCGGAGGCGTTTGGGCCGTCTTGGCGCCACACGTGGAGAGTCAGGTTCAGTAGTTCTTCGCTCATCGATAGGCCCCTTACTTGTAACTCCGCTTGGTGGGCTTGACGTACTCGAAGGTCAGCGGCTCCTCGTGAAGTCGGGGCTCGCCTGGATTCCCGGTCCACTCCCATGCCGCCACGTAGCTGAAGTTCTCGTCGTCACGGAGAGCCTCTCCTTTTTCTTGGTACTCTTCGCGGAAGTGACCGCCGCAGCTTTCGTTGCGCTTCAGGGCATCCAGGCACATCAGCTCGCCGAGCTCGAAGAAGTCGGCCACGCGGCCCGCTCGCTCGAGGGTCTGGTTGAGCTCGGCGCCGCTGCCCGTAATCTTCACCTCGCGCCAGAATTGGTCGCGCAGCTTCGGAATCTCCCGGAGCGCTTCTTCGAGCTCTTCCTTGCTGCGAGACATGCCGCACTTGCTCCAGATGATCTTGCCGAGCTTGCGGTGAAAGTGCTCGGGCGCGTGCTTGGGGTCCGGCGCGTTCATCAGCTTGCGTACGCGCTCCTCGACGGATTCGACCGCCTGTCGTACGTCGGCATGGTTTTCGGCGAGTGGGGGCAGGGTGCGGACCTCGCCGAGGTAGTTGCCCACGGTGAAAGGCAGCACGAAGTACCCATCGGCCAAACCCTGCATCAGCGCCGATGCGCCAAGGCGGTTCGCGCCATGGTCGGAGAAGTTCGCTTCGCCGCCGACGAAGAGCCCGGGGACCGTCGACTGCAGGTTGTAGTCCACCCAGAGCCCGCCCATCACGTAGTGACTTGCCGGGTAGATGCGCATTGGCGTTTTGTACGGGTCGTCGCCGCTGATGCGCTCGTACATCTCGAAGAGGTTGCCGTAGCGCTCTCGAATGGTTTCCTCGCCGAGGCGGCCAATCGCTTCAGCGAAGTCGAGGTACACGCCGCGCCGCTCCCCATCGACCTCCGGCCCCACGCCCAGGCCGTCATTGGTTACGTAGAGCGCGTTGCGCGAAGCCACGTCGCGAGGGACGAGGTTGCCGAACGCAGGGTAACGCTCCTCGAGGTAGTAGTAGCGATCCGCCTCGGGGATGTCCTCGGGATGCTTCGTGACATCTGCCTTGTTACGCGGGACCCAGACCCGTCCGTCGTTACGAAGCGACTCGCTCATCAGCGTTAGCTTCGATTGATAGCTGCCCGCCTGCGGGATGCAGGTTGGATGGATCTGCGTGTAGCAGGGGTTCGCAAAAACCGCGCCATGGCGGTGTGCTCGCCACGTCGCCGTGCAGTTGCAGCCCTTGGCGTTGGTCGAGAGGTAGAAGAGATTGGCGTAGCCGCCGGTGCAGAGAACGACCATGTCGGCGATGTGTGGGGTGACCTCGCCGGTCGTCAGGCAGCGTGTGACGATGCCGCGCGCGCGGCCGTCGTGCATGATGAGGTCGAGCATCTCGGTCCGCGGAAACATCTCGACCGTGCCGGCCTCGATCTGGCGGCTTAGGGCCTGATACGCGCCGAGCAGCAGCTGCTGGCCCGTCTGTCCGCGTGCGTAGAACGTGCGTGACACCTGGGCGCCGCCGAAGGAGCGGTTGCCCAGAAGGCCCCCGTACTCGCGCGCAAAGGGCACACCTTGCGCGACCGCCTGGTCGATGATCTTCACGCTGAGCTCGGCGAGCCGGTAGACGTTCGACTCCCGCGAGCGGAAATCGCCGCCCTTCACGGTGTCGTAGAACAAGCGGTAAACGCTGTCGCCGTCGTTTTGGTAGTTCTTCGCGGCGTTGATTCCGCCCTGCGCGGCGATGCTGTGCGCGCGTCGCGGACTGTCTTGATAACAGAAGCACTTGACGTTGTAGCCCATCTCGCCGAGCGATGCGGCCGCTGCGCCACCGGCAAGCCCGCTACCTACGACGATGACGTCGTACTTCCGG
>CAXMRM010000185.1:0-10177 GCA_964196015.1 uncultured Myxococcota bacterium
CACCACGCCGAGCGGTAAACTGGTCGACACAGACGACTGCCCGCGCCACGGCACCACCGCGGAAAAGCTCGCAGGACTGAAACCTGTTCTGCTCGAGCAGATGGGCGACAAGGCTACAGTGACGGCGGGCAATGCCTGCCCACTCAACGACGGCGCCGCTGCGGTCATCGTGATGAGCGACACGCGCGCGAAAGAGCTCGGACTCACGCCCTTGGCGCGCGTGGTGTCGACTGCTGTGTCCGCACTCAACCCGGAGATCATGGGGCTCGGCCCCGTTGAGGCGACCAAGCAAGCGCTCAAGCGCGCGGGCCTGACTATGAAAGACATCGACCTGGTCGAGATCAACGAAGCGTTTGCCGCGCAGGTCGTCCCGTCCGCCCGCGAACTCGGAATCCCGGTCGACAAGCTCAACGTCAACGGCGGCGCCATCGCCCTCGGCCACCCCTTCGGTCAAACTGGCGCCCGCATCATGACGACACTCATCCACAATCTGCAATCACGCGACGGCCGCTTCGGCATCGAGACGATGTGCGTGGGCGGCGGTCAGGGCATGGCCGCGGTGATCGAGCGACTCGACTGAATGCGCTAGGCAGGACGCTTGGAGAACAGGAGCCTCGAGATCGAAAGCCGGGCCTTCTGGCGCTTAGCTGCGGCCTGCATCGCGGTGCTCGTGCCCTTGAACTGGAGTTGGCATGTCTGGGGTCGCCAGGTTCCCGGCTCGCTCGCGTTCTACATCATGGCCGGCAGCGCCATGTACTTCGGGCTGCTGCGCTGGCTGACGGGCGTTCGCTTCTCGGACCTTTCGTACGAGGCACGTTTCATCGTCGTCAGCTCGATGGTGTTGCTAATCGCGTTCCTGGGCTTTGGCCGCTCCGGTACCTATCACCGACTCTTCGAGCAGTTCGTTCCAAAGGACGCGCGGACCCCCCTCTTCGGCTTCGCCTACTTTGCGACCTGCAGTGTGCTGTTGCGCCTCGTAATCCCTTACCTGTTCGTACGCTTCAAGCTGAGGCAGGCGCCGCGCGAGTATGGATACGTCGTACGAGGCGGGACGCGGATGCGCTGGGTCTACCTCGGCCTCTTCGTCGCGATGATCCCGCTGGTCCTGTGGGCATCGACCCTCCCCGACTTCCAAGCGAGCTACCCCCAAGCGCGGGGTGTGGTTAGCGGCAACGAGGCGTCGCTGCGGCTGTTCATCCTCTACCATGCCGCGTACTTCATGATGTTCCTCTCGGGCGAGAGCTTCTGGCGCGGCTACATGACGTTCGGCTTGGGCCGCGACCTAGACATCGCGGCGCTGCCTTGGATGGTAACGATGTACAGCATCGGCCACTACGGAAAGCCGATCCTCGAGGTCAACGGCTCCATCATCGCCGGTTTCGTTCTCGGATACCTCGCGCTACGACACCGATCGTTCTTCCTAGGCGCCCTGCTCCACTGGTCCATCGCACTGACAATGGACCTGGCAGTCCTATGGCAACGCGGCATCACCTGGCACTAATTAGGGGACACGCTGCACCCCGAAGAGCGGCGTCCTTTCGGCAACTTGCGGGGCACACCGCGAAAACCCGGCGGGGCTTAGATTTTCGCGGTCAGGGTCTTAACCGCCGGAAACCACATGGGTTTTGAAGGGGTAGCGTGTCCCTCTGCTTGCAGAAAGTGAAACATGTTTCATGTCTAGGAGGCGGTGAGTCCGGTTAACCAACAGATTCTGTTGAAGAAGCGCCCTGTGGGGGTGCCTTGTGCCGAGCATTTCGAGCCCGGTGATTGGGCGTGGATGAGCGATGCGGAGTCATCTCTGCCTCCCATCCCCATCGGCGAGCCGATTCGCAGTGGGGCGCTCTCGCAGATCGTCGAATCGTCGAAGGGCTCGACAAGGCTCCGTCGCACTCGCTTCGACTGTTCAGCGGCGCGCATCGAGGAAGATTGATGGTCAAGTTAGCCGACGCAGAGGTTTGAGAATGACTGGCATTTGTGAAGGACGGGTAGCGATCGTAACAGGCGCGGGGCGTGGCATCGGCCGGGAGCATGCGCTCGAGCTTGCGCGGCAAGGCGCGAAAGTCGTCGTCAACGACCTCGGCGTGAGCAACAGCGGTGAAGGCGGGGGCCAGGGGCCTGCGGACGAAGTGGTTCGAGCCATTCGCGACATGGGTGGTCAGGCGCGGACCAACGGCGCCGACGTCGCAGATTGGGATCAGGCCGAAGGGCTCGTGCGGCAGGCCGTCGACGAATTCGGGCGGCTCGATGTCGTCGTGAACAACGCGGGCTTCGTCCGTGACCGTATGTTCGTAAGCTGCAGCGAAGAAGAATGGGACGCCGTAGTTCGGGTGCATCTCAAGGGGCACTTCTGTGTTGCACGGCACGCGGCAGCGTATTGGCGTGGACAGATCAAGGCCGGCGAAGAGGTCGATGCCCGCATCATCAATACGAGCTCCGGAGCCGGCGTGCTCGGAAGCGTGGGTCAGTCGAGCTATTCGGCGGCGAAGGCCGGCATCGCGACGCTAACCTTGGTGCAGGCCGCGGAGCTCGGCCGCTACGGCATCACCGCCAACGCGATTTGCCCGATCGCACGTACGCGCATGACAGAAGGGGCCTTTGCGGACGCGATGAAGGCGCCGGAGAAGGGCTTCGACGAAAACGACCCCGCGAACGTGTCGCCGTTCGTCGCATGGCTCGGCAGCTCGCAGTCGCGCGGGGTCACTGGGCGCGTGTGGGAGGTCTTTGGCGGCACGATCACAGCGTTCGACGGCTACCGCCGCGAGCAGACGGTCAACATCGGCAAACGCTGGGATGCAGCCGAGATAGGCCCGAAGATCGAAGAGTTGCTGTCCAAGGCGCAGCCCCTAGTGAAGGTGTATGGCACATGAACAACCCCCTCGACTTCACTGGCCGAGTGGCCCTGATCACCGGTGGTAGCCGTGGCATCGGCCGAGGCATCGCCGAAGCGTTCCTCGCCGCTGGCGCAGACGTCGCAGTGTGCGGCCGCGAGGAACCGGACGATCTCCCGAACGCGGGCGGCAAGAGCGCGATCTTCGTCAGTGCCGACGTGCGCGATGCCGAGCAAGTCGAGAAGATGGTAGACGAGGTGCTCGACCGCCTAGGGCGTCTCGACGTGCTGGTGAACAACGCCGGGGGTGCACCCTTTGCCGAAGCTGCCACGGCGTCCCCGCGCTTTTCGGAGAAGATCATTCAGTTGAATCTCACCGCTGCACTTCATTGTTCGCAGCAGGCCAATCGCGTGATGCAGGGCCAAGATACCGGCGGCTCGATCATCAACATCACCAGCGTATCCGGCGTGCGCCCCTCCCCCGGCACCGCGGCCTATGGCGCTGCAAAAGCCGGACTGATCAACCTCAGCGGAACGTTGGCCATCGAATGGGGCCCGAAGGTGCGGGTGAACGCCATCTCGGCCAGCATGATCCTGACCGAGCAAGCGCACCTTCACTACGGAGACGAGGAGGGCATCGCGCGCGTCGCGGAAACCGTCCCCCTCAAGCGTCTCGGCACCCCCGCGGACATCGCAGGGGCATGCCTGTACTTCGCTTCGCCGCTCGCCTCCTACGTGAGCGGCGCGAACCTGGTGCTTCACGGCGGCGGGGAGACACCCGCGTTCCTATCGGCCGCCAGCGTCAATCGAGGAGAGTGAGCGAATGGACTTTTCCTTCTCAGAGGAGCAGGACGAGCTGAGAAGAGCCGCGCGCCGCTTCTTGGAGGTCGCATCGTCAGAGGAACGCGTACGGGCTGCGATGGAGACCGAGCAGGGCTACGACTCCACCGTCTGGGAGCAACTGTCCGATGAACTCGCGTGGACGGCGCTCACCATCCCCGAAAAATACGGCGGGCTCGGCATGAGCTATCTCGACCTGCATCCGCTAATGGAGGAAATGGGCCGCGCGCTCCTGTGCTCGCCGTTCTTCTCGACGATTTGTCTAGGCGCCAACGCGCTCTTGCTCGCCGGCAGCAACACTCAGAAGGACCGCCACTTGCCCGGAATCGCCGCGGGCGAGACGACGGCGACTTTGGCATACGCCGAGAAGAACAATCGAATGGACGCGGTGGGCGTCGAGGCGACGTACTCGCGCAACGGGGCCGGCTACATCCTCCGCGGCGAGAAGATCTACGTCGTCGATGGACACACCGCCGACCTCATCATCGTCGCGGCACGCTCGGAGCGCAGTAAGGGCGCCGAGGGCGTGAGCTTGTTCGTGGTGCCAGGCGACGCGAACGACGTGAAGCGTGCTTGGCTCCCGACGATGGATCAGACGCGGCGATTGGCGTCCGTCCAGCTGGGCGATGTAGTCGTTGCTTCCGATGCGCTCCTCGGCGAAGAGGGACGAGGCTGGGAGCTCTGCGAGCGGACCTTGGACCTCGCGCGGATCGCCCTTGCGGCAGAGCAAGTAGGAGCCGCCGAGATGTGCCTCGACATGTCGGTCGAGTACGCGAAGGTGCGCCAGCAGTTCGGCAGGCCGATTGGCTCGTTCCAGGCGATCAAACACAAGTGCGCCGACATGCTGATGATGATCGAGTCGGCACGCTCTGCTGCCTTCTACGCGAGCGCGCTCGCTGGGCATGGCGATACGGATCTCGAAGAGGCAGCCTCGGGCGCCAAGGCGTTCTGCTCCGACACGTTCTTTCACTGCGCCGCTGAGAACATCCAAATCCACGGCGGAATCGGCTTCACCTGGGAGCACCCCGCCCACATCTACTTCAAACGGGCCAAGGCCGACGAGGTTCTCTTCGGCGATCCTGTCTTTCACCGCGAGCGAGTCGCGCAGTGCATGGGTTTGTAATGGAGCTGCAACTAACCAAGGAAGAAGAGGCGTTCCGCCAAGAGGCCCGCGCCTGGTTGGAGGAGCAACTCAACGGCCCATTCACGGATCTGCAAGGCCGTGGCGCCTCGGGCGACCAAGACACGTACATCGAGGAGCGGATCGCCTGGGGCAAAGTCATGGGCGCCGCGGGGTGGAACTGCATCGGCTGGCCGAAAGAGTTCGGGGGGCGCGGCTGCACCATCAAAGAAGAAGCAGTCTTCAACGAGGAGTACGTCCGTGCGAACGGTCCAGGCAATGTGGGTCACATCGGCGAAACTCTGCTCGGCCCGACGCTGATCCACTTCGGGTCGCCCGGACAGCAAGAGCGCTTCTTGCCGCCCATCATTGTGGGCGACGAGATCTGGTGTCAGGGCTACTCGGAGCCAGGTGCGGGCTCCGACCTCGCCAACGTACAAACGAAGGCCACGCTCGTCGGTGATGAGTGGATCATCGAAGGTCAGAAGATCTGGACCTCGGGCGCGCAATACTCGGATTGGTGCTTCGTACTGTGCCGCACCGACTCCGAAGCACCGAAACATCGGGGCATCAGCTACATCCTGGTCCCGATGAGGCAGGACGGCATCGAGGTGCGCCCGATCAAGCAGATGGGCGGGAGCTCCGAGTTTGCCGAGGTCTTCTTCGACGGCGCCAAGGCCCACAAAGACCACGTGGTCGGCGGCATGAACAATGGCTGGAAGGTGGCGATGGGCACGCTCGCGTTCGAGCGCGGCGCATCGACGCTCGGACAGCAGTATCTGTTCCAAAAAGAGTTCGAGCAGGTCGTCGCCGTCGCCAAGCGCACGGGCGCTGCGAGTGATCCGGTCTTCCGGCAGCGGATCGCGGACGCAGCAATCGGCCTCAAGATCATGCGGATCAATGCGCTCCGCATGTTGGAGCACGAAGGCGCTGACCTGAACCGCGAGGCCCTCATCAGCAAGCTCTACTGGTCAAATTGGCATCGCGATCTCGGCAAGCTAGCGATGGACGTGCTCGGACCCGAAGCCGAGCTTCTCGATGGAGCGCCCTACGAGCTCACGGCCGCGCAGAAGTGGTATCTCTTTTCGCGAGCCGACACTATTTATGCGGGCTCGAACCAGGTTCAACGAAACATCATCGGCGAACGAGGACTCGGGCTACCGAAGGAGCCGCGATGACCAGCAAACCCACGTACGTCGACGGGCACAAACTGCTCGAAGGCAAAACCGTCGTCGTGACCGCAGCCGCGGGTACGGGCATTGGATTCGCAACCGCCGTTCGCTGCGCCGAAGAAGGCGCCTCGGGGCTGATAATCAGCGACATTCACGAGCGGCGTCTCGGAGAGGCAGCCGACAAGATCCAGGCCGAAACCGGCGTGCGCCCCGAGACGGTTCTGTGCAACGTCACGAAAGAAGACGAAGTGCGGTCGATGTTCGAGTTTGCCGTCGAAAAAATGGGTCACATCGACGTTCTGATGAACAACGCTGGGCTCGGCGGCTACGCCAAAATCGTCGACATGACGGACGACCAGTGGAACCTCGTGCTCGACGTCACCCTAAACGGGTGCTTTCGCTGCACGCGCGCTGCACTCAAGCATATGATGCCACGCGGCAAGGGCGCGATCGTGAACAACGCCTCGGTGCTGGGCTGGCGCGCGCAAGAGGGGCAGTCGCACTATGCTGCTGCCAAGGCCGGCGTGATGGCACTGACCCGATGCGCGGCGATCGAAGCCGCCGAAGGCAACGTCCGCATCAACTGCGTCGCGCCATCGCTCGCAATGCACCCGTTCCTCGAAAAAGTCACCCCGCCCGGGCTGCTCCAAGAGCTCCAGAAGCGCGAGGCGTTCGGCCGAGGGGCTGAGCCTTGGGAGATCTCGAACGTCATGGTGTTCCTGGCGAGCGACTACAGCTCGTACATGACGGGCGAGGTACTTTCGGTTTCGAGCCAGCGCGCCTAACGTTACGCGTTGCTGTTCCGGGCCTGCCAAGCATCGGAATACCGCAACATGAACCAGCGAATGAGCGGGGAGAACATTCGTGCCGGCGGCCGGGTGAAGCGCGCCCCTTTGCGCAACTGGCCGATGAAGTCATCGAAGCTGTAACGCTGATAGCGCAAGAGCGATTGGCTCTCGTCGGTGTCGAGCCAATCGCAGTAGTACTCGCCGGTCCCGTAGGCCTCGGGCGGGAAGCGCCCAACCCCCGTCGCGTCGAACATCGCACCGTAGAACTCGCGGAAAGTGAGACGACAAGCTTCTCCGCCGCCGATCATCAGGATCTTCCCTAAGGCGCCCGGGGTCGCGATCGCGCGAACCTGCGCTAGTGCGACATCCTCTGGGTGCACCCATTCCAGTCGAGTGTTTGGACTGATGCTGAACAGGACACGAAAGACGTCCGGCGAAAGGTCACCGGCCGCGGCCTTGACGCCCACGGACACGCCGATTCGAAAGATCACGTATGGCAGTCCTGAGTCTTGAAGTAGCCGCTCGCATTCGGCTTTGTTCGACGTGTAGTTGTCGGTTCCTATGGCAGGGTGGGCGCCGGTCAAAGGCGGCCCGTCAGGCGCGCGCGGGCCGCAAACCGACAGGGACGACGCGAAGACGATAACCGGAGGATTCTCGTTCCGCTTCATCGCGTCGAGGATGTTCTTCGTGCCGCCCACGTTGACGGCATAGGCCAGCTCCGGGTGCTTCTCGGAGGCGGGCGCCAGAACGCCCGCGTTGTGAATAATCGCGTCGCAGTCGGCGACGCACGGACCAACGTCATCCGGTGACCGGATATCCCCCCACACGGTCTGCACGCGGCCCGCGAACCGCCGTGCCACCCTTCGGTTCCGGCGGTTCGGCACGTCGAAGGCAACGGCCGAATGCCCCTCCCCGAGAAGGCGCTCGAGCCCCTCCTGTCCAAGCCGGCCAAACGCCCCGGTCACCAGCACGCGCATATGCGCAGGCTGACCTGCACCCGCACCCCCATCAAATTGAAACACGTTCTTCTTCCTGATAGGCTCCTTACCCGCAAAAAGCGGTTTAGGGAGTTGGTGATGAAGCTTGGTTTGACGCTTGGGTATGCGGGTCCTCAGTTGAACACGACGGTGCAGGGCCTGGTGAACATGGAAACGATTGGGGAGGTCGAGCGGCTTGGTTACGACTCGATCTGGACGGCGGAGTCGTGGGGCAACGATGCGGTCACGCCGCTCGCTTGGGTCGGCTCGCAGACTTCCACCATCAAGCTCGGCACCGCCATCATGCAGCTTCCGGGCCGCTCCCCAGCCAACGCGGCCATGCAGGCCATTACGATGGACACGCTGTCCAAAGGTCGGTTCATCATGGGGCTCGGTACTTCGGGGCCGCAGGTCGTCGAAGGTTGGCATGGCGTCCCCTTCAACAAGACGCTCACCTGGCTCCGCGAGTACGTCACCATCGTGAAGCAGATCTTCGCGCGCGAAGCGCCACTCGAGTTCGATGGCGTGCGGTATCAGATTCCGTACCGCGGCGAAGGGTCCACGGGCCAGGGCAAGCCGCTCAAGAGCATGGTGCACGGCCGCGCTGACATTCCGGTCTACACAGGGTCGATGGCGCCCAAGTCGCAGATGATGTCCGCGGAGCTTGCCGACGGCTGCTTGCTGACTTGCATGCACCCGGAGCGTTCCGAAGTGCTGATGGAGAATTTCAACCCGGGCTTTGATAAGGCGGGCAACGGCAAGAGCATCGAAAACTTCGACATCGCGCCGACCGTCGTGGTCGTCATCGGCGACCCGCAGCACGCGATGATGCCTTGCAAGATGCAGCTGGCGCTGTACATCGGGGGCATGGGCTCGAAGAATAAGAACTTCTATAAGGACTACCTGAGCCGTGTCGGCTTCGAAGAGGCCTGCGAGAAGGTTCAGACCCTGTTCCTGAACGGCAAGCGCAATGAAGCCATTGCGGCCGTGCCCGACGAGATGGTCGATGCCCTGTACCTCGTCGGCTCCAAAGACCGCATTCGCGATCGATTCCAGCGCTGGAAAGAATCGCCGGTCGGCACCCTGATGGTCGGCTCACAGGACATGGACACGCTCCGGTTCGTGGCCGAGCTCAACTCGTGAGGCTGCCGATGAAGATTGGAATCGTAGGGGGCACCGGGCGCGAAGGGCGCGGCTTGGGCGTTCGTTGGGCGAAGGCCGGACACGACGTGTTCATCGGCTCGCGCCAGGCCGAGAAGGGGTCCGCCAAGGCAGCGGAGTTCTCCGAGGAGTTTGGAGTTGCCCTGCAGGGCGGCGACAACGTGGCCGCGTGCCACCACGCCGAGCTGATCATCGTGACGGTTCCGTACAGCGCGCATCGCACCACCTTCGAGTCGATCAAGGACGCCGTTGGCGACAAGATGATCGTGGACATCACGGTGCCGATTCAGCCACCCAAGGTCCGCTCTGTGAGCCTGCCCGAAGGGCAATCGGCGGCCTTGGAGGCGCGTGCGCTGCTCAACGAGGGCGCGCGTCTGGTAGCGGCCTTGCACCACATCAGCTCGGAGCATCTGAGCGACCCGGAGCACGCGTTCGATTGTGACGTCCTGGTGTGCGGCGACGACAAAGAAGCGCGCGCTGCCGTCATCTCGGTCATTTCGGACTTGGGCCTTCGTGGCGTCGACGCGGGTGTCCTCAAGAACGCCATCGCCCTCGAATCTCTCACGCCGGTTCTGTTGCACATCAATCGCCGCTATAAGAGCGTCGGCTCCGGCATCCGAATCACAGGCATCCCGGAGACCGAATGAGCCGCGGCGAGCCAACTTCGGGCGACGTGCGCGTCGGCTCGGAGCTCCTGGTTCGCTCTATCCCCGGGGTGCCCACGATCGACCCGGGCGACGACCTGTTCGAGGTCATCGTCGCGAGCCTCGCGCGCGCCGAGACCGAGCTGGCAGAGGGAGACGTGGTCGTGATCGCGAGCAAGATCGTCTCGCGCGCGGAAGGCTGTTTCGTCGACTTGGGAAGCATCACCCCGAGCAATTCGGCCGAGCAACTCGGCGCGGAAATCGACAAGGACCCGCGCCTGGTGGAACTCGTTCTTCGCGAGAGCACGGGGATTTCTCGAAAGACCACCGGCGCGCTGATCGTCCGGCACCGCTTGGGCTTCGTGTCGGCCAACGCCGGTATCGACGCGAGCAATGCCGCACCCTCCGGCGCGTCCGAACGCAGCGGCCCGTGGGTACTCACCCTGCCGCACGACCCCGACGCCACCGCAGCTGCGCTTCGCACCAGGCTTGCAGAGCATTTCTCAACGGAGATCGCCGTCGTCATCACCGACTCGTGGGGCCGACCGTTTCGGCGCGGCACCGTGGGCTTTGCAGTCGGCGTCGCGGGGGTGCCTCCTGTCTGGGATCGTCGCGGCGCAACCGACCGCTATGGCCGGGTGCTCGAGG
>CAXMRM010000186.1:0-11077 GCA_964196015.1 uncultured Myxococcota bacterium
TCTTCGGCGTAGAGGCGAACCTCTACGGCAGCTCCTTCGAAACGGACCGCCTCTTGTGACGTGCGAAGCATCTCGCCTTGTGCAACCAAGATCTGCTCTTCGACCAGGTCGAGCCCCGTCACGCATTCGGTGACCGGATGCTCGACCTGTAAGCGCGTGTTGACCTCGAGGAAATAGAAGCTGCGGTCAGGCGCGAGGATGAACTCGACCGTGCCGGCGTTCTGATAGCCGATCGTTTTGCCGCACAAGACCGCGGCCTCACCCATCTCGTTGCGAAGCGCGGTATCGAGCGCGGGTGACGGCGTCTCTTCGATGATCTTTTGGTGCCGGCGCTGGATCGAGCACTCTCGCTCATTGAGGTGAATCAGGTTGCCGTGGCTGTCTCCGAGAATCTGGATTTCGACGTGACGCGGGTTGTCGATGTACTTCTCGACCAGCAGCGTGCCGTCACCAAAGGAGCTCAGGCCCTCGCGTGCAGCCGACGCGATCGCATCCGGGAGCTCGGCCTGCTCGCGAACGAGCTTCATGCCCTTTCCGCCGCCACCTGCGCTCGCTTTGAGCAGAACGGGAAAACCGACTTTCACCGCCTCTTTCGCCAGGACCTTCGGATCTTGATTTGACCCGTCGTAGCCGGGAATCACGGGAACGCCGGCCTTCTCGACCAGCGCTTTGGCTTCGCGCTTCGAGCCCATCGAACGAATCGCATCGGGCGTAGGCCCGATGAAGATTACGCCGGCCTCGCCGCAAGCCTCGGCGAACGCCGCGTTCTCCGCCAAGAAGCCGTACCCGGGATGAATGGCATCGCTGTTCGTCAGAGCTGCGGCTTTGAGGATCCTGTCGATGTGCAGATAGCTTTCCGCGCTCGGGGCAGGGCCCAAAAGAACCGCTTCGTCGGCCTCCGCAACGAAGGGCATGTCCGCATCTGCCTCGGAATAGACCGCCACGGTCGCGATGCCCATCTTGCGGCAAGTCCGCATGATCCGGCGGGCGATTTCCCCACGGTTGGCGACGAGAATCTTCTGAATCGTACTGCTCAACGCCCGCTTGCTCCCTAGTGACGAAAGACGCCCCATGATGTGGTCCCTTCGACGGGAGCGTTGTACGCGGCGGACAGGGAGAGGGCGATCACCGTGCGCGTGTCGCGCGGATCGATGATGCCATCGTCCCAAACCCGCGCGGTCGCGTACAGCGCGGTCGACTGATCCTCGATCTGCTTCTCGGTCATCATCTTGGCGAGCTCGAGCATCTTTTCGTCGACCTCGATACCTTTCTTCTTAGCGGCGCCGCGCTGAATGATGTCGAGCACGCCCGCGAGCTGCTTGCCGCCCATGACCGCAATCTTGTGATTGGGCCACGTGAAGAGAAATCGCGGCTGATACGAGCGGCCGCTCATTGCATAGTTGCCGGCGCCGTAGCTCGAACCGGTCATGATGGTGATCGCCGGAACGGTGCTGTTAGACAGTGCGTTGATCATCTTGGCGCCGTTCTTGATGATCCCGTTCTGCTCGTACTGCTTTCCGACCATGAAGCCGGTCGTGTTTTGGAGGAACACCAGGGGAACGTCGCTGCTGTTGCAGAGCTGGATGAACTGCGCGCCCTTGTTGGCGCTGTCGCTGAAGATCGTCCCGTTGTTGGCGATGATGCCGACGGGGAAGCCGTGAATGTGCGCCCAGCCGCAAAGCATCGTCTTACCGTAAAGTGGCTTGAATTCGCTGAAGCGCGAGCCGTCGGCGATCCGGGCGATCACCTCGCGTTGGTCGAAGGGGACGCGCACGTCGGAGGACGCAATCCCCAGGAGCTCCTCGGGGTCGTGGAGCGGCGCTTGCACCGGGCGGGGCCGAAGCCTGCCGCGCTTTTCCCACTCGAGATGCGCCACGATCTCCCGTCCAAGCCGAATCGCGTCCATCTCGTCCTCGGCGAGGTAATCGGAGACGCCGCTGATCGAGGAGTGCATTTCGGCGCCGCCGAGCTCTTCGTGATCGGTCTCTTCGCCGGTGGCCATCTTCACCAGAGGAGGCCCGGCGAGATAGACCTGCGCCTGCTCTTTCACCATCACCACGTAGTCACTCATGCCAGGCACGTACGCGCCGCCGGCCGTCGAGCTGCCGAAAACGAGACAGATGGTAGGGATCTTCTGCTCGGAGCGACGCGTGAGGTGACGGAACCCTGCACCACCGGGAACGAAGATCTGGTCCTGCTTCGGCAGATCGGCGCCGGCGGATTCGATGCAGCTGATCCCGGGCAAGCGGTTCTGCTCGCATATCTCCGCAAGCCTCCCGGTCTTCAACATGCTGACCGGGGTAATCGCACCGCCCTTCACGGTCGCCTCGCTCGCGAGCACGCAGCACTCGACGCCACTGACGAGGCCCACACCACCGACCACCGCCGTGCCGCTGACCTCTCCCTTCATCCCGTGCCCCGCAAGCGCAGCGATCTCCAAGAAGAAGCTGTCGCGATCGAGGAGCATCTCGATGCGTTGCCGCGGCAAGATGCGGCCACGGGCGAGATGTCGGCTCACGTATTTCTCGCCGCCTCCGCCGTTGGCGTTGGCGAGCGCCTCGTCCACCGCTTCGAGCGCCGCGAGATTGCCCTCACGATTGACCTGGTACGTCTCGGACTTCGTATCGGCCTTCGAACGCAAGACGGGATAACGCTGTTCGGACATGCCGCGCAATCCTAGAGGCTGCCCGCAACCTGGGGCAACCAAAAAATGAATGAAGGTTCAATCAGCTCAACCAGGCTGAAATTACAGACTATTTTTCTTCCCCGCATAGAGCGGAGGGCGCCGGCCCCGCCAGGGCCGCGCACGTTCGAGCTGGGCCGCGAGGGCAAACATCCGCGTTTCCTCGGCCGGGCGCCCGGTGAACATCACGCCGATCGGAAGCCCCTCCGCGTTCCAGTACAAGGGCACCGACATCGACGGCTGTCCTGTGAAATTCGCGACAGGCGTGAACGGTATGAACGAGAACGTGCTTTGTGCGGCCTGGTCGATGAGCTTCGTGCTGGCCAGCGGTGCGCTCCAGCCCAGCGCAGCAATGACCTTCTGTGCGACGAGGTCGGCTCCGCGTGGATCGAGCTGACCGATGCGCGCCGGCGGCGTTCCCAAGGTGGGCGTGAGCACGAGATCGTAGCTCCGATACACGTCGACGAGCCTGCGCGCTTCCGTTTGCAGCGCCCGGAGCGAAAGCAAGAAATCCTGTCCGCTCACGGCCTTTCCCAGCATATGCGTGACCCAAGTCGTGAGCTGAAAATCTTTCGAGGTCGCACGCCGGTTTCTGATCTGCTCGCCCTCGTGAATCTCCGCGGCGATGTTTGCGCTGATCACGATCAGGAACGCGCGGCCAAGCGCTACGGTATCGTGCCCGGGCGAAACCTCCTCGACGTGATGCCCGAGCTCCGCACATAGCCGCGCCGCATCTTCGACTGCTGCTTGGCAATCCGGATGCACCGTCGCGGGCAATGCAGGTTTGCTGTGAAACGCAATGCGCAAGGGCCTTGGGTCGCTTTCGGTGGCTGCCAAGAACGTGCCGTCGATCGGCGCCGCGAAGTATGGAGTCGTCTCGTCTGGCCCGTGTGTCGCGTCGAGCATCGCGGCGCTGTCCCGTACGGTGCGCGTCAGCACATGCTCCGATGTGTAACCGGACCAGTGCTCGCTCGCGATGGGACCCGATGGATTGCGGGCTCGGGATGGCTTGTGACCAAACAAGCCACAACACGATGCCGGGATGCGGACCGATCCACCTCCGTCTCCGCCCGATGCCATTGGCGCCAGACCCGCTGCGACGCTCGAACCCGAGCCACCACTCGAACCCCCTGCGGTTCGGTCAAGCATCCACGGGTTGCGCGTCACCCCGTGGAGCTCCGTCTCGACGACGGGCAGAAGGCCTAGCTCCGACGTCGCGGTTTTCGCCACCGGCACCACGCCGGCATCGAGCCAACGCCGATAGAGGTTCGTCGCGTTGGTCGGCGTCCAACCCTTGAAGAACATCGAGCCCTGTTGCGTCGGAACACCCGGGATACGCTGAATGAGGTCCTTGATGAGGAAAGGAACGCCGGCAAACGGGCCATCGCCACAGCTCCCCATAGCTCTCGCGCGCGCGGCTTCAAAGAGCTCGAACACCACCGAGTTGATCTGAGGGTTCACTCGCTCGATCCGCGAAATGCACTCCTCAACGAGCTCGGCACTGCTGACCTGGCCGGCTCGGACCAGCTCCGCCAGACCTAGGGCATCGTACGAGTCATATTCGGCAAAGCCTGGCATCGCGCAGGCGTATCCCAGTCAAAGGCCCAAGAGCAATGGTCTTTTCGGGATCCAGCTAAAGTGAGATACCTAACAGTAATGTCGCGTTCACAGTCACACTAAATTTTTTTGATCATATGGTTGCTAATTTTCCAGCATGGTGGTACCAAACGCTTAGACACAGCGGAGAACTAGCAATGCCATCAAAAAAGTCCAGCAATACCGTAGCAATGAACGAAGTGGTCGATTCCGTGCAAGCACGAGGTTGGATCACCTACAACGAAGCGTCTGCGGTCATCGCGAAGATTGGGGCGACCCAGGGAGCGGTTCGGAGGTTCATGCGGCGGCTCGACGCGGCCGGGGTCGAGGTGACGGTCAAGGAGGGCAAGAACCGAAAGGCGGATCGACGACGCGCTGCCAAGCCCACTGAGAAGACCAACCTCCTCAGCGCGGAGCCGGTGCAGACCTATCTCGATTGGATGGGCGCCGTGAGCCTCCTGACGCGAGAAGGCGAAGTGGAGCTCGCGCGCCAGATCGAAAAAGGTCGTCAGATCATTTTCGACGCGGTCGTCGAGCACAATCTCCATGCCGATGAAATCGCCGAGGTGCGTGAGCGAGTGGGTACCGGTGACCTGGCCGTTCGTGAGGCGGCCATCGACGCGAGCTTCGAGGCTGTGCTTTGCGCGCTCGATTCGTACGTGCAGTCCTGCGAGGAGGGGCCCGCGACTCGCAAGAAAGCCGAGGCTGATTCTGGGCTCTCATCCAATCAGCTCCGCAAGCTGCATGAAGTCGTTCGCGCCGCCCACGCCGATGTGGAACGCGCGAAGTCCGAGATGGTCGAAGCCAACCTGCGGCTGGTCGTCGCCATCGCGAAGAAATATCTCAAGCGCGGCCTACCCTTCATGGATTTGATCCAGGAAGGCAACATGGGCCTGATGCGCGCGATCGATAAGTTCGACTACCGTCGCGGCTACAAACTCTCGACGTACGCTTCCTGGTGGATTCGTCAGTCGATGGCCCGCGCTACGACCGACCAAGCTCGCACGATCCGCATTCCGGTTCACGCCTGTGAGCTCCTCGCCAAGGTCACCGGAATGACGCGCAAGCTCACCGGTGAATTCGGACGCGAGCCCTCCCCGGCTGAGATCGCGGAGCGTATGAAGCTTCCGCCTGACCAGGTGGCGAGTCTCCTGATGATCTCGCGTGACACCATTTCGCTGGAAATGCCGGTCGGCAACGACGGCAACAGCGAGCTCCGCGACTTGGTCGCCGACGACGAGGCAGGCACACCGATGGACTCGGTGATTGACGAGGACCTCTCAAAGTCCGTGCTCAGGGCACTCGAAACTCTGAATCCGCGCGAGCAGCGCATCATTCGCATGCGCTTCGGCATCGGGGAAAAAGAATCCCATACGCTAGCCGAGATCGGTCGCGAGTTTGGGCTCAGCCGAGAGCGCATTCGTCAGCTGCAAGCCCTGGCCCTTCGCAAGCTCCGCAACGTCCACGGCGACGCGGCGCTCAAGCAGTTCGTAAGCGCCTAGACACCGCGCAGGGGCAGTCCCGCAGCCCGATAAATCGCGTCCACAACCTGCATGTTCTTCACCGCCTCGGCGGTCGTCGTGAGGAACGGTTTTGCGTCGACGACAGCGTCACGGAAGGCTTCCAGCTGATACTCGTACGTGGGCTTCTTCAGGAACTTCTCTTTCGTCCACGAGCCGCCGGTCTTGCGCCACTTCAAGCCGTGAAAGAATTGTGGAACGATGGGATTGAGCGCCCGGATCTCGCCGCCGTCGAGCTTCACGACCGCGGCGATCTTGCCGACCTTCCACGACCACAATGAGCAGTTGATTCTACCCTCGGCTCCGCTCGGATAGCGGACGTCCACTTCCATCGCGCGATCGACCCCCTTCGAAGCCAGCTTTGCACGAGCGGAAACGACGACCGGCTCCTCCCCGGCGATCGTCCGTGCCACATGAATGGCATAGCAACCCGTGTCCATCGTCGCGCCGCCTGCCAGATCGAGGCGGTACCGAATATCCCGAGGGAACGGCAGGGGAATGCACATCCACGTTTCGATGAAACGCGGTTTTCCGAGCTCCCCGGAAGCAACGAGATCTCTCAAACGCTGCGCGAGCGGATGATACCGATAGTGGAACGCCTCCATGACGATGCGATCGCTTTGCTCGGCGGCCTGATGCACCCTTTCCGCCTCCGACGCGTCCGACGTGAACGGCTTCTCGCAAAGCACGTGTTTCCCAGCGTCGAGGGCGCGCAGCGTCCATTCGGCGTGAAGGCTGTTGGGTAAGGGATTATAGACCGCGTCGATCTCGGGATCTGCGAGAAGCGAGTCGTAGTCGTCATGAACCTTCTCTATGCCGTGCTTCCGGGCGAACTTCTCTGCTCGACCGCGGTCACGAGCAGCTACAGCGGTCACCGATATGCCGGCGGTGTGCCGAGCCGGTCGAATCAGCGCCATCGGGGTGATGCGCGCCGCCCCAAAGGTGCCGATCCGAAGATCGGAGGTCGTCATCCCAGCTCGCCGTTCTTCGCCCGGCCGATCCACTTCTCCATTGTTTTTTGCACGACGTCGAGCGCCATGTTCTTGAAGGGGCGGAGGAGAAGCGGGACCTTGTTCATATCGATGACGGCTTGTCCGGGCTGCATGTCGATGGTGGCGGCGACACTCACGCCTTTGACGTGGAACGTGATCTCGGCATGGGTATCGCTGAGCCACGTCATCTTCGCGTCGTATTTTTCCCACTTCGCGGTGTAGTGCTCTGCGGCTTTGTCCGCAGCTTTCCTGGCTAGCTCCGGGCTGAGATCATGTTTGATGACGTGCTGCATGAAGCCTCTCGATGAGCCGCAGGATTACACGAAAGGGCGGGTCCGCGCTACGCGAGGGGCGCGACCGGGCGACCCTGCTCGATCCAGGCGGCCAAGGCCGACGTATCCCCGAGCGGACGGGTCGCCTCGGGCAGGGACCAAGCCCTTACCCCGTATTCGTTGCAAAACGCGACCATATTCGAACGCTTCTGCTCTTCCTCCTCGGTCAGAAGCGCACGCATCCGCTGGAGCTTCGGAGCAAGCGCAGCAAGCGTGTCCGGATAGGTAAACGGAGCTTCACCGGCACTGCCGATGTCCGGGACGAACGCTCGATTGAAAACCACGTGGGCAAGCTCGAAATCCCGGCCCACGACCTCGGCGGCAACCGACTTGGCCGATTCAATCCCCACCGAGTCGGCCGACGAAACGAGCACGAAGCTCGTGCCCGAGGATCGCATCAGGTCACGGACCTCCCCGGCCCGCTCGGCGAATCCCTCTCGAAGAAAGGCCATCTCGGTTAGGAATTCGGTGAGGGTGGAGACCAAGGAATCCCCTGCGACGGTGCGCAATAGGCGCTGCGCGATCGCCCCACCGCGTAACTGCGGCGAATCATCGGAGGCTTGGAGAAACCAGCGAACCACGCGCTGATCGAGGAATCGCACCAAGCGCGCCGGAGCGTCCAGGATCTCGATCGAGCTCTGCGCGGGGGGCGTATCGACGACGATGAGATCATAACGCGGATCGTGCATCGTCTCGTGGACCCGCTCCATCGCAGCATAAGCATGGGACCGCGCAAGCGTGTTGGAGAACGCCTGGTAGATGCGGTTATGGAGGACGCGCTGCGCCCTCGCTTCGTCGCCCGCCGCGCGCCGGATGATCTCGTCGGCGCTCGCTTTCGTCTCCAACATTGCCGCGTGCAACTCACCACCGGCTGCTTGTGAGGGCAGCGGTATGTCGGAAGGCACGTCGCCCAGACCATGTATCCCGAGCGCGTCGGCCAATCGCCGTGCTGGATCGGCGGTCAGCACGAGGACCGACCTCCCTCGCAGCGCCTCCCGAAGCCCCAGAGCCGCGGCAAACGTGGTCTTGCCCACTCCACCGACACCGACACAAAACGCAAGCCTGCAATCGTCGGGAAGTTCGATCACCAGACCTCCGCTTGCTCGATCGTTCGAGACAGCGATTCGATGATGGCGGAGCTGTCCTCTCCATGTGCATCGAAGGTCATGGTCGGCAGGTCGATGTCCCGACGAAGCCCGCGCAGGCACTTGTCGGCAGTCTGGCTCCGACGTGTCAGATACTCGGCAAGCGCCAGGTCGGGAGCCCAAGGTTGGCCGGCGCTGGCGCCCTCGAGCTCGGCTTTCACCAGCCGCTGCTCTTCCTCGTCGAGCCAAACCCGCGGGATGCGGTTGATGAACAGGTAACCCAGGTGCAGGTCCTTGCGCTCGCGGAGCCGACCATAGAGTTGGATGGTTTCATTGACGACCAAAGGCTCGGGCACCGTGACGATGTGGATCGCGCATCGTTGCTCCTCGCGGACGAGCGCGGTCGCGCTATCGAGCACCTGACGAAGGGGTCCGTCCTTGAGAAAGACTTCGAGGACGCTCGGAAGATCGAAGAACATCAGCGCGTGCCCTGTGGATTCGAGGTCGACCAGAATGGGGCCCCAGCGATCATCCGCGGCGAGCTGCGCCACGCGGTGCAGGGTCACGATCTCGTCCACTCCTGGGGCGGCCACGAACAGGCGCCGCAGCGATTCGTTCTTGGCGATCAGGATCGCGATAGGTCGGAGCTTGAGGCGCGACGTGATGTAGTCGATTAGCGCGGGCTCGAATTGAACCCGCGTCGCATGCACGCCCGGCGCCACCTCCGTCGGTTCGTACCCGACGTCCGGGCCGTGAAACAAGTGCGACGACGAAGTATGAATCCCCAACTCGACGATCAGCGGCCGCTTTCCCGCCCGCGCGGCTGCCGTGGCAAGAGCGCCGAGGACCGTGGACTTGCCCACTCCGCCCTTGCCGGTGAAGAACTGGACTGACCGCCTGAGGGGTTCCCGGGTAGGCGCGTGCACGTCGCACACCTAGCAGGATCGAAACATGATATCGAGGGAAGTGACCGGTATGAAAAACTGGATCCAGGCGTCGCGGCCGCTCGCCCATATCAATATTGCGGTGCCACTGGTTCTGGGGCAGGTGGCCGCGTGGCATGTAACCGGGCTCTTCAGTTGGTCGTGGTGTGCGGCAGCGCTGCTTTGGGGCCTGTTGGATCATCTGTTCGTCGTATTTTCCAACGACTTTGCGGACAGCGAAGCTGACAGCGGACGACGAACGCTGCTCTCCGGAGGGTCGGGCGTCATCCCGGAAGGCAAGCTCACACGACTGCAGGTGGCGCGCGCCGCACAAGTAGCAGCCATTGTGCTGCTGCTTTACTCATGCGCGTTGGTACTCGTCGGACGCAACTGGACACCCTTCTATGGGCTCGCCGCGCTCCTGCTGATGTGGCTCTACAGCTTCGCGCCGGCGCGTTTGAGTTATCGCGGCGGCGGCGAGTTCCTGCAGGGTGTCGGAGTGGGTATCGGGCTCCCCTCTTTAGGCTACTATTTGCAAGCCGAGGGCGTGCTCGCGCCTGGATGGGTGATTGGGCCTGCCGCGCTGCTCGGCGTCTGTAGCAACGTTCTGACCTCACTCCCGGACCTCGAGGACGACGCGCGCGCTCACAAGAAGACATGGCCCGTTCGGAACGGCATGCGGTCCGCGCGCCGCTTCGCATCTGCAGGGATTGCGTTTGCCGCATTTGCTGTGTTCCTATGGACGCCTTGGGTCTCGGTGCCGGCCAAAGCCGTCGTGGCGATCGCGCCGCTACTGCCTTTGCTGGTCGGTGCCCGCACCGAAGACCCGTTCCGTTCCGCTGGCTGGTCCAGCCTTGCGCTCAACCTGTTGGTCGCGCTCTGGATGTTGGCGATGATCTTGAAACTCTAGCGGCCCAACCGTAGCGACGCGGCAGCGTCTTCGCGAAGCGCGTCGAAGTCTCGACTCGCATCAGGTTGAGCGTCGAGTCGCCACGCTTCGACGGGCACGCACCCGCGTTCGGAAAGCAGTCGGTAGAGGGAGAGTTCGTCCTCGGGCTCACGCGAAAACGGAAACGGATTGCGCGAAACGCCATCGATGAGACTCGGGTACCAGTCGTCGTCGGCCTCTATGAGCGTGACAATGTCCCGGCCCCGGCTCTCAATCTGTCGCAGAAAGTCGAGCCCAAAAGGCTCTATCCCCTCGCGCGCTCCGGGATCATGGCGAACCCACCGCGCCCAATCAAACCCGTACATGAAGTCATGCACGTATCGAAACCGAATCGCCGACTGTTGGCCGTAGAGCCTCATCAGACCGACCGTGATGCGCGTGGCGTCCTGCAGGTACCTCGCGTAGTCGTATTCAGCCAAGGCGTGCCGGTGGAGCGACGCCAGATAGAAGTCGAAATCCCAGAACAGATTCTCCGGAAAGCTCTGCAGCTGCGCTTCTGCGACTGCCGACGCCGCGGCCGCCAAGTGTGGCGACTGGTGCGAGTCCGCCAACTTGGAGACGACATCGGTCGGCGAGCTCGCGGCCGATCGACTGGGGTCGAGTGTCAATGCACCCCGGGGGCTCTGCTCGATCCTGGCCTCCACCTCCGCCAGGGCAGTGTTCGTCTCATTTATCGCGTGCGCGGTCATGCCAAACCCGGTCTTAGCCACAGGAGCACGGCGGCCACTGTCGTACTATGCCAAATCGCTCGATGAAGGAAGCGTTTGTACGCACCCTGTGCTCGAAACGCGTTGGTGACGGCCATGTTGCTGACCTTCCACATCGCAACGAAGTTCCACACCACGATCGCCACGGCAGGTGCGACGGCCCACATCGGAACCCATTCCGGTCTCAAAAAAGAACCGGCAACCCAGAGTCCGGCCCCGAGCAAAACGCATGCTTCGGTCAGTCTGCGGGCTGCGGCGTTCCCGTAGGTGGACGCGAAGGTGCGCTTCCC
>CAXMRM010000187.1:0-3784 GCA_964196015.1 uncultured Myxococcota bacterium
GTTTCACGCGACCTGCGCCCGGTTGCTCCGGCGCCACGGAGAGAGTTTCGGACTCTCCAAGGACTTCACGATCTACGATGACCAGGACCAGCTGGCGCTGGTGAAGCGCGTGCTGCGCGACCTGGGGCTCGACGAGAAGCGATATCAGCCAAAGGCAGTGGCGGGCCGAATCAACCGCGCCAAGCAAGAGGTTCAAGGGCCGGACGACATCGAGACGCCCGACGCCTGGTCGGAAGTCTTGCGCCGCCTGTACGCGACCTATGAAGAGCGGCTTCACCAAGCGAACGCGCTCGACTTCGGCGATTTGATCTATCGTACCGTGCGCGCGCTAGAGTCTGACGATTCGTTTCGCGAGGCGGTGGCCGGCCGATTCTCGCACGTGCTCGTCGACGAGTTCCAAGACACCAATCACGCCCAATTCCGGCTGGTCCGCTTGCTGTCTGAAGGGCACCAGCAACTGTGCGTCGTGGGCGACGACGATCAAAGCATCTACCGATGGCGCGGTGCGGACCGCCGCAACATCCTCGATTTCCGTGAATCGTTCCCGGACGCCACACTGGTCAAGCTCGAGCAGAATTACCGGTCGACCCAGCGAATCCTCCGCGCCGCAAACGCGGTGATCGCGCGGAACACGGACCGTGAGCCAAAGGAGCTCTGGACCGACAACCAGGAGGGCGATGCCATCTTGGTCGTCCGCACGATGGATGAGCGCGACGAGGCACGCCTGGTGCTGCGGGGCGTCCGCGAGCTCCTCTCTCAAGGTCACAGTCTTGGCGACGTAGCGGTCTTCTATCGAACGCACGCTCAGTCGCGTGTTATCGAAGAGTCGCTCCGAAGCGCCAACATCGGCTATCGCATCGTCGGCGGGATGCGTTTTTACGATCGCGCGGAGGTGAAAGATCTGCTCGCATATCTGCGCGTGATGACCAACCCGGCGGACGACATGAACTTGCTGCGAATCATCAACACGCCGGCAAGAGGGATCGGAAAGACGACGGTCACGCGCCTTCTCGACTTGGCGGCGCACCACGGCCGGAGCCTGTTGGATCTCCTGCACGAAAAAGAAACGTTAGACCAGTTCGGCAGCGCGGCCCGCAAGCGTCTCGCAGCCTTCCGCCGCCTCATGTCCGATTTGCGCGACGTCGGAACTTCCCGGGCGCCGCTCGGTGAAATCGGTGCAGAGCTCGTCAATCAAAGCGGATACGGAGACATGCTCCGGCACGACGACACAGTCGAAGCGGACGCGCGATTCCAAAACGTGCAGGAGCTCGTGGCCTCGATGGACGAGTTTCAACGCGAGCACCCCGAATCGACTCTTGCCGAGTTCCTCGAGAACGTGACGCTGCACACGTCCGCCGACGAGCAAGCCGGCGGTGCGCTCGCCGGAGAGCGCTGTACCGGCGGGGACCGGGTCACTTTGATGACCGTGCATGCTGCCAAGGGGTTGGAGTTCCCGATCGTCATGGTCACCGGCCTCGAAGAGCAGGTGTTCCCGTTCAAAGGCATCGACCCCTGGGAAGATCCCGAGGAGCTCGAAGAGGAGCGGCGTCTCGCCTACGTGGCGTTCACGCGCGCCGAGCAGCGGCTGGTTCTCAGCTTTGCCGCAGTCCGGAGGATCTTCGGTCAGCAACGTGTCGGCATTCCCTCACGGTTCTTGACCGAGCTGCCCGGCGAGGACGTCGAATGGATCGGCGCGAGGTCGAGCTCACCTTCACGCTCTTCAGCTCCCGAGGAGCCCCGCTATGAGCCGACCGACAGCTACCTGGACTACAGCGAAGGTTCCGACCTCTCCGACCTCGAAGGCCTGCGGCGCGGCGTGCAGGTCCGGCACCCAAAGTTCGGGGTAGGCGAGGTGCGGGAGGTGATGCAGGGCTCGCCGCCGCGCGTTTCGGTGCACTTCCCCGGCTGGGGTACGCGCAAGATCATCGCGTCGTACTTGGAGCCAGCCTAGGCGTCAGACTTGCGGGTCGAGTCGGACTTGGACGAGCTACTGCTCGAGTCGGACTTGGACGAGCTACTGCTCGAGCTCGACTTCGACTCGGTGCTACTCGATGACGACGAGCTCGAATCATCGCTCTTGGAGGCGCTCCCCGAACGGTTCGAGGGCCCCGAGTACAGGTCGGACTCCCAGCCACCGCCCTTGAGGATGAATCCGCCGCCACCGATCATGCGGCGCGCCTCGAGCTTGCCGCACTTGGTGCATTTCTTGATCGGCTTTTCGGTGATGCGCTGCTCGCGCTCAAACTCGTGGCCGCAATTGTCGCATGTGTAATCGTAGGTAGGCATGGCCCCGGGCTCACTCGTATGCTTCGTCAAGCGCGCTGACAAACTTGTTGGTCCACAGAATGGCGTCTTTTCGGCCGCCGTCGCCGTCGAAAATCCCCTGCGCCAGGAGCCCCGTCTTGCGGTACCCCGCCGCAACGAATGCGGTCGAAATCTCGACGTTGTCGTTGGGTGCGAACGCGAACTCGGCCACGATCCCTCGTTCCTGGAGCGCGTCTCCGAGCACCCGAAGGGCAGCTACTACGGCGAGCGTCTCGTTCTCGGTCGTCGGCAGCCGCAGCACCTCGACGAGGGCGTGTCCGAAGCAGTCCTGGAACTCGGCCGAGATGTAGTTGACCTTGCTGCGACGGACACTGGTGTCGTAGTAGACGCGCTGCGCGTCGCGCCCGAACATGTCGAACGAGCCGAAGGCTGGACTCTTTCGCCACGCGATGTCGCGCGCGGACAAGGCATCCTTGTCGGTCGCAGGCCGAACCGACGCGCCCTTGATCTTTTCGGGGATATCTGCGGCGGACTTCTTGTCCGCGTTGATCGTCCGCTCGGTGAGCTTGGCCGAGGCGTCGGTGACTTCGACCGATGCGGTCTTGTCGCCGATCACGCATCCACATAGATGGCCGTCACAGCGTTTGTAGAAGCCGGGGATCGTACCTTCACGGACGAAGCCGACGCGCGTCCATGAAGAGACCTCATCCTTTTCGACGAGAGTGATGACCTTTTCGACGTTCTCTTGGGTGGCGACGGATTGAATGTAGAGGCGCTTCGCCGGGAGCGCCCCCGCCCGGAAGTCGATGACGCGGATGCATCGAGTTCGACGGTTCAACAGGAGGCAAAGGTAAGCGCTGTCGCTCCTAAAATAGAGCTCTTCGACGGTAGCCTTTTTGGCGGGTCGTTTGGCGGCAGCAGTTTTCGCTCGAACCATGCGTCAACACCTTGAAAATACTTTGTTTTTTGGAACAACGCGGAATGTAGTGTGTCGATCCCATCGTGTCAAAAGGACAGGGGCAGGCCCGACGCGCGGACCTGCCCCTTCCTGATTGTCTAGCTCGACTACTTGAGTGCCGCGTCGACCGCGACCTTGAACGCCGCGTAGGGCTGCGCGCCCTGAAGCAGCTTGCCGTTGATGAAGAACGACGGCGTGCCGATTCGCGCACCGGCCTTGGCGATCGCCGCGATGTCGGCATCGACCGCTGCCTTGTGCTTGCCGGAATCGAGCGCAGCCTTGAAAGCCTTCATGTCGATTCCACCGATTTGCTCAGCGAATTTCTCGAGATTTTCTCGCGAAAGCGTCTTTTGGTTCTCGAAAAGGAGGTCGTGGTACGCCCAGAAAGCCTTGTTGCCCTTCTGAGCAAATACCTCACGACCCGCTTGCGCTGCGGGCTGGGCAGCCTTGTGGAACGGAAGCGGATAGTCGCGCCACACGATCTGCACCTTGTCGCCGTACTCCTTCACGAGCTGGGCGACGGACGGATTGACACGGCTGCAGAAGGGGCACTGGAAGTCG
>CAXMRM010000188.1:0-8746 GCA_964196015.1 uncultured Myxococcota bacterium
CTTGTGAGTGTCCGCGGACATCGAGGTCACACCTGGCAACCGAAAGTCGAACGGCGGAATGTCGTATCCGAGCTTTTCGGCCCACGGCAGGATGAAGCCGCCGAGGCAAGCGTCGGTGTGGAAGCCGATTCCGCGCTTGCGGGCGAGCTCTGAGAGGTCTTGGATCGGGTCGATCACGCCGTGGGGGAATGAAATTGCCGAACCGACGACACAGATGGTGTGTCTGTTGATCGCCTTCTTGGTCGCGGCCACGTCCGCGCGGCAATCGGCACCGACCGGCACCTTCACCAGCTTGATGCCGAAGTACTGGGCCGACTTGTCGAAGGCCGCATGGGCCGTGGTCGGCACGACGAGCTCTGGCGATGTGATCCCCTTCGTGTCGCGGGCCCAATCGCGGTAGCTGCGCATCGCCAGCATGATGCTCTCGGTCCCGCCGCTCGACACCGCCCCACATACCTGCGCGTCCGCCGCTTGCTGTGCACCGAGCATGTTCGCCGTCATCGAGACGATCTCCGCTTCGTACTTCGCGATGCTCGGCCACAGGTCGGAGTGGAGTGGATTGGTCTGAGACGTAATCGCGTACGCCTCGTTGAGAAACGCGATGTGCTCCCGGTCACCGTGATAAACCGCTCCCGACACATACCCGTCTTTCCAGCGGTCGGTCTCTCGCCGTTGGAGCTCACGGATCTCCGCCAGAATGTCGGCGCGAGCCTTGCCATCAGCAGGAAGGGCGGCGTGACTCTCGAGCTCGCCGGCGTAGGGCTTCGCCGACTTGCGGAGTTCCTTCATGATGGGCGCGTACTCCGCTTCAAGCCTGTCTTTGACGATCGGCCAACGCTTCGCGTAACGGTAGATTCGCGCCACCAGAGGCTCGAGCGGTCCGAGGCGCACGTTTGCAAGGTCCTTGATGTCCATGGGCCCTGCGTACCGCACCGCCGCGGAGTCGGCTAGCCCGCCCAACGCCGCTAACTGTTGAGCCGGTTGTACATCGCCTCGCTGTTCTTCTGGATCTCCAAAAAGGCCTTGAACAGCTCGTCGTAAATCGATTGATGGGCTCGGTTGGGCATGTAGCGCTTTTCGATGGGGACCAGAGAGGAGATCTCTTCGACTTTGAGCTTGCCGAGCCCCACGGCGGCGACGAAAGCCACGCCGCGGACGTTTGCGGAAAGCGGATCGGCGACCCGGTCGATCGGACGGTTCAGCACGTCCGCAAAGATCTGACACCAAAGCTCCGACTTCGCGCCGCCGCCGATGAACCGAAGCGCGTCGAACGGGCGGCCGATGAACGACTCGACTCCTCCCATGAGCCAGCGCGTGTTGTACGCGACGCCTTCCATCACCGCGCGAATCATGTGCGCGCGGGTCGTCCGCAACGAAACGTTCGAAAAAGCGGCTCGTAAGTACGGATTCGCGACCGGCGTGTGCTCGCCGTAGAGCCACGGAGTGAAGATCAGCTTGTCGCTCCCCGCAGGCGCCTCAGCTGCGAGCTCGCCGAAGCGCTCGAACACGTCGTCGGGCGGAGCTCCCGGGTCGAGCACGTCGTCGCGGCAAAACACGTTGTCGCGCAACCACGCGATGCAGGCTCCTGCCGTTTCCTGCTCGTTGCCGATGAAGTACCGGCCCGGCAGCGCGGAAGGGAGCGATGCCATATTGTGAATGAGGTCCGTCTTCTTGAAGGGGACGTGACAGGTCAGCCAAGACGAGGTGCCGACGTAGATGTGCCCCTCGAAGTCCCCGACAGCGCCCGAGCCAACCGCCGCCGCCGGCACGTCCGGCGTACCCCCCACGACTTTGGTGCTTTCGTTCAACCCCAGCTCGACGGCAGCCCTGGGTGTCAGCGTCCCGATCACGTCCACGGCGCGCCTGAGGTCGGGAAGCTTCTCACGGGGCAGGGTGCTCTGCGCGAGCAGTTGCTCGTCGTAGTGAACGTTGTCGATGTCGCGGTTGTTCGTGACCCAGTGCAGCGCGATCGAGTCGGTCGTGGCCAGGAACTTTCCGGTGAGCCGTAGGTTCAGATAATCCTTCGGCTCCATGAACTTGTACGCGGCTTCGTAGATTTCCGGTCGCTCGTGCCGAAGAAACAAGATGTGCGCTACCGGCTCTTTGCCCGCGAGGCTCGGAGCTCCACCCGTCTTGCGAAGCCAGCTCTCGAGCTTCCGCGCGCCGTAGCCTTGAATCCGAATCAAACCTCCGGTTACTTCGGGCACGTACTTAGCCCCGCGCGAATCCAACCAAATGACTGCCCGTCCGAGCGCCTTGCCTTCCTCATCGACGGGAACGGTGCCGGCCCATTGCGAGGTCACGGCTACCGCGATGATCTGCTCGGCCGGAACCAGATGGCGGTCCGTGATCCGCCGCGTCGCGGTCATGATGGCCCGCCACCAATCGTCGGGGTCCTGCTCGGCGCCGCCTCCATCACTCAGGAACAGCTCGGTCGACTCCACCTCGGATGCCAGCACTTCGCCTTGGGTCGTGACGAGCGCCACCTTAGGGCCGCTAGTCCCGAGATCGATCGCGAGAATGCATTCGGCAGTCACTGGGTTAGTTTTTCGCGGCGGCTTCGACGGCTTTCAGAAGGCTCTTGCTATACACGCCGCGCTGAACCAGTCGCTCGCGCGCGCTCTTGGCAGCTGCTTGCCAGGCAGCCTTGTTCGCCGAGGTGTCGACTTCTTGGATGCCTCGCCCGAGTAGCGTTTGATACGCGCGAGCGTCGTCCCGGCCGACGATCTGGTCTAGCTTCGAGGCGGCCCGCCCGGCGGTGTCGAGCAGCGTCTTCTGGTCGGCCTTGCTCAGCTCGTTGAACTTCTGCTTACTGATGATCGAGCCGCCCACGATGATGTTGAAGTTGCTCGAGGTTACGTATTTCAGCTTCGTGTACCACTGGAACGCGACCGCAGCCATGGCGGAAGCGGGCACGACTTCGAGCTTCCCGTCTTTGAGTCCAGGAAACACGCCGGAGGCTCCGACGCGTACCGGGCTCGCGCCGAGTGCCTTGACGTACTCGAGCCCTACTGCGTTGTCTTTGCCCGCCCATCCTGGCTTTCCGGCCAGGTCACTGGGCGCGCTGAACTCGGTCGACGAGAACACACGATTCTTTCCACCGTCTCCCCAGGCGAGCAGCTTGAAGCCACCGTCCTCGATCAGCTTTTGCAGCTGGGCGTCGAGTTTCTCACGTGCGCGATCGAGTTGCGCGTCGTCGGTGAGAAGCCCGGGGGCCGTGAGCACCTGTAGCTCGGGCGCCACCATGCTCAATCCGGTCGTTGCAACGCCCGCTGCGTCGAGCTTGCCCGCCTTGATCCTCTTGACGAGGTCACGGTCGCTGCCCTCACTACTGCCCGAAAAGACACGAAGCTCGACTCGGCCTTCCGTCTCCTTTTGAAGCGTGCGGCTCCAAGCCTTGAGCACCTTGACGAACGAAGAGCCGGGCGGCGCCAGCGAGGCGATCCGGATCGTCGTTACCGGTACGGTCGGAACCTGAGAGACCGCAGCGCGTCCCGGCACAAACAGTGCGGCGAGCGTGAGAGCGAGGACCAGTGGGTATTTGCTGTGTTGCATATCGGCTCACGGTTGGACGGCCCCAGGCCGCGGTTGTTCACTTTTCGGCGGCCAGCTTCGTGACCTCATCCAGCAGGCTTTTGCTGTAGACCCGGCCTGCCAGCTGCTCGCGGGACGTCTTGGCGACCGTGTTCCATTCGGCCTGGTACGGGGCGAGGTCGACCTCCACGATGCCCCGCTTGACCAGGGTCTTGCACGCCTTCGCATCGTCCCGGACGACGAGCTTGTCCATTACACGCGCGCCCCGCTCCGCGGTACTGAGTAGGATCTTTTGGTCCTCGGGCGTGAGCTGGTCGAACACCGCCTTCTTCACGATCGATCCGCCGATGATGATGTTGAAGTTCTGCTTCGCCATGTAGTCGAGCTTCGTGTACCACTGAATGGCGACGGCCATGATGCAGGACGAGGGCACCGTGTCGATCATGCGAGTTTGCAGACCGCCATAGACCTCGTTCGCGCCGACGCGCACCGGATTGGCGCCGATCACCTCCAAGTAGCCGGCAAACACCGGATCATCTTTCCAGGCCCAAGGCCGCCTGCTCTTGAGGTCCTGGGGCTGGGCAAAGGGTTTCGCCGAGAAAAGGCGATTCTTGCCTCCGTCACCCCAGGTCAGCAGCTCGAACCCCGCATCTCGAAACATTTCTTCGAAGCGATGACGAAGCTGCGTCCGAACATGGTAGAGCTGCTCGAGCTCGGTGATGAGCCCGGGCGCCGTCAACACCAGAATCGGACGGACGACCATGCCCATGCCGGTGGTGGTGATGCCCGCCGCGTCGATCTGCCCGGCGCGGATCTTGCGGATGAAGTCGCGTTCGTCGCCCTGGCTGCCGCCGGTGTAGAAGCGAAGCTCCGCCCGGCCTTCCGTCTCCTTTTTGAACGTGCGGCCCCAGGCTTTGAGGACCTTGCCAAACGCCGAACCTGGAGGCGCAAGAGACGCGTAGCGAATCACGATGGGCCCATCGGCGGCCGCGTTCGAGACGGTGTTCCCGGGCAGAAATAGAGCGGCGACTACGAGCCCGACCACCAGCGAGTACTTCGAACTGCTCACAGCAGATCCCCTTACTACAAGCCGAGCGCAGGAACCAATCGCCGCCGCAGGAATTCCCGCAGCTCTTGCTCGCTTCGCCGGGGCTCAGGGGCGGCCAGCAGGGAGAGGATCATCCGGAGCATGAACTCCATCGCCTCCGCGGCCTCGGCCTCGCCCCAACCCGTGGTCTCTATGATCTCGGCGAACGCGACGCGCGTGAACGTGATCGACGCGGGCTGGGTGAACCCGTGCAAAACGTTCGCATCGAACATGGCCGGCTGCCAAACCTGCCGGAGGACCGGGTTTTCCCGGATCGCCCGGAGCGTGAATAGCGTCGATTCGACGACTTTTTCGCCAGGGTCTGCAAACGCCCGAATGTGTTTTTGTACCTCGTTTGCGAGGCGGAGACCCGACTGAAGCAGCACCGAGCGAATGAGCTCCTCCCGGTCCTTGAAGTAGCGATACACCGTGGGCCGGCTGACCCCGGCTTCGAGCGCGACGTGTGCAATCCCGGTACCCGCAATCCCGTCGCGGGCCACGCACAGTGCGGCGATTTCGAGCAGCCGCTCGCGGGCGGCTGTCCGCTGGGGTGGGTCACCATCCCACGCTTCACGCTGCTTGCGATGAGGTTCTTCGTCGGCGCTGCTGTCAATCATGAGTCGATGCCGGGCGACCCGGCATACCCTCCGGGTTCTCGGTTGATAGCACGACCATGGATTCTGCGTAGCGCGTCAAGCGTGGCCGCGAAGACCCATCAATGCGAGTCCCTCCCAGGCGCCGGCTCGATCATCTACGAATGATAGCCGTTCGCGAGTGGCGCACTACGCGAGGTCTTCTTCTCGCCGACGGGAGGCGATGTACGCCACGCCGCCCAGCAACAAGACCATGGCGCTGCCTGCCGCACTCGGGTCGAGCTCCGGGGCTGCGAAACTGCTTTTGTGATGGCTCCGTCGAACGTGATGGCGGTGACTGTGACGCGAGCTGTTCCAGCCGCGGGCATCCGCTTCAGGCGTTGGGCTCAACATCCAAGCACCGATGACGAGCGACAAGCCGAGGAGCAAACGTTTCATGACTCTTCTTCCTCCGCCCAGAGGGCAACTACAACGCTTTACATATGTACAGGACAGGGCGGGAGATCGCAAGAAAATAGGCAAGAAAAAATCAGATTTTCGGTTTGATTTTCAATATTTATAGGCTTCGAGCTGCATGCTTGAAATGTTGCGATTCAGCTTACATTGCTGCGCCGCGTTGTTTCCATGAAAGTGTAACTTTGACAGCTCGGTAAAGGAGTTGCGGGGTCCGCTCATGTCTTGCCGGATTCGGCGGTCCGTCAGGAACTCAGGCCCTGAGATTTCTCAGAGATTCTAGGCAGTTCTAGCGTTCCTTGTGAGTTGGCCCACACAAGCGGTGGTTTACCCCCGGTCGAGTCCTCTAAGAGTTGCACCAGCGGAAAATTTCAGTGAATTTGTTCAGGAGGAGGCCTCATGGCTTATCGATGGCTTGGAGTGTTGCTGGTTTCGGCAGCATGCGTAGTCGGCTGCGCAAGTGAAGGCGGAGGAGACGCGTTCAGCAACGGTGGAACCGGCGGTGTCGGTGGAACCGGAGGCGTCGGTGGTGATGGGGGTACCGGTGGAACCGCGGGAGTTGGCGGGTCGGAGACCTCGTGCATGACCAGCGTGCTCTGTGCTTCGTGTCCGACGGAGGGCCTCTGCGATACGAATCAGGACTGCTCGGTTGGTTTCGTTTGCATCGAGTCGGGTTGCGACAGCCTCGGCGGCGCAGCGATCAAGCAGTGCGTCTTTGGCGGCGGTGGAGCCTGCGTGAGCGACGCGATGTGTACCAACGGCCGAGAGTGCATCGAAGTACCCGGTGAGGGCAGGCGCTGTGTCAAGACCACGCCAGGCTGCGACACGAGCTTCGACTGCGTGCTCGGCTTCTCCTGCGAGGGCGGGAGCTGTTTCGATCGCCGGGTCCCTTGCACCCAGGACACCCACTGTCCCAAGAACCATACCTGCGTGGGTGTGACGAACTCTAGCTTCTGTCTGCGCATCCAAACCGACTGCCTTTTCGAGTTCGACTGCGTCAACGTTGCACCTCGCTGTGAGGACATCGACGGTGACGGGAACAAAGAATGCGCGGGCGCGTTCGATCCGAATCAGTCACCGCCGGATGCATGCGTGAACTCGGAGTGCAGCAATGCTTCGGCTCCTGTCTGTGAAGCAGCGGGCGCGGGAAGCTCGACCCAATGCGGACAGTACGGGCTTTGCCTCGACGACGCGGACTGTGACGTCGCCGGTGGCTTCGAGTGTGTCGGGCTTTGGCCGGATGGACGCAAGGAATGTGTGCTGAGCGGCGGGAGCTGCTCGAGCTTCAGCGACTGTCCGATTCAGCAGGTCTGCGCTGCGCCACGCGACGGCGGTGCGCCGAGTTGCCAGGCGGGGTATTAGCCATGAGCGAGATCGAGAACAGCACAGCAACGCCGTTCAAGAAGCTGCCTTCCGTCCGCAGGGTTGCATTCGCGTCGCTGTGGCTCGTGTTTGCGGTGAGTTGCGGTGACGCCGGTACTGCGTCCGGCTTCCCTCCGGGGACGGGCGCATCGGGGGGATCGGCCGGCTCTTCCGGGACCGGTGGTATGGGTGGCGGCACCGGCGCCACAGGCGGCAACGGCGGAATCAGCGGTAGCGGTGGAGCGGCCGGCAGCGGAGGAACGGGAAGCATCGGGGGCACGGGCGGTACCGGAGGTGTCGCCACCAAGTCGATTTGTCGTACCCCTCTTGATGCGAACTTCTGCGACCCGCCTGGCAAGTGTTGCGATACCGACAACGACTGCGCGAGCGACGGCTATGTCTGTGTGGACTCTGGTTGCACGGATGCAGGCGCGCCGATCAAGCAGTGTCAGCCTTCCCGGGGTGGCTCCTGCGTCGACGAGAGCGAGTGCCCGAACGCGAGCGATTACGCCTGCATGACAGTGCTGCCAGGCAGCGAGCGCTGCGTCCGTGTCACCCCTGGCTGCAATCCAGACAACGAGACTTACGATTGTCCGCCTGGGTTCTCCTGTGAAGGTGAACCCAGCGCTTGCGTCGATCGCCGCATACCCTGCGACAGGCCCGGGGACTGTCCGAAAAGTCATGCCTGCACGACGACACCGATTTCGCGCTATTGCACCCGCACGCACCGGACCTGCAAAGAGGACACGGACTGCGGCGGTTTCGCGACCGCCGGCTCGCACTGCGCCGACGTCGACAACGATCGGCGCAAGGAATGCGTCGGTGAGCTCGACGCCTCCGGCAAGGGGTGTGTCAACATCGACTGCGGTGGGTCAGACCCCCCCGTGTGCGAAATGGGCGCTTCACAGACCATGGCTTCGTGCGGCGACTACGGCCTGTGCCTCATCGACAATGACTGCGGAGCGGGATTCGTCTGCGCAGCCCTTTGGCAAGACGGCCGCAAAGAGTGCGTCCGCGATCCAGGTGCTGAGGACACTTGTATTAGCGAACCGACCCGCTGCCCGCTGCAGCAGGTTTGTGCAGCCCCTCGAACCGGCGGCCCGCCCAGCTGCCAAGCCGGGAACGTACCCTAAGGAGACGATGTGAAAACCCTAGCTCTAACCCCATTCATCCTTTTCGCATTCGCGACCGCGCTGCCGGCTTGCCAAGGAGGCGATCCAGCCTCGTTCGGAGCCAACTATGACGCCCTGGTCGCGCCGCCCGCCACGTGCAGCCCCGACGACCCTATGTGCAACGTAGCGTTCGACTATCCGACGCAGGCCGACCTGACTATTGAGAATTCACAGAATATCGCGTTCGCAGCGGGCACCAATCAGATCCAGTTGGAGCCGGGTAGCGGGCTTCTCATCGATACCGACGGAGACGGCGTGCCCGATCCCGCTGATGAATGTCCAGGCCCCGGTTGGCGAGTCCCCTGCGACGGGGATCCTAGCAACGACGGGATCTATCAAACGCTCTTCTTCAAGTCGGACCAAGAGGCGACCGTCCAGGCCGACCTGGCAATCAGCGGATCGATCACGAGCGCCGATGCCTATATTTTGATGGACGCGACCGGCTCGATGGGTGGCGAGCAGGTCCAGCTGCTCAAAGATTTGTCCTCGGGCACCTTCGTCGACCCGACGGGCTGCGCGGAAGCCGCGGGCACCGGCATCGTGGG
>CAXMRM010000189.1:0-7379 GCA_964196015.1 uncultured Myxococcota bacterium
GTCGTCGCCGGGGCTGAACGACCAGATAACCCTACTAGGCGGCGGGGACCGGTAAATTCGCGAGTCCTGCGACCGGCTCTTTGGCTTCGCGTTCCATGCGCTCGAGACGCATCGACGAGCCGCGCGCCGTCTTACTGAATATCCCGAGAATGTAGACGCGGATCAGGAACCACCAAAAGCTCCGCTCGTTGAGCCGCGGGTCCATCTTGTCCGCGATCTTCGCATGTGCGGCCGGCGCGTTGCTCCAGTGTAGCCCCGGGTTGTCGTGGTGCACGGTGTGCAGGCCATTGTTGAACAGCAACACGTTCATCATCGGGCCGACGATGTTACGGGAGTGATTGACGGGCGACTCTTCGTCCGTGTGCACGTGCTGTACGTAGTTGAAGATCAGCACAACGAACAGCGAGACCTGTTGCGGGATGAAGACGTACAGCAATGCCTTTCGCCAATCGATCACGAACGCCGCCACGACGAAGACCACCAGCACGACGTACTGAGAGATGCAGAACCAGAAGCGGCTTCGATTGATGCGGTACTGTTTCTTGAGGTAGTCGCGAATCGGCTTCTGCTGGTGAAACGCGCTCACACTCGGATAGGTAAGGAGCGTGGCGAGATTGGTCTTCTCCGTGTAACGATAGGTGAGCGTGTAGTCGCCCTCACGGTTGTTGAACTTGTGATGATTTTGGTTGTGCGTCGGAATCCAGCCAAAGGTAGGAAATCCGTAGAACAGCGTGAGCCAATAGTCGGTGAGCGCGTTCAGGGGCTTTGACTTCCAGATCGTCAGGTGATTGTGGTTGTGGGCGATCACCGCAACGGAGACAGCCATGAAGAGGCACGCGATGAACAGCACGGGGCTGAACGAATCGCGGCTCCATTGAACGACGAGCAACGCCGTCGTGATGGCCATGTAGATCAGCGTGCGGATATCGGCGGCGTACCTGAGCATCAGGGCTCCCTGGCGAGCCCGGGGTGTCACCGGCGCGCGACCCTGTCTTGGCTGGTTTTGGGTCGCGACGCCAGTACCCTCCAGGGGTTAACGTACTGGCGCGGGTCTGGTCGCTGCAGTAGCGTCGCGGCGAGTGTCATGACGCGGCGCCGCACACGACCGGATACGTCGGGTAAACCCGGCTACATCACCCCCGAGGGATACCGCCGCTTCGAGGAAGAGGCGGACCGTTTGTGGCACGTGGATCGCCCGAAGATGGCAAAAGCCGTGCAAGTCGCGGCAGCCGAAGGCGACCGCTCGGAGAACGCAGAGTACCAGTACAGCAAGCAGCGTCTCGCTGCGATCGATCGACGGCTTCGTTTCTTGGGGCAACGGCTGAAGGTTCTGACCATCGTGGACGAGCAGCCACCCGACGACGGGCGGGTGTACTTCGGGAGCTGGGTGACGATCGAAGAGGAGGACGGCGGCACGCGAACCTACCGCGTCGTCGGCCCAGACGAAATCGACGCAGCGAAAAAGTGGATCAGCATGGACTCCCCGGTCGGAACCTCGCTCCTGTCTCGAGAGGTCGGCGACGAAATCACCCTCCGGCGCCCAAAGGGCGAGGCGACGTGCGAGATCATCGAGGTGCGCAACACCGCTCCAGAGTGAGAAAGCTCACCCGGGCGCGGTCACCGGCTAAGCACTCACTGCAACACGTCTCGAGTCGGTTGAACGACCTGCTGCCAGGTTGGTCGGTTCTGCCAATGGATGTTCGGAGGATCCGCCAGGCCAAGCGCCGTGTGATTGATGGCGTCGTCGCCTTCGAGCGATGGATCCCACTGCGTCATGTCGTTGCCGAGGTCCGCGATCGTCGCCTGCAAGCTCGCAACGAGCGCTGCGCGGCAGTCCGAGAGGTCTCCGGTCCCCGCACACGCGATCCTTTGATACGGTGCCCCACTTTGCCCGAGCGCCATCTCGAGCACGCGCAATACGTATCCGTAGTAGCCGCCCTGAAACGCAGAGCCGAGGGCTCCTGGCGCATCGTGGCGGCCGCCCAACATGACACCCGCATTCTCTACGTCCGTGATCTGCGGCAGCACCGCGTCGATCATGCGATTCCACCAACGGTCCATGAACGCGACGGCAGCGTGATCTTCGTACTGTAGGCTAGCTACCTCGAGCCCAGGTCCGCTTCGGTCTCGTCGCATGGCCCCAAGGCCGTTGGGCCCGTTCGCGACCCAGTCCTTCATGAGCTGCACGACGTCTTGCTCGACACTGCCCAGGTCTCCAACGTCGCCGAGCACCTCAAATACGCGAGGCAGCACCTCCTGGCCCCGAAGATCCGTCGTGCCCGCGTCGATCATGATCTGCACCATGCTCGCTCGCGTGTGTAGCGCCGTTCCGGCCTGTGCTCGGAAGGCATCGAGGCGCCGAGACAAGAGCACGGACCGGTACACCGGGCCGTAGCCGGTTTGGGCATCGTTCGCGTAGAAACCAGGCGCCTGTGCGTTGTTCCAGTTCGCGAAGTAGCCAGCAGGCGGATTCGCTTCGCGCGGGTGGTTCTCTAGCGGCAGGAAGTTGCTGAAGCTGAACTCCGGATTGATGCGTCCAGTGGCAGTCTGCTGCCAATCGAACTCGCCTGTCCCCCACTGTGGCAGGTCCGGATGAATGCCCGCTGCGCGAATCGGCAGAAGACCAGAATTGAAATAGGCGATGTTGTTCGCATCCACGTAGAACCAGTTGAACGTTCCCGTGAGACTATTGAACACATCGAAAAAAGCGTCCGGGTCGACCATGTCGTTGCGCGTGGCCGCAAGGAAGGGTCGAACGGAATCCACCTCGCCGAAGAACGTCGAACGCTGCACGGCTAGTGCGACCGGAGCGCCCTCTACCGTGGCCGTGGCAAACACCGGGCCGTAGTCGGGAGCTCGAAGGATGTTGCGCGTGACGCGTTGATTTGGCTGTCCGGCGGTCGTCAGATTGGTTTCGGCGGTCCACACATCCGTCCGCTGGAGCATCGGCGTGCAGACCCCGTTGTACAGATAGCTCGTCGATGCGCGTGTCGGCTCACCGCCGCCGGGCTCACAGAGGCGCAGCACCCGAATGTCGGTAATGTCGTCGCCTGAGGAGGTTGCGCTCCAGGCATGGTCGATACCGCGCCCGATGATGACATAGGGAAGGCCGGCAAACGCCATCCCGCGGCTGTTAATTCCGCCTCCCTGCTGCGAGAACTCGACGAGCATCTGCGGCGAGAAGTACCCCGTCTGCGGACCAAACACCGCGATCGGGCGACTGTCCTCGGTCCGGTCCGCATTCACCAGGATCGCGTTCGACATGGCGTCGGGAAAGCTGTGCTCGTTTAGCGCAAGCCGCACGCCTTCGAGCGTCGCTCGCGCGCGCGCTCGGCCGGCTCTCAGTGTATCGCGGCTCGGTTCCTCCACGCGATACGGGATACCGCGCGCAAACCGAACGCCCTCCTTCGTTCCAGGCCTGAAGATCTTCATGCCAGTTGCCAGGGAGACAGAATCGCCGACGACGTCTCCTCCGAACGCCGGGCACTCGATATCCTGCGGCGTAGCCGTGTCCGGCGCCACGCAATCCTCGATCGTGAGCAGTTCCAAGTCCTGAACGCTGCCCTCGTCTAACAGCGCGGCTCCCGGGTACTGCGCGGCGAAGCCTTCATCGAGTGGGCACGCGGACTCGTCGATGCTGGGTGGGGACTGCGTCTCGAAGCTGAGCTGGGTCGTGTTGGGACGCTCGGGATCGCTGGCTTGCCGGATGTCGCGCCAGGTCTGGCACGCGGCCTGAGCGTCCCCCGGGAACAAGCCGGCCAGGCCTTGTAGCAACTGCACTTGCCGATGCTCACCGCCTCCGCCGGTTGCGAAGGTGGACTGCACCAAAGCGGCTACGGCGAGAACATCCCGGGCCGTAAACGGGCGAAGCGTCAAGCCGAGGGCGCCGTACTCGATGGGCACACTCTCGGCTCCGTCTGCGCCGCTTTGTACGTCGTCGATGTACTGATTGATTCCGCTTACGAAGTCGTCAACATCTTGCTGTGCCTGCGACCCGTCCTCACCGAAGCGAGGCGCGAGTTGATCGATCTGATCCTGCATCTCCTGCTCGTCGTACCCGCCGAACCGCGCGAGGCCCTCATCCGAGTCGTAGTTGCCGCCGGCAGGACCGAGGAAGTCGCTCATTCGTCCTCGACCCACGTGTCGAAGAACATCGATGGCGAACATGCGGTCGGTCGCTGTGGCGTACCCGGTGCCAAACAGCACGTCGCTTCTCGCGTCGCCGAAGATGTGCGGGACACCCATCTCATCGCGTCCGATGCGCGCTGTGCGCGTTCCATCGGTCACGGCTTGCACAGAGTCGAACGCCACTTCGTCGAGAAAGGGTGCGTCCTTGAAGTAGCTCGGAACGAGGTCGGCATGGCTCAGCTGCCCGGGCGCGGGGCAGTCATCGCTGAACACGAGGTTCTCGTACATCACGAGCTGGTTCATGGAGTTCGGGTCGGTGTCGATGTTACCGTCGTTCGCGTCAGCCGATCCGGGCGGAAGCACGTTCAAGAACACACCGTTGTCCGCGAACGGATCGACACCCGAATCGGGGACGCCTCCATCGGGATCGCCGGCCGAACTGTCTTCACCAGAACAGCTCGCCAAGAACAACTGGGCACCAAGAATGAAGACCAGGAACCGAAGATTACATCGCATGGCGGCCATCCTATCGCAAAATCGCATTGAATTGGAGCGTGGCTTTGACCTGATCGTTGTGCTTGCCGGTGTGCCCATGGAGCTTGAGATCTCCGGACACAGTCGCGCGGATCGTTCGGGACGCGCGTTCAGTCAGCTCCAGCCTCGGTCGGCTCTTTGCATCTTTTTCTCAGTCGTCTGAGCTGTCGATCCCGAGCTCATGGAGAGCCTCGGGAGTGTCTACGTCGATGTTCACGGCTGCGCTCTCGACGTCTACGTAGCAAATCGCTTCAGCGTGTCCGTGAAAGAGTGCTTTGCCGCCCACGTCACCGGACAACTGACGAAGCTCTGGGAAGTGGCGCGAGCCCCACAGGACTGGGTTGCCGCGCTTTCGGCCGAACATCGGGATGTAGATGCTGAGGTCCCCGTCTGGGCTGAATGCATCGAGCAGTCGGCCGATCACGTCGCTGCTGACCCACGGCATGTCGGCGAGGGCGATAAGCACTCCATCGACGTCGCCTCCCACTGCCGACACACCGGTTCGGACGGATGAACCCATCCCTTCTTCGTAGTCCGAGTTGTGTACCATCTCGACAGCACGGTCTCCGAGCGCGCTGCGGATATCTTCAGGAGCATGACCCGTCACGACGAAAACCTTTGCTACGCCGCCCTCTCGAAGCGCGTCGACCACGCGTGCGACCATCGGCATGCCGTCTACGGACATCGTCAGTTTGTTGGTTTGACCCATGCGACGCGATGCCCCGGCCGCGAGAACCACCGCAACGATGTTCTTCCTGGCACCCTTGGGACTGCTGAGGTTTCGAGGCATGGGTCGATCGGGGATCTCTTTGAGCAGCCCGCCGACGGCTAAGGCTTAGGTGCGGGCTTTCGCAGGGTCTCGGTGACCTGGGCCAGCACGGAGACCGCGATCTCCGCAGGAGAGCGAGAACCGATAGGCAAGCCGACGGGGCCCTTCACGCGCGCGAGCTCGGCCTCGGAGAACCCGGCCTTGCCCAGCCTCCGTAGACGCGATGCGTGAGTTTTCTTGCTTCCGAGACATCCAATGAAAAAAGCGTCGCTTCCGAGCGCGACCCGCAATGCAGGGTCGTCGAGTTTCGGGTCGTGGGTCAAGGTGACGACCGCACAGCGTGGGTCCAACGACAGCGATTCCAGGGCGTCATCAGGCCACTGCATATTCAACATGACGCCGGGGAAACGATCCGCCTCTGCGAAGGACTCACGGGGATCGACGATGGTGACCTCGTAACCGGCGAGCGTGGCCATCGCGGACAGCGGCTGGGCGATGTGGACCGCGCCCACCAAGATCATGCGAAGCGGTGGGTTGAGCGGCTGGTAGAAGATCTGTGGTCCGGCGTCCCCGTCTGTCGTAACGCATGCATCCATCCGGAGGGCACGCTGGACGTCGGCATGCTCGGATTCCGCGGCGCCATCCCCTCTGTAGAGCAGACGTTGCTCGCCGGTTTCGAGATTGGTCGCCAACACGACGGGTCGCTTGGCTTCGATCTCCGCCAGCACTGTCTCGAGAGTCTCGGGCTTCACTGCACCGGCTCTACGAAGATACGGACGGTGCCCCCGCAGGCGAGGCCCACCTCCCATGCCCTCTCGTTCGTTACGCCAAATTCGAGAACCTTGGAGAGACCCGTCTTCATGACGCCAAGGGCCTCTTCGACGACGGCTCCTTCGACACAGCCCCCCGACACCGACCCCAAAAAGAACCCGTCATCGCGTACGGCAAGGTGACTCCCTGCAGGGCGAGGCGAAGACCCCCAAGTTTTGACGACGGTTGCCAGCGCAACACCGTGACCCGCGGCTTCCCAGTCACGGGCGGCGACCAGCACTTCCGTCTCGGACTGGTCTGGCATCAGCGCCATACTACTGCCCGGCCCGAGGAGAGGCTACCGTTGAAAAAGCTCTTCAGGATCAGAACCACGACTCCCCAGAAGATCTGCACGATGAGTACTCCTCTCCGACTAACGCCCTATGTAGTGGTGACGGACGGACGGCAGGATAGCAAGGGTGCCGGACGGCGGCGTGGATGGAATCAATCGCAGCGCGTGTCGCCGCGTTGTAAGGCTTCGATCAGCGGGTCGACCAGCACGAGCGGGTCGCAGCCGTTGCCTGTTTCACAGACGAAATCGTTGTCCGCCGAAGACGAGCGCCGCGAAAGAAGCTACAAACCAAACAATCTTCACGTCGTTCATCCCTTACCACGGAGTTGCCACAAATGACTGAGCAGAAGCTGACCCTGTACTTTCATCCGCGCACGCGGTCGACACGGCCTCGGTGGCTGCTCGAAGAGCTCGGCATCGACTACCATCTCGAGCTCGTGAAACTCTCCGAGGGCGCGCACAAGACGCCCGAGTATCGCGCGATTCATCCGCTCGGCAGAGTGCCCGCCCTGCGACACGGCGATGACGTGATGTTCGAATCGCTCGGGATCTGTCTCTATCTTGCCGATCGGTTTTCCGAGGCCGGGCTCGCCCCGATGATCACCGACCCGCGTCGCGCCGAATACTGCCAGTGGATGGCTTTCTCGACGAGCACCCTGGAGCCCGTGATCTTCGCAGTTCTTCTCGACAAAGGACACGACCCGGAACGGCTCGCCACCGCGCAGAAAGACTTTGCCGCCATCGTCGACCTTTTCGAAACGACTCTGAGGAATCGACTGTTTCTTCTAGGCGATGAGTTCTCTGCTGCCGACGTCATGAACGGTGGCATGATGTCTTGGGCCCAGT
>CAXMRM010000190.1:0-4690 GCA_964196015.1 uncultured Myxococcota bacterium
GGAGTGCGACCCATGGTTGCACGAACTGCGCGAGCATCGCCTGCATCTGCTCGGGGCGGTCGAGCGTTTCGCGCAGGAACAGGCGCGCGCGGTCCGGGTCTTCGATGAAAAATTCGCTCAACGCTTCCATTGTCGCGTCGAACCGCTCCTCGGTGGACGCCTTTAACAGAAGGCCCGGCAACACCGCGTTCCAGTGCGCCAGCATCTCGCTCAGCACGTTCTCGCGAAGCCTGTCCTTCGACTTGAAGTGGTACAGGAGGCTCGGCTTCCGAATGCCAACCGCCTCGGCAATCTCTTGTACCGAGGTGCCGTCGTACCCCTGCTCCGCAAACAAGCGGGTCGCCTGAGTCAGAATCTGAGCGCGCACATTCATCGTCCCTACCAAACGGTTGTGATATGCCTACCAAAGGGTAGAGGCAGAGTAAAGGGAAAGCGCTTTGCGTGGCTAATATGGCCGAAAAAATGCAAATAGATGCCAAATATGGCAGTTATGAAAGCTGGCTTGTCGCGCGTACGCGGTCCTTGCGAGCTCCGTCGTTTCGCGCTCTCATGCGCCTCTTTGGAGGTGACCGATGGCCGATGACGTTCAGACAATCGATCAGGGGATGCAGGGCGCGATCGAGCGCAACGCAGGCCTGGGGACCGTGGTTGGCATTCTCGTCGTGGTCGTCGGCTTTGTGGCGCTCGTTTCACCTCTGATTGCAGGGCTTTCGATCGCGCTGGCCGTGGGCGTGCTCTTGATCATCTCGGGTGTTTCGAGACTGTTCTTCGCATTCAAGATGGGGTCGTTTGGGCAGGGGTTATTGGTCTTTGCGATGGGAGTGCTCTCGGTCGTTGCGGGTGGCTACATGGTGAGCCAGCCAGGCGTCGCGTTGGCGTCGCTGACCCTGTTCTTGGCAGCCTATTTCTTCGTTCATGGCGCCTTCGAAATCGTGTGGGCGTTTAGGCTTCGGCCGATCAAGGGCTGGGGTTGGGCGTTGTTTAGCGGCGTCGCCGCGTTGGCCCTCGGCATCATGATTTGGCGCCAGTTCCCCGTTTCCGGGGCGTGGGCCGTCGGCACCCTCTTTGGCGTTCAGATGATCTTCGGCGGCTGGTCGGTGGCCTCGATCTGCGGAGCAGCAGCACGCGCAGCCAAGGATTGAGGAATGTCGCGCCTGGAAGAAGCGCTCCGACGGTTTGACGAGGCCAACGCCGAGGACCCGAACCAAGAAATCGCGAGCGGTCAGCCGTTCCCGAAAGAGCTTGTCTACGGGCAACGCATGTCCGCCCGCCTTGCTGCCTTTGCTCCCAACGCTCCGGAAGCAGTGAAGCTCGCGGCGCGCGCCCAACACATCCGCCGCTGGGAAGTGCCTCGTGACAGTTACCCGGCGGGCAGGGCGGGATACTTGAAGTGGCGCACCGACCTCTACAAGCGGCACGCGGACATCGCCGGCGAGATCATGAAGGACGTCGGTTACGACGAGGTAACGATCGAGCGCGCGCGAACGCTCCTACGCAAGCGCGGCTTGAAGACCGACCCCGATGTGCAGCTCATGGAAGACGTCATTTGCCTCGTGTTCCTGGAGCACTACTTCCACGACTTCGCGACAAAACACGACAAAGAGAAGCTCATTGCCATCGTGCAGAAGACTTGGAAGAAGATGACCCAGAAAGCTCACGAGCGTGCGCTTCAGCTCGACTTTGCGCCCGAAGACCTTGCGGTCATTCAGAAGGCTTTGCAGAGCGAGTAGCGTCCGGCGGAATCGAATAAGTCACCGTGGCGTGCGCGACCGGATCGTCGCTACCATCCGAGTAGATCGTGACCTGCCCCACCGCGAGCCGCTTCCCGAGTTTGAGCATCTCGGCTTCTGCGATGACGTCCGCCAGCTTCGGTGCGCGCAGGAAGTTGATGTTCAGATTGGTGGTGAACGCGAGCGCCACCGGCCCGATCATCGCGAGCACCAGATAATACATCGCCGTATCGGCGATCGTCATCAGTGTGGGACCAGAAACCGTGCCGCCTGGGCGGAGGTACCTGTCCGTCACACCAATCCGGATTCGCAGGAACCCATCGCGCAACTCCTCGATCTCGACGGGCATCCGAGCCTGAGGAAAGAACTTCTTCATGAAGCCCTTGATCTCGTCGGGGGTCATCTTCGGCATTAGAGCTTGAGGCGCCCTTCCTTCACGTCGGCCCAGCGTTCTTCGGTGAGCGGTTCGTAGCCCGCCTTGGTGCGAACGTAGAGCGGTTCGTCAACCGCCGATGGGTCGACGCCCTCTTTCCTCAGGTCGTTCTTTTGAATCTTGAACGTCCCGGTCTTTGCGAGGTTGCCCATCACCCGGACGAACCGGGGTTGCGCGTAGGGCGGAAGATCTGAAACCGCCCGCCAGAAGTCGTCGGCATCGAATTCACCCGACGGGACCACGGCGGCGAGCCCCGCTTGCCCCTCCATGTTGGGGACGGGCACGCCGATGACGGTGGCTTCGTCGATGCCATCGGCGTGGGTGATGACGTCCGCGACCTCTGCCGTGGACACGTTCTCACCTTTCCACCGAAACGTGTCGCCAATGCGGTCGACGAAGTAGTAGAACCCATCAGCATCCCGCCGAAGAAGGTCGCCCGAGCGGAAGTACTGGTCGCCCTTCTTGAAGACGTTGCGCAGGAGTTTCTTCTCGGTCGCGGCCTCGTCGGTGTAACCGCGGTACTCGAGCCCGCCAGCCGATCTCTTTGGCACACGGATCAGCAACTCGCCGACCTCGTTGTCGCCGCATGGGAGGCAAAAATTGCGCGCGTCGCGAAGGTGCTGGTCGAGGTCGACGTCGTACTGGACGATGCGCAACCAGCCCGCCATCCCGCCGAGCGGGACGCGGCCCACCGACCCCTCACGCCCGCTGATGTTTGCGATGAAGCCCGGCGCCTCGGTTGCGCCGTAGAACTCCCGGATATTCTCGATGCCGAACCGCGCTTTGAACCTCGGCCAGATATCGGGTCGAAGCCCATTGCCGACGGCAACGCGCAGCGGGTTGGGCAGCTCCTTTGGATGCGGCGGCGAGTTGACGAGGTAACGGCAGAGCTCACCGATGTAGAGAATCGCAGTTGCCTTGTATCGATGAACGTCGTCCCAAAATGCGCTCGCGCTGAACGACCGGCGCATGGCCATCGGAATGCGAGCGAGCATCGCGGCCGACACACCCAAGAGGAGACCGTTCGCGTGATAGAGTGGAAGCACGCAGTAGAGCTTGTCCCCGGGACGAAAGTCGTACATCAGCGGCCCGAACCCTGCACCGGCAAGAATCGCGCGCGCGTGCGAAACACGGCAAGGCTTGGGAAGGCCCGTCGTTCCCGACGTGTAGATGTAGATGAAATCGTCTTCGGCTCGAACCGGTGCCTGCGGGTAGGGCGTGGAGGGTGTGTTCGCAAGAAGGCCCGCGTAGGGGTTGTCGTCGAAGGTGAGGATGCGATCGAGCGAGTGGCAGAGGTCGTCACAGTCGCGAAGCCCGGACTCGAGTGTGTGGCTTACGAGAACGACTTTCGCTTTGGAGACCTCGACGGCGTGAGTCAGTGGGCGGCCATGCAGATTGGTGTTGATCAAGGCTGCAGTTGCGCCGACGCGGGAGATGCCGAGCACCGAGGCGATATAGAACGGAGAGTTCTCAGCAAGAAGTGCGACCACGTCCCCCGGTTTCACGCCAGCGGCTGCAAGCACGTGCGCGACTCGCGACGTGGCGTTTGCGAGCTCCGACCAGGTGAGGTGCTCGTTCTCCATTTCGTAGGCGAGGTCATGCGGTGCGTCCTGGGCATTCTTCAAAGCCACTTGAAGGAGGCTGTCGACTTGCCTCAGCCGCGTTCGGAGCAGCCACGGAACGGTGCGTCGCAGTGCTTTTGGGCCGAAACGAAGCTCTGCGATCACTGAAGACCGCCACGACGGCGAAGCTAAGTGCTCCAACATGTCGGGAAGTGTACGCCCTGCAAAGGTAGATTCGAGCGCTATTTTCGGGCCCATATGATACAACCATCGCCCCGTGCCGACGTGGACCGACATCAAGGATCACGCGAGGTCCAGCTATAAGCTGGCTGAGGAACACGAGCACAGCTTCAAGGTGGTGTTCGAGTATCCCGGCGGCCGTTTGCAGGCCTTGATCGCGTCGCGCTATCAAGCGATGGGGCGCTCGTGGGTCGACTTCTCGTCTGCGTGCTGCCGTGTCGATCGGATGGACCCTAAAGCCGCCTTGCAGCAAAGCTTCAACCTCGCGGTCGGCTCGCTGTGCTTGGACGGTGACGTATACGTCGTTCGCCATACGGTGATGGTGGACGAGCTGCAGCTGGCGGATCTCGAGCTTTCGATGCATGCAGTTGCGCGGGCGGCCGATCAGATCGAACGGTCGCTTCCCATATACGAACCAGCGTCTGACATGCTGTCGGATGTAGAAGAGGAGCTCGCCTAACATGCCCTTTGCAGTCGAGATTTCAGGCTTTCTAGGTGTCTTCGTTCTGCTGATGGGCGTGTGGGGGGTCCTGGCGCCCTCGCGCATCATCGACTTCGTGACTCGCTTCAGCTCGAAAGGCGGCCTCTGGTTTGCGGCTGCTATCCGCCTCGTCCTCGGACTCGCGCTTTGGTTTGCCGCGCCGCTTTCACGCGCTCCGCTTCTTCTTCAGGTGCTTGGCGCTGTCGCGTTGGTCGCCGCAGTGATCATCCCGTTCATGGGGGTT
>CAXMRM010000191.1:0-7742 GCA_964196015.1 uncultured Myxococcota bacterium
AATCCAGCGCAAGAACATTCAGTTGACGCGCGAGTACCTCGAGCTGGCCCGCCTCCGCCTCGAAGTCGGGGTCGCCAACGCAAGCGAGCTCTATCGCTGGCAGGTGACACTCGCCGAGAACCAAGGAGCGGTCGTCGATGCACGGGCGTTCGTGGGTCAAACCAAGATCGAGCTCAACCGCGTGCTCAATCGTCCTTCGGAGCGGCCCATCGCGCCGATCGACCTCCCTGTCGACGACGCAGGGCGCACGCTTCCACCCGAAGATCCGATCGGCAAGTACATGGCGGATCCTTGGTCCTTCAAGCAACTGCGGGCGTTCATGGTCCGCGAGGGACTACGCAACTCGCCGGAGGCCCGACAGATCGAGGCGCGAAAGGCTGCGCAGCAACGGATCAAGGAAGGCCGCGGGCGCCAGCTGTGGTTGCCGGAGTTCTTCGTCGAAGGCGGCATCCAGCACGACTTCTGGCGAGCGGGTGAAGGCTCCGAGGCGCCGGAGCCAAATCCGCTCGGCTTGCCGGAACCCGACAAATTCGGATGGGACGTCGGCCTGTTCCTCGCAATTCCGCTTTCCCGCGGTGGCTCTGGGGTCGCGGAGCTGCGCCAGAGCGCGATTCTGGTGGAACGGCTCACCGTGTCGTTCGATCGCGTCGAGCAGAACATCGACACGGGCGTGCGCACCGAGCTCTACGGCGCCGGAGCTGCGCTGGCCTCGGTCGGGCTCACCCGCAAAGCAGCCGAGGCGGCAGCCAACAACTTGGTGCTCGTGACCGACCTCTACCGGCGGGGCAAAGTCGACATCATCACGCTGGTCGACGCACAGACGCAAAGTCTCGTGGCGGACCTCGCCGCCGCCAACGCCGCGTACGACTACGTCCTCGCATTGCTCTTCGTGAATCGCGAGGCAGGCCACTTCCGCAACCTCGACACGGACGAGGCGAAGCAGGACTTCTCTCGCCGTCTGAACGAGTGGGTGTTGGTTGCGGAAACGGCAGAGGTCACAGCGCCTCCGGCACCGTAGACATCACCGCCCTTGGGCTTTAGGCTCCTTTTTCCGGAACCCCCCGGGCGAGGTGCTGATGAGAATATTCGGGCTGAGCGAGCTGCTGGTCCTCGCGATTACTCTGTGGTGCGCTTTCGGCTCAGACGCGGAAGCGCAGAAGCGAACGCAGCCGACGTTCCGCATCATGATGATCGCCGATGGCGACTCGCAGCTGTTCACCCAGCGACAGCGCACGCTCAAGGCCGAGATCTTCGAGCTTCTCAAGGAAGACGCTTCGGTCGTGTTCGTAGAGCCCAGGACGAAACCCGATTGGAACCTGGAACAATCCGAGGCTGCCGTGAAGGAAGCGCTTGCGGATCGGTCCGTCCACATGATCATCGTGTCGGGGGCGATGACGGGCGTGGCCGTCGGCCGGATTGCGAAGCTCAGCAAGCCCGTCCTGATTCCGTATGCCGCTCCCGATCTGCAGGGGCTGCCCCAGGACGGCAACCGTAGCGGTCGCCGGAACCTTGCCTACATCGGCGGGCTCCTGAACTTCGAACGAGAGATCAATCAGCTACGCGAGATCGTTCGCTTCGACCGTATGACGTTGATCGTGGGCGAGGAGGTGGTCAAGCACCTCGATGCACCCGAGCAGCCCGTTCAAGTGGCAAGCCAACACATCGGAATCGAGACCCACCTAGTCGTTGCCACGACAGACGCGCAGGCGACCCTCGACGCCATTCCCGAGGACACCGAAGCGGTCTACATCGGCCCCCTCTTCAAGTGGAGTGACGACGAGATGCAGCGCTTGATCGACGGCATCAACGCGCAAGAGCTCCCTTCGTATGCCGGCGGGGGAGTGCGATGGGTCCAGCGGGGCGCCCTGGCCACGATGGAGACGGAGGAAGACGGGATCCGTCGCATGCGGCGTGCTGCGCTCTTCGTTCAACGCATCTACATGGGAGAGCCCGCTGGGTCGTTCCCGATCTCGTTTGAGCAGCGGCCGGTGCTGGTCATCAACATGGCCACTGCCAGGGCGATCGGAACGTGGCCGCGTTTCGAAGTGATGGCGGAAGCAAGACTGATCAACGACCAGTCCGGAACACGAGGCCCTCTCATCACGCTCGAGAGCGCCATGCGGGATGCGGTGCGCGCGAACCTCGATTTGATGGCACAGGGCATCGAGATCGACGCAACCTACGAAGGTGTAAAGGTGTCGCGCGGAAACTGGCTGCCGCAGGCCGGCGCCGATGCGGATTTCCTCATCAACGACCCCGACGTCTCGAACGCATTCGGCCAAGCGGAGCGCCAGTTCACCTGGGGCATCAGCGGATCGCAGCTTCTCTACTCTCCTCAGCGGCACGCCGACCTGCGATTTCGTCGAGACACCTACTGGAGCACGGAGCACGACTACATCGCGGCGCGACTCGATACGATATTGGAGGCCGGCGAGGCCTATCTCAATGTGCTCCGCGCCAAGAACAACGAGCGTGTCAATCGCGACAACCTCAAGCTCACTCGAAAGAACCTTTCTCTTGCCGAAACGCGCAACACCATCGGCGTCGCGGGGCGCGAAGAGGTCTTTCGCTGGCAGACGCAAATCGCGGAAAGCCGTTCCAGCGTCATCGGCGCGAGCGCGTCCCGTAACCAAGCCGAGATCGACCTCAACCGCATTTTGAACCGACCGCTGGAGGCCCCATTTCGAGTGCCGCCGCCCGAAGAGGTTCGCCGAGTCACCCCGGGGAGCGACCCGAGGCTCGTCAAGTACCTACAGGACCCTGGGTCATTCAGGACCTTCCGCGAGTTCATGGCCGAGGAGGCGATCCTGAATTCGCCGGAAATCCGCAGCATCGACAGTACGATCAGCGGCCGAGAAGAACTGCTGAAAGGCGAGCGGCGCCAGCTCGGCATCCCGGACATCGCGGTCGTCGGCGGGTTCACGCACGTTCCTTATGTCGGCGGCGAAGGCTCCGATCCGCCTGCGCCCACCCCCGGCTTCGACTTCCCAGGACGCGAGACGTTCACCTGGAACGTGGGCGCGGCAGCCTCGCTCACCCTCTTCGACGGCACCTCGAATTACGCGCGTATCCGTCGCACCTTCCGGGACATCGATCGCCTGCAGACCGACCGCGCTGTGATCGCGCAACGGCTCGAACAGAACGTGCGTGCCGCCCTCCATCAGGCTGGCTTTTCGTACGCGAATATCGACCTCACTCGCGACGGCGCCAAGGCTTCGGCGCGAAACTTGGAGTTGGTCAGCGACCTCTACCAACGCGGCGCGGCGGACATCATCCAGCTCGTCGACGCGCAGAACCAAGCCCTGGGCGCCCAACTGGCGGCGGCTAACGCACTCTACGACTTCTTGATCGACGCGCTTCGAGTGCAACGAGCGGCAGGAGAATTTTCGCTCGAGGGCTCTGAAGAGGTGCGTGACGACTTCCTTCAACGGCTCGACGCCTTCGCCGCCAAAAGAAAGCGGGAGAGCCAGCAAAGTCCGACACCCAGCGAACCGACGCGAATCAATCCACGGGAGCGCAACTGATGGCAAAGCAACCAACCCTCGTCGCCATAGCCGCCGTTTTGGCGATTCTCGGATGCGAGGATGAGCAGGAGGAACCCGAGCTCATTCGTCCGGTTCGGTACGTGGTAGTCGAAGGGAGCGACGCGGCGACGCAGCGGACGTACTCCGGTGTGTCACAAGCGGGGCAAGAGAGCCGGCTCAGCTTTCAGGTTTCAGGGCAAGTGTTGAGCGTGCCGATCAACGTCGGTGATACCGTGAAGAAGGGCCAGACCATCGCGCGGATGGACCCAACCGACTACTCGCTGCAGCTTCAGAATGCACGATCTGCTGCTGCGCAGTCACGCGCGCAGGAGCGGAACGCCAAGGCCACCTACGAACGCACGCAGGCACTCTACGAAAACCAGAATGCCTCCCGGCAGGACCTGGATGCCGATCGGACCGGATACGAGTCTGCACGCGCAGGGCTCGAGTCCGCCAACCAGCAAATCCAGCTTCGACAACGGCAGCTGAGCTACACCCATCTCAAGGCCCCGGAGTCAGGCACGATCGCGACGGTCGACATCGAGGGCAACGAGAACGTACAAGCCGGTGAGCTAGTCGCCACGTTGCTCGCAGGGGAGCTAATCGAAGTCAGCGTTTCGGTCCCTGCGTCGATCATCCGCAGCGTCAAAAGGGGCGCCGAGGCCAAGGCACGCTTCAACTCGTTGGATGGAAAGACGTTCCGGGGGACGGTGACCGAGGTAGGTGTGTCGAGCGTCGGCGGCGCGACGACGTTCCCCGTCACCGTGGAGCTCACCGAGGGCCAAGAGCAAGTTCGAGCGGGCCTGGCGGCCGATGTGACTTTCGTGTTTGCGTCCGAAAAGAATGGCCCGCAATACGCTCTTCCGATCAGCGCCGTCGGGGAGGACCGCAAAGGCCGCTTCGTCTACTTGCTGCAAAAGCAGGGCGATAGCCTCGGCACGGTTCACCGCACGCCCGTCGAGGTTGGCGAGATTCTGTCCGACGGCCTCGAGATCCTCGACGGCGTGAAGCCGGGTGATCTCGTGGTCACCGCCGGCGTCAGCCGCATCTACGACGGACTGCAAGTGCGGGTTCCCGAGCGGGCGGGGTCCGAGCCCGGCAACTTGGCCGGAAAGCCGGCGACTACTGCACAGCCGGCGCCTACTACTGAAGCCGACGAGACACCATGAGCTTGACCAAGTTTGCCCTGGAGCGACGCACGGTCACCGGCACGCTGATCGTCGTCCTGATATTCGCCGGCATCGGAGCCTATTTCGACGCGCCTCGGCAGATGGACCCGGGCTTCATCATTCGAACGGCGATGATCACGACGCAGTTCCCAGGCGCGAGCCCGGAACGCGTGGAGCAGTTGATCACCGATCCGATCGAAAAGGTCATTCAAGAAATCCCCGAGCTCGATTGGGTCAACAGCGAAAGCCGGACCGGCGTTTCGGTCATCTACGTGAACATCCGCGAGGAGTTCAAAAACATGCGTCCCATCTGGGACGACCTCAGACGCAAGGTCGATAGCGTTTCGCCCAATCTACCGGAAGACATCACCGGGCCGATCGTCAATGACGAGTTTGGGGATGTCTACCCCATCATGTTCAGCATGACCGGTGACGGCTTTTCGTACATGGAGCTCAAGGACATCGCGGACGACCTTCGTGATGAGCTGTTACGCATCGAGTCGGTGGCCAAAGTCGACATCCTCGGCGCCCAGGAGGAGCGCCTTTTCGTCGAGTACGACAACGCCGTTCTGAGCCGTATCGGAATGACGCCGGACTACCTCAAGGATGCCCTGCAGCAACGAAATATCATCCAACCGGGCGGCGAGATCGACGTCGCGAACGAAACCATTGCACTCGAGCCAAGCGGTAACTTCAGCTCGGTCGACGAGCTTAGACGAAACGTGGTTCGCCTGCCGAGGACAGACGAGCTCGTCTACCTCGAAGACATCGTCGACATCTACCGCGGGTACGTGGACCCGCCCGAGGGGCTAGTGCGTGTCGAAGGCAAGCCCGGCCTCTCGCTCGCAGTGTCGATGGCGGAGGGCGGCAACCTGATTCGCCTAGGCAAACAGCTACAAGGGTTCTTCACGTACATCCAAGAGCAGTACCCACACGGCGTCGACTTCTACCAGACGTACTTCCAGCCCAGCCGAGTGGAGCAGAAGGTCGACGACTTCGTCGAAAGCGTCTTTCAAGCGGTGGCGATCGTCCTGGTCGTCATGCTGCTGACTTTGGGCTTCCGTACGGGGCTTGTCGTCGCCACGCTAGTGCCGGTGACCATGATCATCGCGATGTGGATGATGAGCCTTTTCGCCATTCAGATCGACCAGATGTCCCTGGCGGCGCTCATCATCTCGCTTGGCCTGCTGGTGGACAATGCGATCGTGATCTCCGAGTCGGTCATGGTGCGTATGGCGGCGGGCGAAGATGGGGTAGCGGCGGCTTTGGGCGCAACCAACGAGCTGAGGGTTCCGCTGCTGATCGCATCGTTGACCACGTCGGCAGCCTTCTTGCCGATCCGACTCGCAGAATCGGCGGTGGGCGAATACACCGGGGTGCTCTTCTCCGTGGTGACGATCACGCTCTTGGTCTCGTGGGTCTTGGCGCTCACGATGATCCCTCTGCTCTGCGTGCGTTTTCTCAAGCCCAAGCCGATCGAGCAACCTTTCGACTCGCGGTTCTACCGAGGCTACCGGCGGGTGATTTTGGCGGTTCTGCGCCATCCCGTGATCAGCATCGCGGTGGCGGTCATCGGGTTCTACGCGGGCATGCAGCTCTACAAGCTCGTGCCCCAGATCTTCTTTCCCACGCAAGCTACCAACTTCTTCGTGGCTGAGCTCACGTTCCCTCCGGGCACGTCGATCCGCACGACGGAAGCCATGGTGGACGACATGGGATCGTACATTCTGAGCGACCTCAGCGAGACGGACGACCGCCCAGGCGTGACGCACTGGGCCACGTTCATCGCTTCGACCCCGCCGCGCTTCACCTTGGGGTACAACCCGAATGCGCCGCGTCCTCGCTACTCGGAGACCATGCTCCAGACCACGAACCCCGAGGTTGTGCCGGAGTTGATGGAGCGCCTCGAAAGGTACGTGACTGAGCGATATCCGGATATCCGTCCATACGTCCGGCTGCTCGGCAACGGGCCGCCGGTAACCAAACCGGTCGAGGTGCGCATCTCCGGCAAGGACGTCAATCGGACCTTCGAAATTGCCGACACAGTCAAACAGTGGCTCCACGATCGAGGCGACACGCGCAACGTGGGCGACGACTGGGGTCCGCGGGTCAAGAAGTTGGTCATCGACGTCAGCGAGGACCAGGCGCGCCGAGCCGGCGTGACCAACGAAGACGTGGCGACCTCACTACAAACGTTCTTGAGCGGCTACGAGACGACTCAGTACCGCGAAGACGACAAGATCATCCCGGTTGTCTTGAGGTCGGTCGCCGAAGGGCGCCGTAACATCGACCGTCTGGGGACGCTGAGCGTCTTCTCACAAGACGGAAGCTCGGTGCCGCTCACCCAGGTCGCAACCGGAAACCTCGAGTGGGAGCCCTCGGAGATCCTGCGCCGTGACCGCTACGCCACCATCACGGTCGATAGCGAGGTCGTCGAAGGTGTCACCGCGTTCGACGTCATCGCGGAGCTCGAGCCCTGGCTCGAAGAACAGAAGAAGGACTGGGGCATCGGCTACCGTTACGAGTTTGGCGGTGAGGTGGAGGGCTCAGGCAAAGCGAATGCGTCCATCGCCGACAAGCTTCCGATCGCGGGCATGGTCATCCTCATGCTCTTGGTGTGGCAGTTCAACTCGCTGCGAAAGCCCGTGATCGTCCTGGCGACGATTCTCTTTGCGCTAGTCGGCGTCGGAATCGGCCTGGTGGTCATGGATTCGTACTTCGGCTTCATGACCCTGCTCGGCGTCGTCTCGCTGGCCGGCATCGTCATCAACAACGGCATCGTGCTGATCGATCGAATCGATATTGAACAGAGCGAAAACGGGCTCAGCGCGCCCCACGCAATCATTCAGGCAGCCCAACAACGGTTCCGCCCCATCATGCTCACCACGGCCACCACCATCGCCAGCCTCATCCCGCTCTACGCGGGCGGAGAAGCCATGTGGCAGCCACTGGCAGTCGCGATCATGTTCGGCCTGGCTTTCTCCACGATGCTCACCCTCGGCTTCGTCCCGCTGATGTACTCGATCTTCTACCGCGTGAGCTTCAAGAA
>CAXMRM010000192.1:0-4291 GCA_964196015.1 uncultured Myxococcota bacterium
TCGGCAGCCCCTCCGCATCCGCACGCCGCAATGCAGGACAGCAGCAATAACCAAGCGCAACACAGAATGGATTGCCTGCTCATGACTCCCTTGCTTGATCTCACTGCGGGACCGCGAGATCAACTGCGGCGCTCCGATACAACCTTTCGGGTCATTTACTTGTCCCTGAGTGACGGACGGAGCGTTCGGAAAACCCTTTGCAGGACGCGCAAAGAACGGGTTTTCCGGTTAGCATGGCCATCTACAGGCTTGGAGGCTTGCATGCTCGTAGGGACGCACGCTCGATTTACTCCGATCGCGGTGTCGTTCTTCATTGCGACCGCGTTGGCCCTTGCCGCGTGCGGCAGCAGTGGCCAAGTGGCCCCCGATGGCGGCGCGGATGCTGGGCACGACTCTGGCTCGCGAAGCCCGGCGTGCACGACCGAGGAAGACTGCAACGATGGAGACCCTTGCACTTCCGACCGCTGCGACACTGAGCTGAGCTGCATCCATGAGCTCATCGATGAAGATGGCGATGGCTACGCCGAAGGCGTCTGCACCGGCGCGGCGTCGAAAGGTGGCGACTGCAACGACGCGAACGCGACGGTCTACCCCGGAGCGCCAGAGCTTTGCGACGAGCTCGACAACGACTGCGACGACGCCGTGGACGACGAGACGGTGGACGTGCCGTGCGCGCGCGACGCGGATGAGGATGGATTCGGTTGGCTGGACGATACCGTGCAGGCTTGCAAGTGTCCGGACGGGTACATCCCACCGCGCTCCGATGAGAAGTTCGACTGCGCGGACGACGAAGCCGGCCGCAACCCTGGCCACACGGAGTACGAGACTACCGGCTACTGCTCAGTCGGCATCTGCCAAGTTGAATTCACGAGCTACGACTGGGACTGCAACGGAGACGAGGAAATGGAGTTTCCGATCCTGTCGGACGGGTCGTGCCGTTTCGATGGCGTCGGAGGGTTTGCCATCTGCCGCGGGACCGGATGGGTCCAAAGCGTTCCCGACTGTGGAGGCTCCGGGTCGTACCGGAGCTGCAGGTCTGTCGATGCCTGCAGCGAGACGATCCTTCCGTCGCGGCGCCAAGGCTGTCGTTGAGGGCACGCAATGACTGTCTCGGCCTAGCGTCTTGCGACGATGCGCCGTCGAGCCACCCCTGCCAGGAGCAGCAGCAGTACGAACCAGCCGAAGCCGCCATCGGCTGCCCCGGCGGAGCATTTCCCGCCGCCGGACGTCGGTGGCGGTTGTTCCATGGCGCCTCCAGGGCCACCGTCACTGATGATTGCCACACGGTCGACCTGAAGCCGGTCCTCGCCCCGCAAGACGTTGTTGTCATCGCTGTATTCGACGACCAAGTTCTGCCAATCGGTGTGGGCTAGGACGTAATAGGTCCCCGACGGTAGGCTCGGCGAGAGCGTGAAGTTCGCGATCGCGCCAAAATCGCCGCCTGCCGCTATCCCCGGGAAAATGAGGTCGGCGATCTCCAGATCGTCGTTCGAGATCTCTGTGTCGAGGGAGAGCACCACGCGCAAGCGCGAGCCTCCGGCCGGTCCGTCTCCTTGGTTCCTGACGGTCGCCTCGAGCGTGTGCCCCTGACCGCCGGAGTCCGTCAACGGGTCGACATCGACCTCGGAGACGATGAGATCCGGGTGGACCTGGCCGAAGACTTTGCCAATTGCAAACTTCCAGTCCCCCCTGAGCGGTCCGTCAGACGTGGTGTTGTCGTCCGAGAAGCCGTGCAGCATCCATATCGCTTCGTCGTCGTAGGGATCGACGGTGATCCCACCCGTGTCGAGGTTGCCGACCGCCTTGGGATTGCCGTTGTCATCTACCTGGGTTGGGTCATTCGCGTTGAAGACTTCCTCTAGCGGGAACTTCCCAACATGCAGGAGCGCGCTCGGCCGAATGTCGGGCTCATTGTTGAAGTAGGCGCTATAGCGAGCTTCTGGCAACACGCCGCTGCCCGCCCGCGAGTACACGGCCACCATGTCGCCATGCTTGTTCGCTTCGATGGCGGGGGTTCCGTAGAAGACGACCGATGACTCATCGTCGTCGAATAGATTCCGCAAGCCGAACGTGCGCTCAATATACCCCGATGCGGCGGTCTGGGGGATGTTCTTGAATGCGAAATCATAGATGTTGAGGCGCAGCATTTTGATCGAAGAGCTACCGATCGTGTCGAGCATTTCGCACGGTGTCGGGGTCGCCGCTTCCCAGCGCATGCAGTCGTGGAGGATGAGGTGTAGTCGGTCGTTCCGGACCGAAGTCTTCATTATGGATCGACCCATGTTTCGAATCTGCACCGGCTTCGACGGAGCATTGGCCCCGAAGTTGGGCTGAGGCATGGCTTGCGCGATCCCCAAGATCGATTTGAAGTCTTTCTGCATGACGCGAGCTTCGGGCGGGTTGCCCGGAAGGAAGCCCCAGACCTGAAAGCTCTCGGCATTCACGTGGCTCGCGAGATAGTGAATATTGAAGCGGCTTTCACCGTGTTGCACCGCCGGCTGGGTAAGCGTCCTGTACAACGCGCTCGGGTTGTTGGGATCGTTGAATATGAATTGCCACGTACGCAAGCCCCGTCCTTCCCCAAAGCCTTCCGCGTCGATGACGTGGAAGAGCTGGTAGCGGCCATCGATCTCGCCATCGATTAGGAAGTCATCCGGGTCACGACGCGCCACTGTGTTCGTGATGATCACGTACTTCGATGAGACCCCGATGGAGGGATAGTCGGCGGCATCACCAGGCATGTAGATGGATCCCGGACAAGGTTCGATCGTCGCCGAGGTGCATACGCCATCGTCGAGGACGGCATTCCACCAGTAGATGTTCCAGCCCTCCAATGGATTGTCGCTGGACGACACCGCGACGAGCAGCTTGCTGCGCCGTGCGGCATACTCTTCTTCGATCGTGTGGGGAATCATCGTCTGTTGGAGCACTTTATCGCGGGTCTCGCTGTTGCGTGCCAAGGCTGTGATCCAAAAGCGCTGACGGTATTCGTCGAAAATCACGCGTGCGTCGTAGTAGCTATCCAGACAGAACGTCGTTTCGGCGAAAACCTCCCCCGAATCATCGCAGGGTAGCTTGTCAGGCAGGTTGAGCGAGTCGTTGATGTTGTTCGGGATGGCTGGGTCCCAAACCGGTTTGAAGAAGTTCTTCGTGCCGAACTCCTGAAGAAGGTCGCCCCCTTTTGAGTAGAACTGGATCAGGCCATTCGTGGTCACCACCAAATAGGCATTGCTCGCGGCGATGTTGGGATCGTTGCCTCCCCAGCGCTCGTTGCCGTTAGTCCTGATGCGCACGAACGGCGGCGAAGTCGGTTCCGGGGTTCTCAAGAAGTCGCCGAACTCGCCGTTTCGAAGCTCGGGACAGTCGGGCTCATCGCATCCTCCGCCCGGAATCGGCACCAGGGGTCCCTCGAAGTCGTCTTTTTGCTGGGCCAGAGGAAGATGGGGAACGCCCGCGAGCGCCGCCTCCCGGAGATCGTCCTCAGAAACAAGAGAAGGGGGCCGCATGCCGAGCGTGTTGAGCATGGCGGGTTCGATGGGTTCGAGCTCGGGGCGTTGTTGGCCGGGGAAGGCCGCGCACGCTTGAACCTCGGAGACCGTCACTTCGTCCACGTGACCCGTGAGCTCGGACGAAGACATCGACGCATCGAGCTGCTGCGGACCGAACGTCGGATCGACACCTTCGGCGCGGTAGCTCAGGCCTACCTGAGGAATAGGATCGAAATCCACGCCCGTCCACACACCACCGGCCAGGACTTCGAGCCGACACCCATCCCAACTCATCGCGACGTGGTTCCACTCATCCAACGTGATTCCGTCGGGGCTAGTCAAGGTCGTCCACGGGCTGCTTACGATGCCGATCGACCCGTCGAGCGAGTCGTTCGCGACGGTGGCGCGGACACGGCTGTCCGGGAGAATCTCGAGTTGATAGACTGTGCGTCCGACGATGCGACCGTCGGGACATCCGCCAGCCTGGGGACAGGACACGTCGGGTGGATAGAAAATGGGTGGGCTCGGCCCGGGATCACTGCGCAGCAGTTGAAAAGTGCTCTTGGTGAACAAGGTAGCCGGGTCCGCCGGAAACGAGCCGATTCTGACCCATGCTTCGATCATTCCCGTCGCCGGCTCGAGGCTCATGTCGTGGGGAATCACGATCATCCCCGGCTCCGTGCCTCCGCTTGCGGCACTGTTGAACTCGACCGCGTACGCACCCATGTACGCATCGGAGGTGTACTGCACCCGGCTCTCGGCGCTCGGCCGATACCCGTGGTTGCCGTTGCCGCTCGAATCGA
>CAXMRM010000193.1:0-6982 GCA_964196015.1 uncultured Myxococcota bacterium
ACCTGCGGGCGTTCTTGTCCGACCTCGAAGTGCCGTGGCACAGCGAGCACCTCTGTCTCGGCGGAACGGATGAGCGCTTCTTCCACGACTTGCTCCCGCTGCCGTTCACCGATGAAGCCGTCCAGATCGCAGCTCAACGATTGACGGAGGTAAGGGACGCGGTCGGCGTGCCTCTGGCCTTGGAAAACGTCAGCTACTACGCGCCACAAGGCCCCGATGGCCTGGCGGAGGCTGACTTCGTCGTCGAGGTGTTGGAACGGGCGGACGCAAAACTGCTTCTGGACGTCAACAACATCTACGTGAACGGCCGGAACTTCGGCTTCGATCCGAAGGCTTACATCGATAAAATCCCTGCGAACCGCGTGGTGCAGATCCATGTCGCCGGCCACTTGGTCCGGGACGACGGTCTGCGCATCGACACCCACGGCGAGCCGGTTCCCGACGAGGTGTACGAACTTCTCGATTACACGCTGCGCAAGACAGGCCCGGTGCCGGTGCTTCTCGAGCGCGACAACAACGTGCCGCCACTCGATGAACTCCTCTCCGAGGTCGACCAGCTCTGGACGATTTATCGCAGCGCGACTGGGGCTTACGATGCTGGCTGATCACGCAAAGGCCATCGACCGGGTCTGCTTCGGCGCGGAGCCGAGTGAAACTGACCTCGCGCTCTTGGGGTCACGCGAGCGTTGGCTGATCTATCGGGACCTCGTGCGCAACAGACTCGTCCATGTGATCGGCGTCGCCCTAGGCCGCACCAAAGAGGCGATCGGAGAAGACGCCTTTGGCCGAGCCGTCGACGAATGGTTCAGCACCGGCGGCCCCAAGACCCGATACCTACGCTACGTTCCAAGTGAGCTCGCCGAATTCGCGATTCCGATCTGGCGAAGCACGGAGGCACCTTGGGTCGCGGACCTCGCAGGCTATGAGATCACGGCGTGGGACGTACGGCACGCGCCCCCAAACCCCGTACCTGCGGCCGATTTCACCTTCGACCGCAAGCCCGTCCTCGCCACGGCGGTGAAGGTTCTCCGACTCGCGTATCCGGTTCAGAACGAGCCCACGCCCGACGCGGGGTACGAACAGGACCCAACCATCCTCTGCCTGTACCGCAACAAGAACCACAGGCCGGTCCCGCGCAAGCTCAACCCTATGGCCGCGGACTTCCTCGACGCCTGGCAAAGCGCCGATCAAACCGTCGCTGAGTCCGTCCAACGAATCGCGGCCGCCCACGCTACCGAGATCGGCCCCGAGTTCGTCGAAAAACTCGGCGCGATGATCGCCGACTTCATCGAACGCGGCATCATCCTAGGGGCAGAGAGCGCTCAGTAGCCTTCTACTTTGCTGATGATTTCGTTCATGATCTCGCGGGTGCCGCCGCCGATTGGGTAGAGGCGGGCGTCGCGGTAGAGACGTTCTACGACGTATTCTCGCATATAGCCGTAGCCGCCGTGGATTTGGACAGCTTGGTCACAGACGCTCGAGCACATGTCGGTGGCAGTGTTCTTGGCCATCGCGGCCAATGACGGCGCTTGCTCCCCGTTGAGGAAGCGCGTGACGCACTCCCCGGTAAGAGCGCGGGCTGCGGCGATTCGGGTCGCCATGTCGGCGAGTTTGTGACGGACGACTTGGAATCCCGACAGCGACTTGCCGAACGCGTGGCGTTGCTTGGCGTATTCGACCGACTCTCGGTAGGCGAGTTCGGCGATTGCGACGCATTGACCGGCGAGCATGAGACGCTCGGTGACGAAGTTGGTCATGATCATCAGAAAACCAGCGCCTTCTTGGCCGATCAGATTTTCGGCGGGGACGCGGCAGTCCTCGAAGACGAGCTCGGCGGTGTCGCTCGCCCACCAACCGGTCTTCTTGAGCTTGCTTGCCACGCTGAAACCTGGGGTGTCGCTGTCGATAATCAGCATCGAGATGCCGCCATGCCCTTCGCCCCCGGTGCGCACCGCGGTCGTGACGAAGTCGGCGCGTGTGCCCGACGTGATGAACGTCTTGGCGCCGTTCACGATGTAGTAGTCCCCATCGCGGACCGCCTTGGTCTGCACCGCGGCCACATCACTGCCGCCGCCAGGCTCTGTGATCCCGAGCGCGGAGACCTTCTCGCCACGGAGCGTCGGCCGGACGTAGCGCTCCTTCTGGGCGTCGGTTCCGAACTTCACGATCGGCGGCAGTGCGATCCCGTGGCTGCCAAGGCCGACGCAGGTGCCCACAGACTTCCCGGCAAGGACCATCTCCTCGGCGGCCACCAGGACATGACTGAGGTCACCGCCGCCACCGCCCATCTGTTCCGGATACCCGGTGCCGAGGAAGCCCGCGTCTGCGGACTGTTGATAGAGCTCGAGGGGGAACTCATTGGCTTCTTCCCAGGCATGTGCGTGCGGCGCGATCACGGCAGCCGCGAAACGCCGCATTTGCTCACGCAGCGCACGGTGCTCGTCCGTTTCAAACAGGTAGGTCTTCGCCAAAGTGGCGAAAGTCTACTCTTCAGATGCAGCCGCAGCAATGGGCTCGGGCTCGAGGATGACCCGCACCGGAGCGATCGGCTTCACCGCGTCGTCCGCCACGACCATGTCGATCTTGTTGTACGCTCCAAGGCCCGTACCGGCTGGCAGCAACCGGCCCATGATGACGTTCTCCTTGAGACCGCGGAGCTCGTCGACCTTGCCGCTAATCGCCGCCTCGGTGAGCACCTTAGTCGTCTCCTGGAAAGACGAAGCGCTGATGAACGATTCGGTGGACAGCGACGCCTTGGTGATACCGAGCAAGAGCGGCTCTGCCACCGCGGGCTGACCGCCCTTCGCGATGATTCGCTCGTTCTCACGCTCGAATACCGTCTTCTCGACCTGCTCGTCCGGAAGGAACCGGGTGTCACCCGTCTCCTTGATCCGAACACGCCGAAGCATCTGACGCACGATGACCTCGATGTGCTTGTCGTTGATGGCAACACCCTGCAGTCGGTAGACCTGCTGAATCTCGTCGACCAACCAAGCCGCAAGTTCCTTCTCGCCCTTGACCTTGAGAATGTCATGCGGGTTGGCAGGACCATCCATCAATGGCTCGCCGGCGCGCACATGGTCACCGTCCTTCACCGTGAGGTGCTTGCCCTTGGCGATGAGGTACTCCTTCGGCTCACCGACCTCCGGCGTGATCATGACCTTGCGCTTACCCTTGGTGTCCTTCCCAAAGGTCACGATGCCATCGATCTCGCTGATGATCGCGTGGTCCTTGGGCTTGCGGGCCTCGAAGAGCTCGGCGACACGCGGCAGACCACCAGTGATGTCCTTGGTCTTGGTCGTCTCACGCGGGATCTTCGCGATGATCTCGCCCGCTTCGACCGTCTGACCGTCCGCGGGGATGATGTTGGCTCCAACCGGCAGGTAGTAGCGGGCCATGTTCTCGCCCGCACCCGTGCTCTGCGTATCGCCCGTTTTTGGGTCCTTGATCGAGATGCGGGGACGCGCGCTCGGATCGCGGGACTCGATGACGACGCGCCGGGAAAGACCCGTCACCTCGTCGAGCTTCTCGTCCATGGTCACCGCCTCGACGACGTCGCCGTACTTCACTAGGCCGTTGACCTCGGTGAGGATCGGAATGGCGTAAGGGTCCCACTCGGCGAGCAGCGCGCCTCGTTCGACGCGGTCACCCTCTTTGACCTTGAGGAACGCGCCGTAGGTCAGGGTGAAGTGCTCACGCTCGCGGCCCGAGTCATCGACGACCGTCACCGCGCCATGGCGGTTCATCACGACAACCGTCCCGTCGCCCTTGGTGACAGTCTTGGCGTTGTCGAACTTCACGACACCACCCGAACGTGTTTCGATGGAACTCTGCTCGATCTTACCGCGCGCAGCCGCACCACCGATGTGGAACGTACGCATCGTGAGCTGCGTGCCGGGCTCACCGATCGACTGGGCGCCGATGATGCCGACGGCCTCGCCGATGTTCACATCGTAACCGCGGCCGAGGTCTCTGCCGTAACACATCGCGCACACGCCGCGACGGTTCTGGCAGGTCAACACGGAGCGAATCAACACGCGCTCGATGCCAGCCGCTTCGATGCGCGCGACGCGAACCTCGTTGATCTCCTGGTTGGCCTTGACGAGGGGCTTGTCGGTTACCGGGTCGGTGATGTCTTCGAGGGCGATGCGGCCAAGAACACGCTCGCCGAGCGGCGTCACGACCTCACCACCCTCTTCGAGCTTGCTGACCCAGATTCCATCGAGGGTCTCGCAGTCGAAATCGGTTATCACGCAGTCCTGCGCCACGTCGACGAGACGGCGCGTCAGGTAACCGGAGTTCGCCGTCTTCAAGGCGGTATCGGCCAGACCCTTACGCGCACCGTGTGTCGAGATGAAATACTGCAACACGGTCAACCCTTCGCGGAAGTTTGCCGTGATGGGCGTCTCGATGATCTCACCGGACGGCTTGGCCATCAGGCCGCGCATGCCGGCCAGCTGACGAATCTGCTGGTTCGAGCCACGAGCGCCCGAGTCGGCCATCATGAAGATCGAGTTGAAGCTCGGCTGCGTGCCTTTTTCGCCGGTTTCAGGATCAGTGACCTCATCGGTGCCGATCGCGTCCATCAGATCGCGAGCGATCTGATCGGAAGCCTCCGCCCAAATGTCGACTACCTTGTTGTACCGTTCACCGTCGGTGATCAGACCCTCTTGGTACTGCTCGACGACGGTGGTCACGTCCTGCTGCGCCTCGGCAAGCACGGCCTGCTTCGAGTCGGGGATGATCATGTCATCCATGCAGATCGAAATACCCGCGCGAGTCGACATCTCGAAGCCCATGGTTCGAAGGCGGTCTGCGAGAAGCACGGTATTCTTGTTGCGGCTCGCACGATAGCACTCGTCGATGAGCGAGCTGAGCGACTTCTTGTCGAGCACCCTGTTGACCGACGGAAACTCCATGCCCGGGGGCAACACGTCGCTCACCAGCACGCGGCCGACGGTCGTGTCGTAGGTCTCGCCCTTGTAGCGGTAACGAATACTGGAATGCAGCCCGACCATGCCCTGGTCGTACGCCATCCTCACCTCGTCGGACGAAGCGAAGATGCCCGTAAACTGGCCTTCCTTCTCCTGGCCCTCGCGGTAGGCACCCTTACCGAACCGCTTCTCGCGCGTCATGTAGTAGAGACCGAGAACGATGTCCTGCGTCGGATTTATGATCGGACGGCCGCTCGCGGGCGACAGAATGTTGTTCGTACTCATCATGAGCACGCGAGTCTCCATCTGAGCCTCGACCGACAGCGGCACGTGAACGGCCATCTGGTCACCGTCGAAGTCCGCGTTGAAGGCGGTGCAAACGAGCGGGTGGAGCCGGATCGCCTTACCCTCGATGAGCACGGGCTCGAATGCCTGAATGCCCAAACGGTGGAGCGTCGGTGCGCGGTTGAGCATCACCGGATGCTCGGTGATGACCTCTTCGAGAATGTCCCAGACCTCGGGCTTCTCCTTCTCGACGAGCTTCTTCGCGCTCTTGATCGTGGTGACGTACCCACGCTCCTCGAGCTTGTTGTAGATGAAGGGCTTGAAGAGCTCGAGCGCCATCTTCTTCGGGAGGCCGCACTGGTGCAAACGCAGCGTGGGCCCGACGACGATGACGGAGCGGCCGGAGTAGTCGACACGCTTGCCGAGCAGGTTCTGACGGAAGCGGCCCTGCTTGCCCTTCAGCATGTCAGACAGCGACTTGAGCGGACGCTTGTTCGGGCCGGTGATGGTCTTGCCACGGCGTCCGTTGTCGAAGAGGGCGTCGACGGCCTCTTGCAGCATGCGGCGCTCGTTCCGGATGATGATCTCCGGAGCATTGAGCTCGATGAGCCGCTTGAGACGGTTATTTCGGTTGATGACGCGACGGTAGAGATCGTTGAGATCCGAGGTCGCGAAGCGCCCGCCATCGAGCGGAACCAAAGGACGGAGATCCGGCGGAAGGACCGGGATCACCGACAGCATCATCCACTCGGGACGATTACCGGAGTCGCGGAAGGCCTCGATGACCTTGAGCCGCTTGGAGTACTTCTTGCGCTTCGCCTCGCTGGTGGCCTCCTTGAGGTCCAAGCGAAGCTGCTCCGCCATCGCATGCACGTCGAGGTCGCGAAGCATCTCGAGGACAGCCTCGCCGCCCATGCGTGCTTCGAACGCGTCGTCACCATACTCGTCGAGCATGTCGTGATAGCGATCCTCCGTGAGGATCTCACCGCGCTCGAGCTGCGTTTCCTTGGGGTTGAGCACCACGTAGCTCTCGCAGTAGAGCACGCGCTCGAGGTCCTTGAGCGTGATGTCTAGGCTTGCGCCGATGCGGCTCGGAAGGCTCTTGAGAAACCAAATGTGCGCCACTGGTGTCGCCAGGGTGATGTGACCCAGGCGCTCACGGCGAACCTTGCTCTGAATGACTTCGACGCCGCACTTCTCGCAGACAATGCCGCGGTGCTTCATGCGCTTGTACTTGCCGCAGATACATTCGTAGTCTTTGACCGGTCCAAAGATCTTCGCGCAGAACAGTCCGTCTCGCTCGGGCTTGAACGTACGGTAGTTAATCGTCTCGGGCTTTTTTACTTCGCCGTGCGACCACTCGCGGATCTTCTCCGGTGACGCTAGCGAAATGCGAATCGCTGAAAAGGCCAGCGGGTCTTTCGGCTTTTCGAAGAAGCTGAAGATATCCTTCATGACTTACTCTTCCTCCGCAGCAAGGACATCATCCGCCCTGCGCCCCAGTTCACTGGTCTCTACCAACTCGATGTTCAGGCAAAGCGCCTGAAGCTCCTTCATGAGGACGTTGAAGCTCTCCGGTAGGCCAGCTTCAAGCATGTATTCCCCCTTGACGATCGATTCGTACATGCGCGTGCGGCCCTGGACGTCGTCGGACTTGACGGTGAGGAACTCCTGCAGCGCGTACGCCGCGCCGTACGCCTCCATTGCCCAGACCTCCATCTCGCCGAGCCTCTGCCCGCCGAACTGCGCCTTACCACCCAGTG
>CAXMRM010000194.1:0-4315 GCA_964196015.1 uncultured Myxococcota bacterium
AGTCGAGCAGGCCGACGAAGCCAGCGAAGCCTCGGGCCAAGAGGGCGGCAGCGTCAGTGTCAGCGTCAGTGTCAGCGCCAGTGCCAGCGCCGGTGCCAGCGCCGGTGTCAGCGCCGGTGTCAGCGCCACCCCGTAAAGTGGACGCTTCGTCTCCTTCACAGGGCAGGACTCCTCCGCGGCAGGCTTCTTACCTCGACAGCCCCCCTCAGGATCACGCTGAGCTCGTTTCTGGGATTTTTCGGGTGGTGCGTGGGGCGGCGAAGGACCTCAAGACGCTCGTCACGCAAGCGATTGCGATGGGCAATCAGAAGAACGACCGCTTCGATCGATGAGCGAGATGAGTCGGATCGCCGTCGTCGGCGCGTCCCTTGCGGGACTGCGTGCGGTGGAGTTCCTACGGCGTGCGAAGTTCGAAGGGCAGCTCGTCTTGATTGGGGACGAAGAGCACCTTCCCTACGATAGGCCGCCGCTCTCCAAAGAGCTGCTCCGTGGCGAGTGGCAGCGAGAGCGACTGGCGCTGCGTCGAAGGAGCTACGACGACTTGAACGTCGATCTCCTGCTCGGACAGCGCGCAGTGCTGCTCGACACCGATGCGCGCGAGCTCCGGCTCGAAGCCGGTGACAGAGTTTCTTTCGATGGGATGGTGATTGCGACCGGCGGTCAGGTGCGTGAGCTTCCGAATCAGCCGCGGATCGACGGCATCTATACACTGCGAACCCTCGACGACTCGCTGGCTATCCGCGCTGCGCTAGAGGCCAAGCCTCGTGTTGCCGTGATCGGAGCGGGCTTCGTCGGCGCCGAAGTGGCGGCGTCCGCCCGGCAGTTGGGACTCGAAGTCACCATGATCGAGGCACTGGAAACGCCACTCGCGCAAAGCCTTGGTCCTCGTCTTGGGCGCGTCCTGCAGGAAGCCCACGAGCGGCGCGGCGTTGGAGTTCATTGCGGGCGGCGTGTAGAAGGCTTTGGCGGCACCGATCGCGTCGAAAGCGTACTGCTCGACGATGGCACCCAGGTGAACTGCGACCTCGTCGTCGTCGGCATCGGCGTGAGCCCGTCGGTTTCGTGGCTCGAAGGCTCCGGCGTCAAGCTCGAAGATGGGGTTCGATGCGATGAGACACTGGCCGCCAGCGTTCCTGGCATCGTCGCGGCCGGGGATGTGGCGAGTTGGTACAACCCCCTCTTCGAAGAGCGCATGCGGGTCGAGCACTGGACCAACGCCGTCGAGCAAGCGCGTCACGCGGTGTCCACCTTGCTGGCCACACCCGGCGAGGCGAAGCCATTCGACTCGGTTCCGATGTTCTGGTCCGACCAGTTCGATATCAAGATTCAGGGAGTTGGCAGGCCCAAGCCGACCGACGACCTGATCATCGCGGGTGGTACGACGGAAAGCGAGAAGTTCATCGCTCTCTACCGCCGCGCCGGCCGGCTCGTCGGGGCCCTGGCCTTCAACCAGGCGCCGAAGCTCATCCAACTCCGAATGCTGATCGGCAAACGCGGCACAGTGGATGAAGCGCTGAAGATCGCCGAGTCCTAGGTCACGATAGGATGTGGGGGCGCTCGGCTCCTCTGACGCAAAACCTGCGCGTTTAGAGCTTTGCCCGCAATTCTTGCCGAACGCCGCAACGCATCAATGCGTCGTATCCAGGCTTTCTCATGTGGCACGCCCCTTGCTCTAGGTCGTTAGAGTCTCGATGAACCACACGGCATCCACGATCCTCGCTGTCACGGATCTGACTTCCGCGAGCTACAAGCTGGTGGGGTTTGCTGCGTTCATCGCCGGTTCCCCGGACGGCAAGGTCATTTTGGTTTCCACCTATGGCGGTGGTGGGAGCCAGCTCTCCGAACCCCCGCCGGCTTTGCGGGGTAACAGCCAGAGTTGGCGTGACCGGCTCGAGGCAAGGCTACGGCAAGAGGGCCAGCTCCTCGAGCGTCAGCGGCAATGGTGCTCCGATCGCGGCGTTCACTGCCGAGCTGAGCTCTATGAAGAAGGGGACTGGCCCGAGTACGTGTTGCAGAGCGCTGGGCGCTCCAAGGTGGACCTGATTCTGGTCGGCATTCAGCTGATGGCAGGAGTCGATCGGGTCAACACCGACCACATCAAGAGACTCGCTAAAGACGCACTGTGCCCCGTCAGCATGGTCCGCCTCCCCCCACTTTCGGCCTTTTGAGGGCTGGTGAGGTGCGAGCCCTTGACACAAAGGGTGCAATTTTTTAGCCAGACATGATGGCCAACCTAAGCTTACTTCTTGCGCTGAAAGATTACGTGGGGTTCGACACCGAGTGCGCCCACCGCCTCCAAGCGATCGGTCCTCGGATGAGGCCGTACTACCGTCGCATCGTGGAGCGGTTCTACGAGGCCATTCTCGCCGACCCGGGCGCTCGCGCCGTTGTGAAGAACGAGGCTCACGTCGCGCGCCTCAAAGTCTCCTTGACGCAGTGGCTCGAAGAGCTGTTCGCCGGCCCGTACGACGAGGCGTACTTCGAGAAGAGAGGGAGGATCGGCCGCGCCCACGTGAAGGTCGGCCTCGAACAACGCTACATGCTTGCCGGGATGAACGTGGTCCGGCTGGGGCTCCATCACGGCTTGGCCGAGGCCTCCGACGATGGCTTCGGAGCGTTCGAGGACCACTGCGCGATCGACCAGATCTGCGACATTGAGCTCGCGGTCATGCTCGAGACCTATCGTGAGGACTACGTGCTCAAGAAGACCGCCGAAGCGGAGTCGTTTGCGGTGATGGGGAGACTGACCGCCGGCCTGGCTCACGAGGTGAGGAATCCCCTCAACGCTGCCCAGCTGCAGCTCGAGGTCCTTCGCCGCAGCGCTGCCCGCGTTCAAGACGCATCGACGCGCCGGAAGATCGAGAGGCGGGCCAACGTGGTTCAGGACGAGCTTCGAAGGCTGGCGCTCTTGCTCGACGACTTTCTCAATTTGGGGAGGGCGCGAAGGCTCGAGCCGGTCCCCTGTGATGCCCGTGTTCTACTCGAGGAGCTCGTGGAGCTTCGCCGTCCCGAGATCGAATCGCAGGGGATCGACCTCATCGAAGACATCGACGTGGCTTCCTGCGTGCTCGTCGCGGAGCGCGACCGTCTCAAGCAAGTCGTCAACAACCTGATCACGAACGCGGTCGAAGCGGTGACCGGCTGCCGTCAGCCAACCATCCAGATCGTCAGCCGGAAGCTCGACGGCGGCGGATGGGAGGTCGCCGTCATCGACAACGGTCTTGGGATCTCGGCCGAGTTCGCGGAGCGCGCCTTCGAATCGTTCGTTACGACAAAGGACGCCGGAACGGGGCTCGGCCTTTCCATCGTCAAACGAATCGTAGGCTTGCACGGGGGTGAGGCAAAGCTCAGCGCGCTTCCCGAAGGTGGCACGCGTGCGTCTTTTTGGATCCCGATCGCGCCCTAGTCGATGGTCGAGGACTAGTAGCCCCATTCCTTCACGCGGTATTGGATCTTGCGCTGGCTGATCCCGAGGATCTCGGCTGCCCGCGCGGTAGAGCCGTCGACCGCCTCCAAGGTGCGGAGAATAGCCATCCGCTCAAGCTCGGCCATCGTGATGCCCGGAATCAGCGCCATCACCGAGCCGTTCTGCAAGTCGCCGTGGGCGGAGGTCGGCAGGTCGTTGCGGTCAATCAGGTCGCCTTCGCACATGACCACGGCTCGTTCGATGGCGTTCTCCAGCTCTCGGACATTGCCGGGCCAGGGATAGATCATCAGGTGCTGTAGGGCCTCTTCCGTCAGGCCCTGTACCGTCCGGTCGTTCTCAGTGGCGAACTTGCGAAGGAACGCATACGCCAGGAGTGGAATGTCGCTCCGGCGGATGCGCAGCGGAGGCACGTCGAGCTGGACGACCTTGAGCCGGTAGTAGAGGTCTTCGCGGAACTGACCGTCGTCGACGCGTTGTTTCAGGTTACGGTTCGTAGCCGCCACGACCCGAACATCGACTTTGAGCGTTTCGTTGCCGCCGACCCGCTCGAACTCACGCTCCTGCAGGAAGCGCAGGAGCTTGATCTGGACGCTCAGCGGGATTTCGCTCACCTCGTCGAGGAAGAGCGTGCCGCCGTCGGCTTGCTTGAATCGCCCTTCGCGCCGGGCCATCGCGCCGGTGAAAGAGCCGCGCTCGTGCCCAAAGAGCTCGGACTCGAGCAACGTTTCGCTCAAGGACGCGCAGTTTAGCCGGATGAACGGCCTGTCTTTTCGCATCGAGTTCTGGTGAATCGCCGCCGCGATGAGCTCCTTGCCGGTGCCGGTTTCGCCATGGATCAGCACCGTGGCGCGGCTGGGAGCGACCTGGGCAACGTTTTTCATGAGCCGC
>CAXMRM010000195.1:0-3517 GCA_964196015.1 uncultured Myxococcota bacterium
GCCGAATGTCGGCCCCCGGCGGGCTCCGTATGCCCGAACAATCGACGATAAACGCGTGGCGTTCTTGCGCTGCGAACACCTGGTCGCACACCCGATGCAGATACTCCACATCGGTAGAGAGGAGCTGGTTCGATATGGTAACGAGCACGATCGGCCATATGTCGACGCGAATCCGGATGTTCGCGTCGGGCGGAGACGGATCGATTAGAGGCGGTTCGTTCACCCTTTTAGGATATCCGATGCAGGGTGGACGTCCAAAAACGGAACAAATACCGTGGGAACGATCAAGAGACGAAACCGCCAAGCCCCAAGACGGGGCTATGGCGGGGCAGGGCAGGTGACGTTGGTGCACCGCGTCTTCACGCATGCGCCGTCTGTGGCGTCGACGCAGATCTCGACGTCACCGGGGCGGTCGCAAATGTAGGTCGCGTTCTGGGCAACGCCATTGTTCGGCCCCTGGATGTTGTCCGTATTTTCGAAACTTCCCCAGAGCGCGCGCAAGGTGAGCACCAAGGGCAAAGGCAGGCTGTCGGTCTCCTGCGCGCGAGTCTCGATCCTCGTGCTGGTTTGGCCCGGGGAAATCGTCGAGGGAATGGCGTTAATGACGAACAGATTTGGGCAGATATTGGGCGGGATATCGCTCGGACATTGGACGGTGATGCACCGATCCTTGTCGCAATCCTGATCACCGTCGCTGGCGCGCACGCAGATGTCCACCAGGCCCGGGGCGCCGCAGGTGTAGAGCGTGGAGCTAGCGTTCCGATCTTCGAAGGTGCCCGTGGGCGCGCTTAGCTCCGTGCGCAGAAGCTGGGGAAACTCGTCCGCGATCAAGACTACGTTTCTCATGGCCGACCTTTTTAACCGCTTTCGCCTATCGAAGTCACGCAAAGACTGCGTAGGGCTGACCTCCGTGGGCGACGTCAGAGCCTGGCGGCCTCCGTCGCGCTAAGGCCGTCGTTCTTATTCAGCGTGTACCAGGCCCGATAGATTTCGTCGCCGGTGTTCCAGTCCGCGTTGGCCTCGTTGATGCGCCGCTGCGTTCGGTTTTGCCTTTCTTTGAGCGGTTTGCCATGGCACCGATCATCGCTGCCGTGGGTGACCGTGGCACCTTTGAGCCAGGTCTTCACTTGCTTGTACGAGTCGGTGCCCCGGCGAACCAGCGTTACTGCCGGGATTCGCATCCCGTATCGATCGACCGAATGGAGTCGGACGAAGTACGTGCGTCCGGCAGCGAGGTCGAGCTCGATGCGACGAGTGTTGTGGCCGGACACGTAAAAAGTGTATTTCCCGGGTTTCATCGGGACGACCTCGGCTTGGCGGCCACCCACGTCGGCCACACATTCCCTGTCCGGGTCGAAGACGAGGTAACTCATCTCCCGGTCGGCGCGGTCGTTTTGAATGAACACCACGAGCGCCTCGCCTGCGGGCGCAATGAAGGCCGACTTGTCGTCCGCGGCGGCGGGATGCGGACTCGCCAGAGCCTGCAGGGCCATGAGAGCAAGCGAGACTAGTAGAATTGGGTGAGTCGTCTTCACTTCGTGCTCTTACTCCAGATCGCACCATCTGCGTAGTCGACCGTGAGCGGCGCGTGATCGGAAAAGCGCGGCTCGCTCGCAATCGCCGCCGCCGAAACGCATGAGCCAAGGCCGGGCGTCACCACCTGATAGTCCAAACGCCACCCGACGTTGCGCTCGCGGGTGGTCGGATGTCGATTCGACCACCAGGTGTACTGGCCCGGCTCTGCGTTGACCTGTCGAAATGCGTCGACGAAACCGAAGGGACCGAAGACCTGGTCGAGCCATGCGCGCTCCTCGGGAAGGAAGCCAGAGTTCTTTCGGTTCGCCTTGTAGTTCTTGAGGTCGATTTCCTTGTGCGCCACGTTCCAGTCGCCGCAAAGGACATAGTCGCGACCGCTTGCGGCAAGGCCGGCAAGATGATCGCCGAACTCCTCCATGAAACGAAACTTCGCCGCCAAGCGTACTTCGTTGCTCGTTCCCGCCGGCACGTACACCGACACAATGCTCAGATTGCCGAGCCGCGCCTCGATGTAGCGCCCCTCCGGATCAAACTCGGCGGAGCCAAAGCCGTGGATCACCTCGTCAGGCTCCTCGCGAGTGAAAACGGCCACCCCGCTATGCCCTTTGCGCTCTCCGGGCTCGTAGAAGCAGTAGTACCCGTCCGGATCGCGCTCCACCTCGGAAAGCTGCTCCGGTCGCACCTTGATTTCCTGCAGACAAACGAAGTCTGCCTCCTGGCCGGGAAGCCACTCGTAGAAGCCCTTTCGGACGGCAGAGCGAAGACCGTTGGCGTTGAGGCTAAGGACACGCATGCAAGAAGGCTAAGGCCCGAAAAGCTCCGGACTGAGGTGGCCGATCGCTGCTGCGAGCTCAATCTGTGCGGCGTTGAACTTCAGGATCTGTTCGATGAAGGAGAGCTTGGCTCGGGCTTTCATGTTTTGGGACTGGATGACCTCGAGGCCGGAGCCGGTGCCTGCTTCGAAGCGGGCCAGCTCGATCGCGTAGCTTCGTTCGGCGGCATCCACCTCGTCTCGGGCAGGCGGGATGGCTTCGCGTGCGGCTTGCACGCTGACCATTGCGGTCTCGATGTCGGCGTCGGCCTGCTCGGAGGTAGCCTCGGCCCGAAACTGCAGCGCTTTGGCGTTGGCTTTGGCCGTGCGAACGCGCCCGCCCTTTTCGAAGTCGACTGAAATACCGATGAACGCGTAGCCGATCAGCGTGGGTCCAAGGCTCGACATTTGAGTGCCGAGGAGACGTCCACCGATGCTCGCATCGACCTCGGGGCCGAGCAGATCCCACCACATTTGTTTGGTGCGAAGCGTGCCGCCCTCCGCCCTCTTGTGCGCGGCTTGCACGTCCGGGCGCGCGCGGTTCGCCTCGCCGCTCAGGTTCGCTTCGGAAGCGTCGTCGACGACAGGGCGCAGCCCAATCTCTGCATCTTCGGTCGTGAGCATCTCTGTGAGATCCCAGCGCAGGAGCTGGGCAAGGCGAATGCTCGCGCTTTTCCAAAACGCTCGCGCTTGAATTTCCGTTCGGCGAGCCTGTGCTAGCGCGGCTTCGGCTCGCGCGACGTCTGCCCCTGATGCGACCTCGGCCACTGCTCGCGCGTCGGCAATGTCGTAGAAGCGTTGTGCGTCCTGCGCGAGCTGGTTGGCGATTGCCATCGAGGCTCTGGTGAGGGCGATGTCCTGATACGAGAGGGCCGCTTGGAGCATGGCTTGCCGCTGAGCCTCTCGGAGATCGTAGCCGGCGGCATCTGCGAAGCGGCGCTCGGCTTTAGAACCCGTGCCAGCCGCTCCGAGGTTGTTTCGGTAGAAGAACGCCGCGGTGGGCTCGAATCTCGCGAAGTTCACGTCGGGCTGGAGGACGCCGAAGGAGCCGACCTCCCGCCCGTCTAGGTACCGCACGCGATAGTCCACGCTCAGACCAGGGAGCAACTTGCCGTCGTTCGTCTGGACACGCCCCGATGCAGCGTCGAGGCGAGCCGCCGCCTCGAGTAC
>CAXMRM010000196.1:0-6365 GCA_964196015.1 uncultured Myxococcota bacterium
CCGCTCACCGCGGGCCAACGGCTCGCCGCGCAGCAGGCGGCCAAGTCGGCGCGCAAGGCCGCCGAACGGGGTCGCGACGCGGAGCTCGTCGAGGAGAAGGCGATCGCCCAGGCCGCCGTGGCGAAGGACTGGCTCCAGGACAACTTGAAGCCGCTGGGGCTCATGGCCGGCGGAGTGCTTCTGGTGGCGGCCGTTGGGATCGGCTGGTCCACCTTCACGCATCGCCAGAGCGCCGCAGCAGGCGCCGAGCTCGCGGCTGTTCTCGACGGTGACGCGGACGACGCCGCGACACTTGCGAACGCCTACGCCGCGCTCGCTGATACGCACGCGAAGGCCCCGGCCGCGGCGTGGGCGCGAATCGGCGAAGGCCGGGCGCTCTACGCGCAGCAACAGTGGGAACAATCTCGGAGGGCCTACCAAGTGGCGCTCGACAGTAGCGATGACGAAGCCGTTCGTTGGGCCGCTCTCGAAGGAATCGCGTACTCGCTCGAGGCGGAGAAGTCCTACGACCAGGCTATCGAGCAGCTCGAGGCGTTACGTGAGCTCGACCGGAACATTGCCCCGATCGCGGGATACCATCAAGGACGGATCCTGGCCGAGCAGGGCAAGCTCGATGAAGCCAAGACCAAATTCGACGGCGTCTTGAACGAGCTCAAGCAAGCCAACGCTCCAGTGCTGCCGTACACGCAGGAGCAGACCGAAGCGCGCCTTGCGCTCATCGACCCGAGCCTCGACCCGACGGACGGCGTCGACCCGCGCATGGCCAAAGATCTCATTCGACAGATGAACGACATGCTCAATCGGCAGCCACCGCAAGAGTAAGCCTGCGATCGATGCGCATATGATTCGCCGCCTCCTTGGCCGTCGCCTCATCGCTGCTTGCGATTCCAGGCTGCGGAGCCGCTGGTGCGCCGGCGACCAACTCCGATCAGTTCGGCTGGGTGCAGCAGGGCAAAGAGTACGCGCCGCCGGGCGAGGGTGGTTTCAACGTTCGCTGGTCGCAGCAACTGACCGACCGGTCGGCAGCTCGTTATCTCCCCGTCGAGCTCAGCACGGCGGAATTCGATACGAAGCGCAAGCGTGTCTACATCGGCACGAGCGAAGGAAACATGTTCGCGTTTGCGCTGAACGGCCGGAGGTTGTTCTTCTACGACGCGGGCGCACAAATCGAGTCGAAGCCTGCCGTGGATGCACGAACGGGTGAGCTGTACTTCGCGAGCGTCGACGGCAACGTGCATGCGATCACGGTTGAGGGCGAGCTCAAGTGGAAGACCAAGCTCATCGGCACGATGCGGACCCAGCCCGTGCTCACGGCCGACGCGGCGTACATCGTGGGCGAGAACGACATGGTCACGGCGCTCGCGCGAGACGATGGACGCATCCTCTGGACGTACGAAAAAGAGCCCGTTGAGGAGATCACCATCGCCGGGCACGCCGGGCTGCTGCTCGACGACGGGCGGCTCTACGCGGCGTTCACCGACGGCGCCGTTGCAGCGATTAACTCCACGGACGGACGCTTGTTCTGGGAAATCGAAACTTCAATTGATATCGAGCTTCGGCCGGGCAACGTCCCGCAATTCCTCGATGTTGATACGACCCCCGTGATGCTCGGTGGCGCGCTGTATATCGCCTCATTTACCGCCGGGCTCTACGCACTGGACGCAGCAAGCGGAACGGTGCGATGGAGAGACGCGGCATTTCAGGGCGTGACTGGCCTGGCAGCGGCCGGACGGATGCTGGTCATCTCCTCGGCCCGCCGGGGCGTGTCGTTGCTGGACCTGCGGACACGTGAGGTAAAATGGGAGAAGGCGCCCGAGCGCGGTGCCCCCACGGCGCCGATCGTGACCCAGAGAGGCACCGTGATCTACGGCGAGACGCAGGGGTCACTGCTAGCACTCTCGCTGTCCGATGGACGCGAAATCGCGCGCGCCGAGGGCGGAGCAGGATTCTCGGCCACGGCGTCAGCGGCGGCCGACTTCGGGGGAGCGATTTCCAACGGCGGTCGCTTCCTTTGCCTGCGGCTCAACTAACCCCGTCGTGCTTCAGTCCTGGCCGGCGATGAGCGGGTAGACCACGCCACCGATGGCGCCGCCGATGATCGGCGCGACCCAGAAGAGCCATAGCTGCTGAAGCGCCCAAGGCTCGGCGAAAAGAGCCGTGGCGGTGCTACGCGCGGGGTTGACCGAGAGGTTATCGACCGGGATGCCGATCAGATGGATCAACGTCAGTCCGAGACCGATTGCTACAGGAGCGAGGGCCGCGGGCGCGCGCTTGTCGGTCGCGCCGAGGATGATGAAGAGGAACATGAACGTGAGGACGATCTCCGCCGTGAGGGCAGCGGCCATCGAGTAACCGCCCGGCGAATGCTCGCCAAAACCGTTCGATGCGAAGCCGCCGGCTTCGAAGCCGTCCTGGCCGGAGGCGATAAAGTAGAGCACGGCTGCGCCAGCAATCCCGCCGAGGACCTGTGCGATCACGTACGGGACGAGTTCAGACGCCGGAAAGCGCTTGCCCACGAAAAGGCCGACCGAGACGGCAGGGTTGAGGTGACAGCCCGAGATGTGACCGATGGCATACGCCATCGTCAGCACCGTGAGACCGAACGCAAGCGCGACTCCAAGGAACCCTATCCCGAGATCGGGATACGCGGCCGCTAAAACGGCGCTCCCACAACCGCCAAATACGAGCCAGAACGTGCCTACAAACTCCGCAGCAACCTTGTTTCCGAGCGCCATGCTTCCTCCTTCGCACGATGGGGCCGGGGGGATAGTCTCACCGGGAGGGGGATCGTGTAAATCCCATTGAAGGCGTCGTCGCTTCGCCGTCGATCTTGGTATCGCCGTACGGGTCACCTATCTTGCGCACAGGGGCGGTCTCGAACACCACCGTGCGCCGTCCGCGCGATGAGCTCGTCCTTCATCGCTCCGGTGAGATCGTTGAAGTACGCGGAGTAGCCAGAAATGCGCACTACGAGATCGCGATGCCTCTCGGGGTGCGCCTTCGCGTCGATGAGCACCGCGGGGTCCATGATCTGCAGCTGCACCTGCATGCCGCCTTCAGCGAAATAGCCCCGCACCAAGCCGTCGATAATCGCGGTTCCTCGATCACCAGCGACGAACTCGGGGTGCAACTCCTGGTTCAGCACGCAACCGTTGCTCACCGACGCGACCCGAGCAGCAGAGGACAGCGCAGCCGTCGGGCCGCGTCGCTCGCGCCCGGTACGCGGTGAAATCCCGTTCGCCAAAGGCTCTCCCGCGCGCCGCCCCGACGGCGAAGCTCCAAGCCGGCGTCCGAAGCCTTGATGGGTCGTCATGGTCCAGAAGCCGGGCGAGTAATGGCCACCGCGCAGGTTACGCCGCTTCGCGACCATCTCTGCAAACCGCCCGGACACCCGGGTCACGTGTCGATCTGCGTCGTCCGAGTCCTCGCCATACGTCTCGACACGATTTAGGAGCCGCGCACGTAGTGTCTCGAACCCCACGAAGTCAGCATCGAGCGCTTCGACCAGCGCGGCGAGGGCCACCCTGCGCTCGCCGAACACGACTTGCTCGATCGCCGCCAGCGAGTCGGCAACGTCCGCCAGGCCGACACCCTGCAGTCCGCTCGAGTTGTAGATCGCGCCCCCTTCGTTCACCTCGCGCGCTGCTTCGATGCAGCCATCGATGATGACCGAGAGCAGCGGTGTAGGGCGGTGTCTAGCGTGCGCGCACTCGATCGCGTTGTTTCCATCGACTGCGTCAGCGATGAGGCGCTCCAGCTGTCGCTCGAACGCGCCGTACACAGCTTCCATGGAAGTCAGGGCACTCGGTGCGCCGGTGGCGGGTCCCACTTGCCGGTCGCCATCACACCCGTCGTGCAGCGCGAGGTGCAGCGCATAGGCCATGTTGAGGAAGCACGCGCCCGCTGCTGGAAACGAACGATAGGGAACGCCCCACTCAGCGCAGCCGACGATGGCATAGTCGCGCGCGTCACCGATCGGGACACCGGCGTCGCACTGGCTATCGATGACACGGTCGTCGTTGAACAGCGCGGGAATGCCGCCACCCTTCTTGAGTATCTCGTAGCAGCGCATGCGAAATTCCCGAGGTGTGCCCGCGTGCACGCGAACGTGAATGTTCGGTTGACGAAGGCGCATCTGATCATACGCGTCGAGGAACACGTAGGAGAGATCATTGACCGCGTCGACTCCCTCGGGAGTCTGACCGCCGAGCGTAATGCCGGACGCCGACGACAACCCACTGAAGAATTCCGTGGCACGCCCGAAGAAAAGGGGTAACAGCTCCGCCGCTTTTCCGAGGAAGCAGCCGACGAGCTCGACGGCGCGTGCGTGCGTGAGTCGCCCCGCCGCCAGGTCTCGTTCGTAGTAGGGCAGGAGGTACTGATCCATGCGGCCGAACGACACGCCGTGTTGGAAGCTCTCCTGATGCACGAGCACGTGGGCGATGAACACGCTCTGGAGCGCCTCGTGAAACGTCCTCGCGGGTCGTGCAGGGACCCTCTCGAATAGCTCGGCAAGCTCACGCAGCTCCGCACGACGCACGGGATCGGCGGCTCGCACGGCTTCTGCGGTCAGGAACGTCCGCCAGCGCCGACTGTAGGCGATGGCCGCTTCGGCAGCGATGGACGCCGCCTGGAGAAATGTGCGCTGGGATCGCTGCTCGCGGCTTGGTCGGCGAAGAGGCTGTCTCTCGATCTGCCGCTCCAGCGCGGCCATGCGCCGGCGGATGGAGTCGACGATACCGGCGAACCCGCGCGTGAGCACGGATGGATAGTCAGGGGTGACGTGCGAGATCCCCGCAAACTGCGTGAGCACGAATGCCCGTCCGTCCGTTAGTTTGTCGATCAGGTCCGGTCCCGCCGCGTAAAGGGGCGTCGTCGCGAGCACCGAACGGCGGAACCAGTAGGGAAAAATCTCCTGCTCGAGCGCGCGCCGCTGGGCCGGGGTTGTCCTGATCGGATTGTCGTGCCGGCTGCCGAGGGCATCGAGCTCGGGCAGCAGCAACAGTCCGCCGTAGTCCGGGTGCAGCGGAGCGCCGATTCTCTGGGAGCTCGTGTTGCCGACCACGAGCTCATGGTCGTACACCCGCAACGTCATGTTCTCGAGGGTGTGGCGAAGCGCCTTCGCGTGCGCGAGCTGCCACTCGCCGGGCTGCATCCGGTCGATCCGCTGATACGCGCTCATCAACATTGTGTTGAAGTGTGTCTTCCACCGTGGAGCGATCACGCCACGCGCCTGATCGGCGAGCCCGCGCTGGTAGAGCCGATAGTGCCACCGCTCAAGCCAGCGTGGGACGCGAGACCGCGGCCCGTGCGCTAGGTATTCGGTCATCAGGGACGCCTTCTGCGTGCAGAGTTCATACGGTGCGGCCAGCAGATCTGCGCGCAACGCGGCGAGGCGTGCAGATGGAGCGACCGTCGAGACGCCAGTGGGATGCGAGGGGGCAGTGCACACGCTGGCGGCTGAGGACATGAAGGCTCCTAACTGTCGAGCACGATGTGTTGCGCTACGCGCACGAGATGATCTTCGAACAGCGTCACCGCGGCCTGCTCTTGTTGCGGCGTTGCGTCCTGGCTCGGCGCGACTGCGCCCGCCAGTCGCGCCAGCTCGCGCGGCGTGCTGAGGCAGTAACGCATGCCGAGGGCGATCACGGCCTGGATCGCCATGCGCAACTCGACGACCGGTCGCCCGAGCGGGGCGGCAAGCAGAGCAGATGTGGTGTCGAGAAACGGTACCAAGGCTCTCTCGCGCCACGGCTCTTCCAGCTCGCCGGTCTCCACCAGCGTGCGCATGATGAGCTGGAGCAGCGATCGGCGGCGCCTGCCGAAACGCACGCCTTCGCGCACGAGTGATTCGACGAGCGTTCGCAGCTCCGCGGTCGAGACACTGGCGTCGCGAACCTCGTCCGCAAAGCGATCTAGCAGCGAGGCGAGCGGCGCGAGTTCGCGCGACACTTCGTCGAACGCGCTGTCCAGGCAAGCTCCATAAAGATCCTGTTTGTTGCCGAAGTGGTGGTTGATCGTTGCAAGACTGAGGCCCGCGGAATTAGCCACCGCCCGCAAGGACGTGCCACGCACACCGGACCGGGAGAAGTGCTGCGAAGCGGCCTCAAGCAAGCGAGTGCGTGTGCGAGCAGAGTCAGCGTTGATAGGGCGGGCCACGAGCTAATAGTACACTTGTCCAGTTCCTCGTCAAGACTGACCCATGCGCTCGGCCTGGCAGACCCACCCAACATTCACTGGCAGAATCGGCCGACCTGGCAGCAGATCGTTCAGCCGACCCAGGACGTCTTGCACTGACCTCGAGGATCGGGGTCAGCTCTCAGGGTCGTCCGTAGAACCCGGATCCGTAGCGGTCGATCGGCGGC
>CAXMRM010000197.1:0-7696 GCA_964196015.1 uncultured Myxococcota bacterium
TGCCAGCGTCAGTGCCAGCGTCAGTGCCAGTGCCAGTGTCAGCGAATTACTGCTGCAATTTCGACCAGATCGGGGGGGTTGGGGCCTCTGGGTCGGCGGCGCCTAGCCGGTTGGCGACCTTTAGGATCTTCGCCGTAGCCGCCAAGCCCTCCCAAAGGTACGGCGCCCAGGGCGGCTCCTCGGATCGGGCTGCGCCCAGCGTGGCTGCCGCCGTGGCCGGATCGGTGTCGTCCTCCAAGGGTTTCTCGGGCAGTTCGTCGTAGTAGCTTCGGAAGTCGGTGGTAGGGGCGAGGGCTCCCCGCAGACCATGCTTGTCGGTCAGCCAGGCCTGCAGTCGCAAGCACGCGTGCTCTCGCACCACGTCCCGCCCGCTCTCGTTGTCGAGCCCGAAGTCCGGCTCGCCGAGGCTGTCCGCCCCTTCGATCAACGAGTGACACAGCTCGTGCAGGATCATCTGCGCCAAGCAGTCGTCGGGGTCGAGCGTGCTTGGGGCGCCGATCGTCATGACGCCCTTCCCGTTGGTCGAGGCGTAGACCTCGGCGGAGCGTTCGACTCGAAAGCCGATGCGGTCGGCAACCGTCAGCCAAATCGCATCGAGCGGGTCGAGATAGGAGTGTTGGGGCTTTCGTTCCACGTCAAAGCAGCCTGTGAAAGCGGTAGAAAAAGTCGTCTAGCATCCGAACGTGCAGGGGGCGACGCCTCCACTCCTCGTAAGAGACGGGCTCGGCGTACTCGAGGTCTTCGGTGAACCGTTCTTCCATCGCGCCCGCCACCGCAGCATCCTCGACGGCCGCAACGACCTCGAGATTGAAACGCAAGGACCGGGAGTCGAGGTTGTACGTGCCCACGGTACACCAGCGGCCGTCGATGACCACGGTCTTGGAGTGGAGGATCGAGCCCTGCCACTCGTAGAGCTGGACGCCGGTTTCCAGAAGACGCCCGTAGAGCTTGCGCGCCGCATGCCGTACCGCGGTGACGTCGCTCTTTCCGGGGATGATCACGCGTACCTCCGCGCCGCGCTCGACGGCCCGAGAAAGCACCCGGCGGATTTGTCCGTCGGGAACGAAGTAACTGTTGGTGATGCAGACCGACCGCTGGGCGCTCTCTATCCGGTGGAGGTACGCCTGCCGGATGGCGCGACGCTCCCGGAAGTAATGGTTGGCCAAGACGCGGACCCGGCTTCCTTTGCCATCGCCGGCGTCGACCGGCGGGCGGAATCGAGGCTTAGCCGCCGTAGCCGGTTCGAGGATACGACGCCAACCATAGTCGAAGATGTCGCACATCTGCTCGGCCGCCGGTCCTTCGATGCGGATCGTGTCGTCGCGCCAGCCTGCACCGCCCACGCTCTTGGGGGCCCACTCGTCGCCCAGGTTCACGCCTCCGGTGAAACCCACTCGCCGATCGACGACCAGCAACTTGCGATGGTCACGATTGTTCAAGACGCCGATCCGGAAGCGCGCACGCCAGGGTGCGATCGGATTGTACTGCTCGACCTCGCACCCCGCATCACGCATGCGCGCAAACATCCGGCCGTCGCTTTGAATGCTTCCAACGGCATCATAAATCACGCGCACCTTCACGCCGCCTTCCGATTTGGCGATGAGGGCGTCTGCAAACTGACGGCCCACCCGGTCTGAAGCGAACCAATACATTTCGAGGAGGATCTCGCGCTTCGCCTCGGCGATCGCGTGCAGCATCGCGGGGAACGCCTGCTCACCGTCGTGGAGCAAGGTCACGCGGTTACCCGAGACCGAAGCCTTGAAGCCTGAGGTCGGCGCGAAGATGCTGCGCAACTGCTCGAATGCGTCCCGTGGCGGACCTGTTCTCACTACCCTTGGTGCTCCTGTGCTATCTTCGACCCGGATGAAAGCCGGACCCGGTCCGATTTGCAAGGGGAGAGAACCGATGAAGTACGTCGTCTTTTTGGTTGGCGCCGCGTTGATGCTGTCGTCGTCCGTGTTCGCCCAAGAGGAAAGCTCCGTCGGGACAGTGTCCGGGGGGGCGCCTGCGACCGAGACTGCTTCGCCCGAACCGGCGCCCGGCCCCGAGGCGGCCGCTGCCCCGGAAGAAGAGAAGCGAAGCGTGTACTACAAGAAGGTGCAAGGCTGGCTGTGGATGGAGGCCTTTGTCGGTCCGAGCTCGTACGATCCGGATCAGTTCACTTCACTCAGCCTCTCCGGGGTCACACAGGATGCACCGAAGCTTACCGGCCCCGAGTATGGCTTTGCGGCCGGTCTCGGTCTTGGCGGCTTCTGGCTCGGTGCCTTCTATCGGCAAGCGAACTACGACGCATACAAGCTCATGAAGGTCGGTCTCGACATCCAGGGGATCTTCCGCTTCATCCCGTATGTGCACCCGATGATTCGCATCGACATGTTTTACAGCAAAACATTCAGCGGCAACCCCTACGGCTTGGCGGACGCCAACGTCGACGGGGGCGGCTTCACGCTCGGGGCGGGTCTTCGCATCCCGATCATCCGCTGGATGTCGTTTGCGGCAACCTTCGATTGGACGATGATCGGTCTGGCAATTCGATCGAACGGTGAAAAATCCGGCGTATTGGGTCAACAGCTCGGCGCGACGTTCGCGCTGACGTTCCACTTCATCGGGGTTCGCAAAAACTAGCGCTGGCTGGCCTCGTGAACGTGGTCGACCAGCGCCCGCGCCTGAGCGGTCGTGGCCTGCGGCATGATGCCGTGGCCCAGGTTGAAAATGTGGCCGGGGCGGCCCGCGGCGCTGTCGAGGACCTCCGAGGCACGGGCGCACATCACGTCGGTCGATGCCAGAAGCGCTGCCGGGTCCATGTTGCCTTGCAGCCCAATCCCATCGCCGAGCACCGACCAGGCGCGGTCGAGCGAGATGCGCCAATCAATGCCGATCACGTCGCCGCCGGCTTCTTTCAGGGCGGGATAGAGCTCGGGGTTGCCGGTCCCGAAGTGGATTGCGGGCGTGTCTTTCGGGAGCTTGTCGAAAATGGCCTTGGTGTGCGGCAAGACGTAGCGTCGGTAGTCGCTGGGAGACAGGCAACCGACCCAACTGTCGAAGAGCTGCACCGCTTGTGCGCCCGCCTCGATCTGCGCGATGAGGTAGTCGGTGATCGCGCTCGATAGCCTCGACATGAACGCGTTCCACAGACCTTCGTCGCCGTACATGAGCTTCTTGGTCTCGAAGTAGTTCTTCGAGCCGCCCCCTTCGATCGCGTACGACGCCAAGGTGAACGGTGCGCCGGCGAAGCCGATGAGCGGCACGCTCAGCTCTTTACGGGTGGTGCGGATCGCGTCCATCACGTAGGAGAGCGAGCCCGCTGCATCGATGCGCTCCGGAATGCCGTCGACCTGCGCGGCGTTGCGAATCGGATTCAAGATCTTCGGCCCGTGGTCGTCGGTGAACTCGAAGCCGATTCGAAGCGGCTCGAGAATCAAGAGAATGTCGGCGAAGATGATCCCCGCATCGACGCCGAGCTGATCGACCGCCCGAACCGTCACCTCGCACGCGAGGTCCGGCGTCTTACAGAGCTCGATGAAGCTCACCCGCTCGCGAATCGCGCGATACTCGGGCTGATAGCGTCCCGCCTGCCGCATGATCCAAATCGGCGTGTACGGAGTCGGCTCCCGCCGACAAGCCTGCAAAAACACACTCATCGCAGAGCCTATATCACATTGCGATGGGCGGGTCGGTACGGACCTTTTTTACCAGCGCGCGCACTTCGGAGACGAGGAATATCGAGCCGGCTGCGATGACCAGGCCGTCTGGGCCGGCAGCTCGTTTGGCGCGGGCGACGGCGTCGCGGACGCTTCGGGCGACCGTTCCCTCGCGGATCTTGGCGAGGCGCTCGGGCCGCTCGGATTGATAGATCCCGGGGGCGGTGTAGATGCGGCGGTCGACCCGCCCGTCGAACGCGGCGAGCATGCGGCGGTGGTCTTTGTCTCGCATCGCGCCAAACAAAAGCACGACTCGGCCGGGAAACTCGAGGTCATCGAGGTAGCGTGCGAGGCTCTCACAACCGGAGGCGTTGTGCGCGGCATCAAACAGAAACGCGGGGTGTCCGTCGTGCCATTCGAGCCGTCCCGGCCACTTTGCCCTCTTTAGGCCCATGCGCATGTGCTCGTCAGACACCGCAAAGCCGCGTTCCCCAAGCTCGACCAAGGTCGCAATCGCACACGCGGCGTTGTCACCTTGATAACTTCCACGAAGACCGAGTCGAAGGCCGATCCACTCCCGTTCACGGACGCGCACCGAAAGCAATCGGTCGTTCCACGTGCCTTCGAAGTCGCGATCGATCCAACGAAGCGGCGCGCCCACGGCACTTGCACGCGCGGTGATCACGCGCCTAACGCTCTTTCCGCGTGCGCCCACGATGCACGGCACGCCAGCTTTGAGCACGCCGGCCTTCTCTCGTGCGATCTTAGCGAGCGTGTCGCCGAGAATACGCTCGTGCTCGAGGCTAATATTCGTGATCACCGAAGCCTCAGGCGTCACGATGTTGGTCGAATCGAGCCGGCCCCCGAGCCCGACTTCGAGGACGACGATGTCGCAGCGCGCGTCACGAAACGCTTCGAGAGCGAGGAGCGTCGTGTGTTCGAAGAACGAAAGCGGGGGCAAGCGGGTATCGGCACGCAGCTCTTCGATGCGCTTCGCTGCTTCTTGCTCGGAGATCGGCCGGCCGCCGATGCGCACACGCTCGACGTATCGCTGCAAATGCGGCGAGGCGAACTGCCCGGTCCGGTAGCCTGCCGCCCTCAGCACCGACTCGACCATCGTCGCGACACTGCCCTTCCCGTTCGTCCCAGCAACGTGCACGAAGCGCAGGGCGCGTTCCGGATGGCCGCGCAGTTCGACCGCACTGGCAATGCGGTCGAGGCCAAGCTTGATGCCGCGTGACTCCAAGCGGTAGAGCCCACGAAGCGCTTCCTGGTACCGCGTCACCCTGCCAGATACTCGACCATGCGGGCGACGTTGGCTCGCATGTCTTGACGCGTGGAGATGATGTCGATCATGCCGTGCTCGAGAAGGAACTCGGCGCGCTGAAACCCTTCGGGGAGCTTCTGACGAATCGTGTCTTCGATGACGCGTGGCCCGGCGAAGCCGATCAGCGCCCCCGGCTCCGAGATGTTGACGTCGCCTTGAAGCGCAAAGCTCGCCGCCACCCCACCCGTGGTCGGGTTGAGCAACACGCTGATGAAAGGTGCGCCTGCCTCACGCAGCTTGCGGCGCGCACCGACCGTTTTGGCCATCTGCATGAGCGAGAGCGAGCCTTCCTGCATGCGCGCCCCGCCCGAGCACGACAAGAGTACGACGGCCTGCTTGTGCTCAGCGCCGCGCTCCATCATCCGCGTCACCACCTCGCCGACGACCGAGCCCATCGAGCCGCCCATGAAACGAAATGCGAATACTCCGAGCTGCACGGGGCGGCCGTCGATCTGCGCTGTTCCGGCCACAATGGCGTCGTTCACGCCCGTCAATGCGCGCGCAACCTTGACGCGTTCGGGGTATGCCTTCGTATCGACGAACTCGAGCGGATCCCCTGCCATCAGCTCGGTGTCGAGTGCGGTCCAGGTGCCTTCGTCAGCGAAGAACCGGATCCACTGCTCCGCGGTCAAGTGGAAGTGAAAACCGCACGCGGGACAAACCTCGAGGTTGCGCTCGAAGTCCTCTTTCTTCACCGCGTCACCGCACGCATCGCACTTGCGGAAGAGCCCTTCGCCAAGGGTTTTCTTCTCGACGGCGTCGACTCCCGCTTTGGTTTTTGCGAACTCCGCCACGGCGAGTGGCTAGCATGAAGCCGAAAGCCGAGCGACCCCTGAGAGCGGTCTGCGTGGCCTCAGCGCGACGCTCTCGCGACGATAGCCGACAGATGCCGACCAGTTTTTCCGTGCTCGCGCCGGTGCGAAAAGAAGTGCGCGGAGTCGGCATGTGTGCAGCCACCCACATCGTCGATGGCCTCGTCCGGGACACCCGTGTCTCGAAGTTGAAGTCGAATCAGGGCGGCCAGATCGCCATGGGGTTTTGCGCCACCGCGTTGGACAATCGCGCTGCCGTTCGCAGCATGCTCCATCTCGCGAGCGACTTCTTCGCCGATCTCGAATGCGTCGACGCGAATGTGGGGACCAATCGTGGCAACGAGCTCGGCCGGATCGTGTGAAAACGTTTGGATGGCTCGCGCAACGATCCCGCCCACCGCGCCGCGCCAACCGGCGTGCACGGCGCCGACGTGCCCGCTCGAGGGATGCGCGATCAAAATCGGCACGCAATCGGCCGTACGCGCAGCAACCCCGAAGCCTTCGACACGCGCGATCAGCGCGTCGCCTTCCACGTCGGCCATCGTTTCGCTGACGTCGGACTCGCGGATCTCGTGCACCTGCGTCCCATGCACTTGCCGCTGCTCGAAGAGGCGATCGCCGCAAAGCCCGAGGCTCTTGGCAAAGCGCGCGCGGTTCTCGCAAACAGCGTCGTCGTCATCGCCCAAATGGAAGCCGAGATTGAGCGTGTCGTATGGCGCGACGCTCACCCCACCGGAACGTGTTGCAAACGAATGCCGGAAGCCATATCGATCGAGAAGGGTGGAATGCAACGCACGCACATGGTGCGCTCTAGCATGGCAGGATTGCGCGAGCTGCCGCTCCACGCCAAGGGGGCCGTCCCCAAGTCCGGGCGAGGAGTTGGCTTGAGCGTCGCGCTCAACAACGACCGCGCGGGCATCTGCCGACCATCATTCGCTTCGTCGAGCCAGCGCGGATCGTCGTCGCGAGCGCCAGCAAGGTGCCGACGGAGTTCCACTAACCCCTCGAAAAAGGGGACGCGTGGGCGTTGGCGGACTAGGCCGACGAAATCGGGCTCCAGCCCTCCCACTTGACAGGCGGCGGCTCTTGACTACTTTCCGCCCCCTGCATTCCTGCGGAAGTGGCGGAACTGGCAGACGCGCTAGACTAAGGATCTAGTGAGGTAAAACTCGTGGAGGTTCGAGTCCTCTCTTCCGCACCCCGTCCTCTGTAAACGTTACGTACGTATCTACGAGGACTCGACCTGCGGTGTACTCGGCCCCCTTCCGACCAGCGCGAGGAAGAGCGGGGGATATCTGAGGCGCCGAGTTGCCGCCGGCGGCATTCTGGACGATGCTTCGACTCAGGACTGGGGTCGTCGGGCGTGGCGACCCGATAGGTCCGTTCGGTGATGCGCGCTCACGGGGAGGGTGCATTAACCAAGACGAAAGCTCCGGAGCGGTCCGCCGCGTAGCGCTGCTGGGAAACCACCTCCCGCGGCAGTGCGGGATCGCCACTTTCACGACCGACCTCGCGGACGCGATCTCGGCGACGTTCCCAGGCATCGAGTGCGGGGTCATCGCCATGAACGACGCCGGGAGATGCCACGCTTACGGCGAACGAGTTCGCTTCGAGATCGCCGAGAGCGATCTCGCGTCGTACCGCCGCGCGACCGACTTCTTGAACGTCGGCGGGTTCGACGTCCTCTGCCTCCAGCACGAGTACGGCATCTTCGGAGGCAAGGCGGGCAGCCACATCCTCGCGCTCCTCAGCGAGGTGCGTATGCCGATCGTGACCACGCTACACACCATCCTCAGCCAGCCCACGGCCGAGCAACGCAGCGTGATGGACAAGCTCACGCGGCTCTCGAGCCGCTTGATCGTGATGAGTCACTGCGGCGGCAAGCTCTTGCGCGAAGTGCACGGGGTGCCGGCCGA
>CAXMRM010000198.1:0-5909 GCA_964196015.1 uncultured Myxococcota bacterium
GAGGAAGTCATGGAGAAGATCGCTGCCGAGCATCGCAAGGGCCGCTCGTTGAACATCGGCACCGCGAACCTCGATTCGATGCGGCCTGTCATTTGGCGCATCGGCGCCATCGCAAACAGCGGTCATCCCGATGCCCTGAAGTTGATCCGCCAGATCATGCTGGCCTCGGCGTCCATTCCCACCATGTTTCCGCCCGTGCTCATCGAGGTCGAAGCAGGTGGCGAGACGTACGACGAGCTGCACGTCGACGGCGGCGCAACCTCGCAGGTGTTTCTTTATCCCATCGGCATCGACTACGACGAAGTCTTCGAGAAGCTCGCGGTGCCAGGCCGACCGGAGGTCTATATCATTCGTAACTCGCGCCTCGATCCGATGTACGAGCAAGTGCGGAACAAGCTCTTCCCCATCGCGGGCCGCTCGATCGACTCGCTCGTTCGGACTCAAGGCCTTGGTGACCTCTACCGTATCTACCTCCAAACCTGCCGCGACGGCTTGGACTTCAACCTCGCGTACATACCCGCGGATTTCACCAAGGAGTCACATGGGGAATTCGATACGGAGTACATGCGGAACCTGTTCGACACGGCCTTCGACCGGGCGCAAGCCGGCTATGCCTGGCAAAAGATGCCACCCGAGCTCGAGGCTGCACCGATTCATTGCCGGTGATTCAGGGGCTGCCCTGGCCTTGCTTGCCCGCGAGCTAGCTCTAGACTCTCTCGATGCGAACACTCCTCCTCTCCCTCCTCCTCACCTTCCTCTTGGTGGGCTGCAAAGACGCCAGCCCCGCCGCCGCACCCGGCACCGTTGCGGAGGACACCCAGGCCGCCAAAGCGGAAATCCCGGAGATCTCGGTCGAAGACGCCGACAAGAGCCTTCAGTCCGGCGCCGTCGCGGTTGACGCCAACTCGGAGAGTACGCGCGAGAAGAACGGCACGGTGCCGCAGGCCATCATTCTGACCTCGTCGTACAAGTACGAGCTCGCTCAGCTCCCGGAAGACAAGAGCAAGGACTTGATCTTCTATTGCTCCAGCACGAATTGCTCGGCGTCCGATTCAGCCGCGGAGCGAGCCTCCACGAACGGATACGAAAACGTTCACATCATGCGTGAAGGCATCAAAGGCTGGAAGGACGCGGGGAAGGCCACAGCGACCTACCCGAAGAGCTAGGCGGTTCGGCAGTGGCGGTGGCGGTGTCAGCGACCGTGTCGGTGCTGGATCAGTGCGAGTAGTATTTTGTCCGGCGCGTCGTCAAACCTGCCGTTCGACATGACGACGATTGTGTCTCCCGGTTTGGCTTCTGCGGCTGCTGCCTCGACGGCTTCCTCCACACTTGCGCACGCCCGCGCCTGTCGGCCGCGACTCATGATCGCCTCCGCGATCGCCTGCGTGTCCAGCTTCTCTTCTGGCGGGATCTCACTGCGGCCGACCGGCGCCAAGATGCACACGTCCGCTGACGCGAACGCATCGGGATACGCGTGCTGGTGCAGTCGTCTCGAGGCCGTTGCGCTCCTCGGCTCGAACACCGCGATCAGTCTGCCCGCGATTCCCTCTCGGAAACCGGAAAGTGTTTCCTTCACTGCCGTCGGGTGGTGCGCGAAGTCATCATAGACGTGCACGCCGTTCGTGATCCCCACGAGCTCTTGGCGGCGTTTGATCCCGCGGAAGCCGGGGAGGGCAGCGATGAGCCGGTCGAGCGGAGCGCCTGCTGCCTCGCTGGCCATGGCCAGGGCGGCGACCGTGTTGCGAGCGTTGTGGCGGCCGAGCAATGGCAGACTGGTGCGACCGCACAACGATCCGCCCCCGAATAGATCCATGGAGCCTCCCGGAGCGCGCATGCCGAGCCACATCGGCTGGACGTCGCCGCAATCGTCTCCGTCGAGCGCGTAGAACCGTACCTTGCACGGCGCCGCCGATGCGACTTCGCGGACCAGTGGGTCGCCCGCCCAGGCGAACAGCCAACCGTCGTTCGGAAGCAAGTCCACGAACGTTCGAAACGCGCTGACGTACGTTTCAGCGTCTGGGAAAATGTCGACGTGGTCGTACTCGATCGACGTTAGGATCGCCGCGGCGGGACGGTAACTCCAAAACTTCGGGACCTTCTCGAAGAAGGCGCTGTCGTACTCGTCCCCTTCGATCACAAAGGGCGCGCCTTCGGTTCCTAAGCGCGAGCTCCGCTCGAAGTTCACGGGAATCCCGCCGATGAAAAACCCCGCATCCATTCCAACCTGCCGCAACAAGTACGCGAGCAACGTCGAGGTCGTCGTCTTTCCGTGCGTGCCCGCAACAACCAACGGCTTGCGGCGTGACAAGACGTGCTCGGCGAGCGCGGCTGGCATCGACACAGTTTGAAGCCCGCGCGTCATCGCCTCCTGCGCTTCGGGGTTTTCCCGACGGCACACGTTCCCGACGACGACCAAGTCGGGGTTAGGGTCCAGGTTCGAGCTCTGCCACCCCTCTAGGCATTCGATGCCGAGCCCTTCGAGGTACGGGCCAACCGGTGGATCGAACGCAGTGTCGCTTCCGCTCACCCGATGCCCTGCCTCTGCGAGCAGCGCAGCCAGCGCGCTCATGCCCGTGCCCGCGACCCCGATTAAGTGAACGTGCATGCGCACTCCTGGGCACCGGAATTGCGGAGCAATACTGGGGTAGGGGTTGACACGGTCACTGCTGAGCCCATTATGAAACCAAGGTGGCTGAAAAGACGAAAAAGTTCTCCGATCGCGTGCGTCAGGTGATCGACGCTTGGGTCGAGGCTGTCGAGAGCTTGCTAAGTCCGCTTCCGGCGCCTGTTCCAGTGCGCATCAGGCAGCCCCGTCTGCCGATGAAGCGCCGCCGGTAGCTCACTCGGCAGCGATGTGTGCGCCGGCCTTGACCGTGACGGGCACACCGCTAAACGCCGCATTGCCGCTGAGCAGGTCGATGAGCTGATCGTCGGTGAGATCGTTGACGCTCACGCCCGGGTGATGCGTGGCCACCCTCAGTTGCACACCGTCACGCCCGTGTCCGAAGCCGTGAGGAAGGCTCACCACGCCGACCATCATGTCGCCGGTGACTTCGGCGGGCGCGGTGACCTGCCCGACCCGCGAGCTCACCGTCACCATGTCGCCGGACTTCACGCCGAGGCGTTCCGCATCGTCTGGGCTGATCATGAGCGTGCACCGTGACTTGCCTTTCATCAGGCGCTGCGCGTTGTGCATCCACGAGTTGTTGCTTCGGAGGTGCCGCCGGCCGATGAGCAAGAGTTGCCCGTCGGTCGGGGACGACCCCGCTCCGAGGAAGCGGCCCCGCAGACGGTCGAGGTCTTCGACGAAAAGGTCGGGTGCCAAATTGACCGGCCCGTGTTTGTCCGGAAGCCGCCCCGGAAGGGTCGACTGCAATGGGCCGAGGTCGATGCCGTGCGGGTTCTTTTTGAGCTTACCGAGCGAAAGTCCGGTCCCAAGCGGGTTGAGTCCCTTGCCGTAAGGACCGATCCGCAGACCGAGGTCGAGCACGCGCTCCGGACCGACTTTCTGTGTTGCTAGCGCTACCAGGTATTGCTTGCTCAGCTTGCCGTGCCGCCGCGCAGCGAGTCGGCAACTCAGCTCGGTGAGGATCTGCCAGTCGTCGAGCTCGCCTTCTTTCGATGCGAACGCGGGCGGCGAGTACTTGGAGATGTTGCGCACTGCGGTTAGGTAGAGCGCAAGGTCGTAGTGGCTCCGTTGAATCGGGGACACCGGTGGCAGGATCACATCGGCGTGGCGGCTAGTCTCATTGATGAAGAAGTCGATCGACACCGCAAAATCGAGTGAGGCATATCCACGGTCGAGCTGAGCGCCGTTGGGGGTCGACAAGACCGGGTTGCCCGCGAGCGTGATCATGGCGCGAATCCGACCTTCGCCTTCGGTCAGCATCTCCTCGGCCATGACCGAGGCCGGGAGCTCGCCACCGAATTCGGGAAATCCGCGGACCCGGCTTCGCCAACGCCCATACGAGCCTCGGCCGACGCCGAACCCGCCCCCTGCTTCGAGCACGTCGAGTGCCGGCGATGAGAACATCGAACCGCCGGGCTCGTCGAGGTTGCCGGTCACCGCGTTGAGGACATTGATCAGCCACATGCATAGGCCGCCGAATTCCTGCGTGCATGCGCCCACCCGGCCGTACAGCACGGCCTTCGGGGCAGCTCGAAGCTCGCGAGCGAGCCGCTTGACCGTTTCGGCCGGCACGCCGGTGATCGCTTCGCTCTGCTCGGCGGGGTAAGCCTTTGCGATCTCGATGACACGATCGACGTTCTTCACGCTGTCGGCGATGCGACCCAAGTCGACCCCTGCGGCGCAGAACTCGTGAAGGAGGCCCAGCAAAAAGAGCGCATCGGTCCCTGGCTTAATGAAAACGTGTTCGTCGGCGACGCGAGCCGTCTCGCATCGCCGTGGGTCGACGACGACGACCTTCCCGCCGCGCTTACCGATGCCCTCGAGGCGCTTTTTGATGCCGGGCGCGGCCATGATGCTGCCATTGGAGGCGAGTGGGTTCGCGCCGATCAGCATCATGAAGTCGGTTCGGTCCACATCGGGTACGGGGAAAAGAAGCTGCTGCCCAAACATGAAGTACGAGGCCAGCATGAGCGGCAACTGGTCACACGAAGTGGCCGAGAAGCGGTTCTTCGAGCCCAGAGTTCGGAGGAAGGGAGGCCCGAAGACGAGCGTGCCGAAGTTGTGCGCGTTCGGATTTCCCAGGTAGACCCCGACCGCGTCTCGGCCGTGTTCGCCTTGAATCTGGTGTATGCGGCTCACCACTTCGTCGAACGCTTCGTCCCAGGAAATTGGCTCCCAACGATCACCGACGCGACGTACGGGTTGCTTCAACCGATCGGGGTCGTCGTACAGGTCCTTGAGCGCGGTGGCTTTCGGGCACACATGCCCTCGGCTGAAGACATCGTGCTCATCGCCGCGTATCGATAGGACTTCTGCGCCGTCGAGCTCGACCTCGAGTCCGCACATCGCTTCGCAGAGATTGCAGGTTCGGTAGTGGGTGGTGCTCATGAGGCGAAGCATACCCGAGCTCGGTCCTCGGGCGTACCCCCGAGTTTCTTCAAGTCTTCGCGTCCCGCGCTTTCGTTGCTGCCACGAAGCGAAGCCGTAAATCGAAGAGGATCTCGGTGACGAGGCGCTCTTCCTCGCCGGTGAGGTTCCCTCTCGTCTTCTCTTCGAGCAGCGCGATGCAGTCGATCGATTGCTTGGCATGGGCGAGGCTGACGGGCGCCTCGTCTTCAGCTCCGGGCAGATCGCCGAGATGCGTCAGCGCGGATGTGCTCAACGACAAGATGAAGGTGTTGAAGTCGATCCTCCCAGCCGCGTTGTCTTCCTCACTCATTGAAACTACTCCCGATGAGAGTCGTCTGTCGAATCGCCAGGGTCGATCTGCACACGCTCGCACGCGCCTTCGCCGTCGGCGAGGTCGGCCAAATGTTGCTCGTACTGTGCTTTCGAAATCAAACCCTTCGCCATGTTGCGTTCCACGATGCGCTTGTCGACTAATCTATCTTCCAAAGTTGCCATGCGGCCGAGTGTAGATTCGCTCGACTCCCTGTCAACTCACACAAGCCCTCAGCCCTGGTAATGACAGTTACACGGCGCCGAGGGTACAGGGCCTGAGCCCCGATCGCCTCCTTTCGCTGGCTCGGAGCCTCCGGGCACAAGCCGATGATCTCGAGCGCCTCGCGCTTCAACTGAGTCCCGACTCCGGTCGGGCTGGGGCGCACTAACGCGTTCTTTCAACGAAAAGGAAATGAAAATGGAAACGAGAGACACCGTGACAGCCGGACCGAGCGGCTTCGTCAAATTCGCATTCCGCGACGGTCGCCACGAGCTGATCCGCACGACCGATATCCAAGCCATCCGAGCACGGTCGGCACCGGAGATCGGCACCGCAATT
>CAXMRM010000199.1:0-6302 GCA_964196015.1 uncultured Myxococcota bacterium
GCCAGGCTCGTGGCGCGATGGCGCCTCCTTGCAGATAGGCGTTGTAGAGCGGGAGCGCCGCGCCCACGCCGAGCATCTCGAGAAGCTCCCCCCCACCCCGATAGTTCAGCCGGATCGGCGGCAGTGTGTACGCCACGAAGATCAACATGCATAGGAGCCCCGCTTCGAACGCGACCGGCCGCTGCAGTGCCAACTCTGCGCCGGCGGCGACGAGCAGAGTCGCGCCTCCAAAGAGGAGACCTGCAAACCCTACCGCCCGCGCATCGATGAGCCGATCCGGAATCGTCTTCGGCGAGCACCCGTCGGGAAACATCTTGCGCTTGATCGCGTCGACATCGCGGTCGCCCCAGTCATTCAGCAAGACGATGAAGCCGAGCCCGAGCACGGTGAAGCCGAGCCCCCAGCCCAGCGCCCGCGAGTCGAGCCCCTCTGCCTGGCTCACGCCGAGAACCTGCCCGAAGAGTGCGGGCACCAACAGCTTCAGCCAGCTCGCGGGTTTGAGAGCATAAATCCATCGCTGCAGGCTCGATGTAGGAAGACCAGCGCCTGTGAGCGAAGCTCTCATGAGCCTTGGACGGGGTCTACGGGCTTCGGTAGTTCGGGCCGCTCACTCTCGATGTGCTTCGCGCGCACTTCCCACTTCGCGCGGGCCATCGCGCGCATGTCCTTGACCGAGTCCATCTCGTCGACAATTTCGAGCCCGATGAGGGTCTCGATGACGTCTTCCATCGTAACGACGCCGTCGACACCCCCGTACTCGTCGACGACCACGGCGATGTGTTCACGGTTGTCGAGGAGCTTCTCGAAGAGCGCAGGCAGTGGAACGGTATCGGGCACCATCAACGCCTCACGCGCAAAGGTGTGAATCGGCACATCGAGCTCGTCACGTGCAGCGCGTAGCAACAGCTGGTCTTTCAAGATGTATCCTGTCATCTGGTCGGGGGTTCCCTTCCAGATCGGGATTCGCGAGAAGATCATGGCGCCACGCTCGGCGATTGCATCCCGCACCATCGTGTTCTCCTCGAGCGAGAACACCACTGTGCGTGGCGTCATGATGTCTCTCGCGCGCAGCGAACCGAAAAGAAACAGATTGCGGAGGATTCTCACTTCCGACTTGTCGAACACACCCTGCTGTTCGCCGACGCGCGCTAGGGCTGCGAATTCTTCGCGAGAAATCTTCTCGACTGCCTGCCGATGTCTCAGGAAACCGGTGATCACATCGGCGAGCCAGACCAGCGGAAGCATCATCAGAATCAGCGGCGGCAAGACGGCCGAAATGAACCCGGTCAAGCGGCGCCAGTACAACGCGCCCAGCGTCTTGGGAATGATCTCGGAGAGAAAGAGGATCAGCAGCGTCAAGACCCCCGATGTGATGGCCAACACCTCCGAACCCCACAGGCGTTGTGCTTCGGCGCCGACACCGGCTGCACCAACGGTGTGGGCGATGGTGTTGAGGCTCAGGATCGCAGCGAGGGGCCGGTCGATGTGCGCCTTGAGCGCGCGCAGCCGAGCGCCAACGCTAGGCCGGTCCTGCTCGAGCTTCGCGAGGTGCGACGGGGTGATGCTGAGAAGCGTCGCCTCGAGAATCGAGCAGAGAAACGACACACCGAGTGCGACGCCGACGTAGACGAAGAGCAGGGTCATCCGGAGGCTCGGGGCCGTAGTGCTTCTCCGTCGTCGTATCGCCGGAACGGGCCGTGACGACTGAGCTCGCGAATCTGCTGTTGCACCGATGAGGCTTCCCGCGGCAGAAAATCGGCAACGGCTTGCGCCAGCACTGGATGGCGAATCCAGTGCGCGCTGTGGATCGGGACGGGCATCAAGCCGCGTCGAAGCTTGTGCGTACCCTGGGCGCCCGCTTCAAAGCGGTGCATGCGATGGTCGATGGCGTACTCGATGAGCCGATAGTAACAGAGCTCGAAATGGAGCATGTCGTGTCTTTGCGTCGCGCCCCAATAACGGCCGTAAAGGTGTCCGCCCTTTGCGAAATTGATCGATGCGGCGACGATGCGGCCTTCGTCCTTCGCGGCGAAAACGAGCGGAGAGCCGTGGAGGATCGATGGCGCAAGCTCGAAAAACTCGGGCGTCAAGTAGGGGTACGAGCCCTTGCGGCCGCAGGTCGAGCGATAGAGGCGCTCCAGTGCCCGCCAATCCTCGACGCTCAGATCGTCACCACGAAGCTCCTCGATGCGAAGATTGGCTGTGGCCGCAACACGACGCTCTTTTTTTAACTTCTTACGCATGGACGAACGGAAGTCGCCCACGAAATCCTCGAAGGCGTCATATCCCGCGTTCCGCCAGTGGAACTGAAACGAGAGGCGCTTCATCAAGCGGCCGTCGCGATCAACCCACTCTTGCTCCTCGGGGGTCAGGAAGAGGAGGTGGATGGACGAAACCCCGGTCGACTCTGCGACCTCGAGACAACCGTCGATCAGCCTGCGCACGAGCTCGGCTGGATCTTGGTCGGGTGCGAAGAGGAACCGTCGGCCCGTCACGGGCGTCACTGGCACCATGGCGACGAGCTTGGGATAGTAGTTGAGACCCAGTCGAGAAGCGGCGTCGGCCCACCCCCAGTCGAAGATGTACTCGCCGTAGCTGTGGGTCTTCAGATAGAGGGGCAACGCGCCCACCAAGCGATTGTCGCGCCATACGGTGACATGCGTCGGCTCCCAGCCGGAGTCACCCCCGACAGACCCGCTTTGTTCGAGCAACAACAGGAACGCATGCTCGACGAACGGGTCGTCTTCACCCACGAGTTGGTCCCATGCGTCCGCGTCTACTGACGCGACTGAAGACAAGATTCGTATGTCGATCGACTCACGCAAGCGAGTGGCAGAGTCTGCACGACGGGAGGCGCTAGAGCCAGCCGAGGTAGCGCGTCGGCCCCTGCTTCCCGCGAACCCGGTTGATCAAGCGCTTTGCGGCGGCGTAGCAGCGAAAGAACCCGGCCACCTGGAACCGTTGGAATCCGCTCAAGGGGGCATCGGCACAGACCCATTTGGGATCAGAGCGTCCGGCGTCGATGAAGTCGACCCGCGCTCTGGTAGCGACCTTGGCAGTGCTCCCGAAGGACAATTTCGGCCCGAGCACCACAGCGTCGAAGGCGTCGCCGTCTTCCGCCAACGTGCCCGGCACGTGACCGTAGTTGAATGGGCACGGGATCGGTGAAACGAAGTCGAGTGCGCCGTCGTCGCCACGCTTGATGAAGCTACCTCGCGGGACGTCGATGACGACCGAGAGGTCCTCCGCGGTCATAGAGGGAGCTCGCATGCGGTGGCCACGAGCCCCTCTTCGACGAGGTACCGACCCGACATCACGTCGCCCGGTTGGAACTCACCGGCTTGCTGCTGGAAGACCGCTCGGAACGAACCGTCACCGATCTCGAGCTCGACGGCATGGAACCCGAGAAACTTGGTGGTGATCGGATACTGGCACTTGTAGACCGACTCCTTGGCACTGAACAGGATCTTGCCGGTGAGGCCCGGCTCGGCAAGCTCATGCAGCCAGTCTCGCTCCTTTGGAGTGCAGACCCTTCGCCACAAGGACTCCTTCAAGGCTGTCGCAGGTTCTAAATCGATGCCGAGCGATCGAACGTGCTCGGCTCGAGCCACCGCGGCCGCGCACCACATGTCCGTGTGCGAAATGCTACCGACGAAACCCGGCGGCCAAATCGGGGCTCGATCTTCGCCCCGGGGGATCGGCGTCGTCGCAGCAACGCCGAAGCGCCCAAGCGCGATCCGGCTGCAAACGCGGCCGGCGGTGAACTGCTCGATGCGTGTCTGCGCGGCTCCGGCGACCGCCTCCTGCTCGGCCTTCAAGAGCCCACCTTCGAGCGAATGTGGATCGACCTCCTCGGTTTCGATGTTCGCACCGAGCAAGCGTTGGAAGACCGGCTGGTGCATCTACTTGCTGAGGGATCCAGCGACAGCAAGGATCGCAAACGAGTTGGCGAGGGAGAGGACCGGTGCCAGCGCGTTCAGCACGTCAGCTGTGCTCGCGTACCAGGCCTTGGTCACGTACACGATGTCGCCTGGGATGAGCTCAACGTCCGTGGCCTTGCCACTCATCAGCGCTTTCAGGTTGGTCGTATAAATTTGTGGTTCGCGCAGAGACCCCCGGACGATGCGAATGTCTTTGCGGTCGCCACGCTGGCTCACAATCCCCCCTGCGTGCGCCAGCACCTCCGTCAAACGAATACCCGGCCGGTATCCGAGGGGCTGCGGTCTCGCGACTTCGCCCAAGACCATGATCAATTGGTCCGTGATTGGCGGAACGTAGAGCTGATCGCCAGGGTGGACGCGAATGTTGTGCTTTGGGTCGCCCTGCCTGGCCAGCCGCATGCTGACGGGGACAGTCTCGCCATCTCGGACGAGGCGGGTCAGCTCCAGACTACCCAGCAAAGTCGGTACCTCATTGCTTCGTGCCTCCTTGATGCCGCCGGCCTGTGCAAGCAGGTCGGCCAAGCGCATACCCGGGACCGCCTCGAACCGACCCGGCGACGACGCCGCCCCCACGACAGCCGCGGTGTGGCCGCCCAGCCTGGTGATGATCAGGTTGGCCCGAACGAACCGGTCGTACCGTCGAAGGCCCGTCTCGACGGCCTTCTCGGACTGGGTCAGTGTCATACCGCCTACCTGAATGTCGCCCGCTAACGGCACGTGGAGCTGACCCATCGAATCGACGATCAATCCGTCGAACGCCTGTGTCTTCGCCGAAACCGTTGTGAGCTGGACTACATCACCCGGGAGTAGCTTGAGCGCCTCGGGAGGATCGGATTCGATACCCCGAAGGACGACGGGCTCTGGTGCCGAAAACGAAGGGTCATCGCTCGGCACCGTCGGCGCCTGGTTATAGCGGTTCCGCGCGCACCCGGTAACGAGCGTAATCGCGACAAAGAATGCCATGCACTGGCGCATACTCGTGGTTAACGTGCCCAACTGCTGTCCGCAAGGTTGAAGTGAGAAACTCTGCGGCTATGCCTATACTGTCTACGAACCCCCAATGGCGAGCAAGAAAACCACCGAATGGGGAGGCGGCGTCGATGCCGACCTCGCCCCGCTCATGCGGCTCGTCGATTTCGTTCTGATTTACGTAGCGCTATGGCTGCCAACGTACGCTCGGGGAGAGGTTTGGGACCAGGGGTCGTGGACCGCCGCAACGATCGCGGCGGTTCTCTTTATAGTGATAGGGCAATCACTCCGGCTCTACGAAAGCGCTCGCGGTGCTCGTCTTAAGCCTCAACTGGTGCGTACGTGGACCGGCTGGTTCATCGGCGTCGTGCCGGTCTTGCTCTTCCTACTCTTCATCTTCAAGCAGTCCGAGGAATACTCCCGTATCGTCGTATCGTCGTGGTTTGCGCTGGCGCCTTTCTTCGTTTCAGTCTGGCGCACGACGATCACGCTCGGGCTACGCGAGCTCAGGGCCCGCGGGTACAACACACGCGCAGCGGCGATCGTCGGCATGACCGCGCTCGGGGAGCAACTCGCCCTTCAAATGCAGGCCGCGCCTTCGCTCGGGCTCGAGGTCTACGGGTACTATGACGACCGGACCGAGGATCGTTGCCATCCGATCCCCGAGGCGGTCGGGATGCGCGCTGGCTCGTTGAGCGACTTAGTCGATGCAGCTAGGGCCGGAGAGGTCGACCTCATCTACATCGCGTTTCCGTTGCGCGCAGAGCCGCGAATCAACGAACTCTTGCGGCAACTCTCGGACACGACGGCTTCGGTGTATCTCGCGGCCGACTTCTTTGCGTTCAACCTATTGCATGCCCGGTGGGGCACGCTGGGCGGCGTGCCCACGGTCAGCCTGCACGAAACGCCGTTCTACGGAGTCGATGGCTGGCTGAAGCGTCTCGAAGACATCGTGCTCGGCACGCTGATTTTGATGATCATCGCGATCCCGATGCTGATCATCGGCATCTGCGTCAAGCTAACCTCCCCGGGCCCCATGCTGTTTAGACAGCGCCGCTATGGCTTGAACGGAGAGGTGATTCACGTGCTGAAGTTTCGATCGATGACCGTCACTGAAGACGGCGCCGACATCAAGCAAGCCACGGAGGGCGATGCCCGCGTCACCAAGCTCGGCGCGTTTCTCCGGCGCGCGAGCCTGGACGAGCTCCCACAGTTCCTGAACGTGATCGAAGGCACCATGAGCATCGTCGGTCCTCGACCACACGCGGTCGCGCACAACGAGCTCTACCGCAAGAAGATCCAGGGCTACATGCTCCGGCACAAGGTGAAGCCAGGGATCAGCGGTTGGGCACAGGTCAATGGCTGGCGTGGCGAGACCGATACGCTCGAAAA
>CAXMRM010000200.1:0-6592 GCA_964196015.1 uncultured Myxococcota bacterium
AAGTAGCCTGGCCAGTGCGGCAGTTCAAGGCCAAGGACGCCGAAGTCCAGAAAAACCAGAGTCGACGGCGATGAGCTAGGGTAAAAGAGCCCAATAGGGCATCATGGGCGTGGAAATCGAACGAAAGTTTCTCATCGCCGGAGACAGCTGGCGCGAGACGGCGGAAGGCACGCAGTACCGGCAGGGTTTTCTGTCGACCGAGCCCGAACGTACGGTTCGCGTCCGCGTGGCGGGATCGCGGGGCTCGATCACGATCAAGGGAAAGAACATTGGCGCGCGTCGTGCGGAGTTCGAATACGAGATCCCATTGGCGGATGCCGAGCAGATCCTCGATACCTTGTGCAAGCGCCCGCTGATCGAAAAGGTCCGCTACACGCTCAGCGTAGGCCCTCACACTTGGGAGATCGATGTCTTCGAAGGCGACAACGCAGGGCTCGTGGTTGCAGAGATCGAGCTCGGCCAAGAAGACGAAGCGTTCGACAAACCCGAGTGGGTCGGCGACGAAGTCACTGACGACCCGCGCTACTTCAACTCCAACTTGGTGGCCAAGCCGTACCGTACTTGGTAGCGCTACCGCTCCAGGAACTCGAGCAGATTCGGGACGATCCGCCCATCCCGTGGATTTGCTCATCGGTCGCTTCTATCACCCCTGAGAGAGAACGACGATTGCTCGAAGCGAGTGCTTGGTCTAGGTGTGTGCCATGCAGCTTCCACCATGTGGCTTGTATCGAACGACAGGGCCTGTTTTGTCCGTGGAGGAGGGCCGGCTCGTCTATTTCCACAACCACGGCAACCCGGGACCTGGCGTCTACCTTCCAAAGGAGTGGCGTTATAACCGCGCACAGTTCGAGGAGAAGGGGCACGTGATCGACGACCCGGCGTTGGTGCGGTTCCTTCAACCGCTTCCCCCCGAAGGTTTCTATCGCGTGACCGAGTCGTTTCATTGTTGCGAAAAGCAGTGCCGCCTCTTCGAGGAAGACGCGCTACTGCAGCTCGGGTACAATTCAGACGCCGAGCCGATTCTCTTCACGCCCGAATTGGTCGACTCGATGTTGGCAATTCCGGCGAAGGGTTGGAAGACGACGCTCGAGACGCTGGTCGACGTTCGCCAGCTGCGAGTAGCCGTGACTAAGCGCGACACGTTGCCGCCGCAGTAATCAACCAGCTGCGTAGAGCGGGCGTGTAGCTCAGCTGCCCGCATGCGCTAGAGTCGCCCGGTGAAGTCTACGATTGGGATTCTAACGGGTGGCGGTGACGTGCCAGGCCTCAACCCGGCGATTCGAGCCATTACGATTCGCGCACTGCGGGAAGGTCACCGAGTCATCGGGCTCCGCCGGGGCTGGGGTGGTCTGGTGGATATCATCCCCGACAAAGATGCCGACAACAGTGCGCACGCGCAGGTTCTGACAGAAGAAGCCGTCAACAGGTCCGGGCGAACCGGCGGGACGTTCTTGCACTCTTCGCGAACGCGCCCGAGTCACTTGCCCCAAACGATGCTGCCCCCCCACCTCAGAGACAAGTATCAGGACGAGATCAATGACGTCACCGACAGCGTGATGGCAAATCTAGATTTCCTCGGCATCAACCATCTGATTCCGATAGGCGGCGACGACACGCTTAGCTATGGCGCGCACTTGCACCAGCGCGGCGTCCCCGTGGTCGCCATTCCAAAGACCATGGACAACGATGTCCCGGGGACAGACTACTGCATTGGCTTCAGCACCTGCGTGACTCGCACGATCGAGCTGACTCACAGGCTACGCACTTCGGCCGGCTCACACGAACGCTTCCTGGTGATCGAGGTGTTCGGTCGTTACGCAGGATACACCGCGCTGCTGCCGACCATGGCGGGCGCCGCTGATCGCTGCGTCATCCCGGAGCATACCTTCGACATGGAACAGCTCACCGAGCTCCTCGTCCACGACCGCGACCGCAACCCTAGCAACTACTCGGTAGTCTTGGTATCCGAGGGCGCTCAAATGACTGGCGATGACGCGATGTCTTTCGAATCCGAGCAAGCAGATCAGTTTGGCCACCGCAAGTTGGGCGGCATTGGAGATCGCGTCGCAGAGGCACTCAAACGACTCTCACCTCGATTCAATCAAGGCCGCCGGGTCAATGTGGTCAGCCAACGACTCGGCTACCTCGTTCGCAGCGGCGATCCCGACGCCCTCGACTCGATCGTCCCGATGGCCTTTGGCAATTTGGCGTTGGACCTCATCGATTCAGGCAGTTCGGGCCGGCTCGTTTCCGTCCACGACGGCCGCTACGGCAGCGTTCCGCTCGACGTGATCATCGGAGCCAAGAAGGTCGTCGACGTCGACAAGTACTACGACACCGAGCGTCTCCGGCCAAAGTACAAGGACTTCGGCGGCCTGCCTCTCTTCATCATGACGAGCGATGCGTGAAGATGTTTTTGCGCTAAGAACACCCCCATGGCCTCTCGGTCCCGACATTTGCGTGCGCGCGCACTCAAAGCGATGTTCAAAGCTCATGCTGCGATTTACGAGCTCAGCGATGGACGGGTCGGTGCCTCCTCAGCAGGCCTACCCATGCTGCTGTTGTCGGTCACCGGCCGTAAGTCGGGTAACACGCACACGGCGGCACTCGTGTACTTTCAGGATAGCGACAGTTACGTGGTGGTCGGCTCCGACGGCGCCGCGAAACGCGACCCCCAATGGTGGAAGAACCTCCAGGTCGATCCCATGGGCGAGGTTCGCGTGGGCCGCAAGAAGCTCCGCGTGAAAGCCAGCCTGGCAACCGGCGCCGAGCGCGAACGCCTGTGGGAGATCGGCAAGACCGCGAACCCGATGTGGTCGAAGTACCAGACGCGAACAGAACGTGAGCTGCCGGTCGTCGTGCTGACGCCAGTCTCCTAAAGCCGACAACCCGCTGACGCTGACAGGGAGAGCCGGTGACTTGGCTCGACGGACGCCGAGCCAAGTCAATCGGGCTTCCCCAAAGGCGACTAGGCCTGTCGACGTCGTCGGATGGCAAGCCATCCGAGCGCGACAAGGAAGAGCATCCCGGCCGTGGGGCTACCTTCCTCGGAACTTACGGCGCAACCGCCGCCACCATCGCTGGTGCTTCCGCCTGTACCGCCTGTACCGCCTGTACCGCCGGTTCCACCGCCTACACCGCCTGCACCGCCTGCGCCGCCCGCACCGCCTGAACACCCGGTCGCCGGATCACAGGTTTCGCCGCCGGGACAGACCAGCGGGTCGCCCTGGACGCAGATATTGCTCTCGCAGGTCTCTGAGCCCGTACACATATCGCCGTCGTCGCAGTCCGCTGTCAGGTCGCAGCGCTCGACGATGAAGTTCTGGATCATCGCGGCTTCTTCGTTCGTCATGCAGTCCATCATCGAACCTTCGAGCGCTGCGATGGCGGCTGCCTGCGCCGCTGCTGCTCCGTTCGTTGGCTGACCCGTGACGACGAACATGAGGATCGCGGTCTCCCCTGCCGGAAGCGAGAACGTTTCGTACTCCCACTCTGGGTCGTTGCTGTCGAAGCCGGAAATCGCCGCAAGGCCAACCGAGGCCCCGGCGCCCTGCAGGACATGCCCGAGTCGCGGGTCGTCGACGTCTCCACCGGTCGCAATCCAGGTGTCGGTCGTCTCCTGGATGAGGTCGCCGCTCGACGTCGCGGTGATTACCGTGCTGCTGTCTGAGCCGAGGTTGTTATCGGTCAACACCGTCACGTCGACTGCGGCGGTCCCGACATTGGTTACGATGTTGAGCCAGCGGAGGAACTCATCGTTGTCAGGAACAAACGCCCGCCGTGTGACCTCCAGATCGCCGATCGTCTGCGTAGGGAAGGAGACCTCCCGGTCGTTACAAACGAGTGTACCTATCCCGTTGTTCGTAAAGTAGGTGCCGTTCACCAGGAGCGCGCCATACCCATCAAACGCATCGCTCAAGGTGACGGTCGTCGGTCCACCGCCACTCGTCGTCGACGGAACGGCTGCGGTGTATGATGCTTCGCTTGCAGCGCCCGACGCAGACGAGCTCGACGTAGTTCTATCGGTGTTGACGAAAAATTCGAGACCAGACCCATCGATCAAAGCGACATCGGCCTGCACCGTACTCGCCACGACCATGGTACAGATCAATCCCAGCGCGCAACCAAAAACACGTTTCATAGTTCCCCTCCAATGACAGCGGAGCATACCGTCGCTCCGTGATCGACGGTATACGAGTTCTCGGCTAAGACCAAGTCGATGCGTGCTCAATTGCCACTCACCGCGACAGTCTTTCTTCTCCTGCTCATTGCCGGGTGCAGCTCCAAGCAGAAACAAGGAGCAGTTTCTGCGCCTAAGCACCTGCTCGTGATCACGATTGACACACTGCGAGCAGACCATCTCGGATCCTACGGCTACCATTTCGCGCGCACGCCACGCCTCGATCAACTCGCTGGCGAGGGTGTTCGCGTCGAGCACGCAGTCTCCGTGGCCCCGATCACACTGCCATCACACACGTCGATTTTTACTGGTCTTTACCCGCCTGCGCACGGCGTACGGGACAACGGTGCCTATCGAGTGCCGGATGAGCTGACCACTCTCGCCGAGGTTCTGCAGGGAAAGGGATATTCCACTCAAGCGATCGTCTCAGCGCTCGTGCTTCACCGCCGATACAACCTCGATCAGGGCTTCGACGGTTACGACGACGACCTGTGGAACGAAGACGAGCCGCACATGTTCATGATTCGGGAGCGCCCCGCCCGCCGTACCGTGGACGCGGCGATCAACTGGCTGCGCACCTGGTCAGATAGGGGTGAACGCGAGCGGAAACCATTCTTCCTCTGGGTACACATGTTCGACCCCCATCAGCCCCATACGGCAGGAAACGCGGATCGGGCGCTTGCGGTCACGCCTTACGACGCGGAGATCGCGTCGGCGGACCGCCAGGTCGGGAGGCTCCTCGACGCGCTGGCGGAGCAGGGCGTGCTCGATGACACGCTGGTCGTGTTCACCTCGGACCACGGTGAGAGCCTTGGCGAGCACGGCGAGAAGACCCACGCAGTATTCATCTACGAATCGACGATCCGTGTTCCGATGATCTTTCGCCATCCTGGAACCCTCCCCGCCGGCACCGTCTACCAAGGTGACGCACGAGGGGTCGACCTGTTTCCGACCGTGCTTTCGATGCTGGGACACTCGATCCCGACGAACCAGGGCTCCGACCTCAGCCGGACTCTCAAGGGAGAGGCTCCACCGCCAGGCAAGTCGCAGTACTCCGAGTCGCTCTTGGCACAACTCGGTTTCGGCATGGCGCCGCTCTTGGGCGTGCGAAATGGGCCCTGGACCTACATCCGCGCTCCGCGCCCCGAGCTCTATAATCGAGCCGTCGATCCTAACGAACGAAACAATCTGCTCGCGGCAGAGGCCGACGAGACCAGGAGCAAGGCCTCAGAGCTCGACAGCGAGCTCGATCAGATCCTGCTCGAAAGTGAAAAATTTGGCATCACCGTCACGGCGAATCCGCTCGACGAAGAAACCACCGAAATGCTGCAAGCGCTGGGCTACCTCGGCGAGGCGAGCACACGCAAAGCCGTGCAAGACATGGATCCAAAGGACGGCATCAAGATTTACGCACAGCTCGAGCGCGGACGACACTTGGCTCGCGACCTTCGATTCGAGGAAGCGAAAACGACCCTCGAGGAGCTTCTCGAAATCGTTCCGAATCACGTCTCGGCTAGAAACACGCTCGCTCTTTGCGAATCACGCCTAGGCAACGACGACAAGGCTGTGGAGCATCATCTACGGTCACTTGCGGATGAACCGCATCAACCTCGCGTGATGACCTCGCTCGCGCAGCTCTATGTGCAGCGCGGTGAGCTCGAGCTTGCGGAGGCCAAGCTAACCGAGGCGCTGCGGCTCAACCCAGACTTCGTCGAGGCCATGCTGGCGCGCGGCTTTCTGGAGCTGAAGCGCAAGCAACCCAAGGAAGCGGAGCGGTGGTACCAAAAGGCCCTCGAGACCGATGGGGACTATCCGCGCGCGTACTTGCAGTACGGCGGACTCTACTTTCGACAGGGCGACTACATCGAGGCCCGTACATGGTACGAAAGAGCCGTCGAAAAGTGGCCAGCTAACTTCCAGGCCACCTTCCAAGTTGGCGTGTGTTCACACCGACTGCGCGAGCATGAGACAGCCGAAACCTATTTCAAACGGGCCGAAGAGATCCGACCCGATGCATGGGAGCCCCTCTACAACCTGGCGTGCTCAAGGGCCCTGCAGACCGACTTGGACGGGGCCTTGGCATACCTCCATCAGGCTACGGAAAACGGCTTTCAAGATGCACGACTCCTGAAAGCCGACTCTGATTTGGCAAGCTTGCGCGCAGACCCTCGCTTCGAGGAGCTGGCGAAGAAGCTGATCGCGGCGAGCAAGACCGACGCACCAGAGGCAGGCGCGACATCGCCCTAGTGCCGTTCCCGCAAACCGCCTGTGCCCCGAAAAGAAGAAAGCCCGCCGTGTTTCCACAGCGGGCTCTCATAATTCCGGCGACGTCCTACTCTCCCACAGGGCTTCCCCTGCAGTACCATCGGCTCTGATAGGCTTAACTTCCGAGTTCGGGATGGGATCGGGTGT
>CAXMRM010000201.1:0-4437 GCA_964196015.1 uncultured Myxococcota bacterium
GATGAGGACGCGCTAGACGTTCGATTGTACGACGCGGTACTCCGCATTCGCGGGGAGCCGGGGACGATCGTGAAGGTCGCCATCCGGCGTGAGGGGAAGGAGGAAGCGATCGAGCGTAGGCTGACACGGGCGTTCATCGACATCGACCCCATCGAGATGCAGGTCTTGGACGACGGCGTCGTCTACGTGCGCATCAAGGCATTTCAGGACGGGACAGCCCGGCTACTGAGCGACGCGCTCGACGAGGCGGTGGTGAAGCTACGTGAGCAGGGCGGTGTGACGGGCCTGCTGCTCGACCTCCGGGACAATGGAGGAGGCTTGCTTCACGAAGCGGTGTGGGTGAGCGACCAGTTCCTCACGTCGGGGCTCATCGTCAGCACGCGCGGGCGCGGCGGCGAGGTGATCAGTGAATATTCGGCGCGGCGGGCGGGCACTAGGCCGAAATGGCCCATCGTCATTCTGATCAACCAGAACACTGCGAGCGCTTCGGAGATCGTCGCGGGCGCGTTGCGCGACCAGCGGCGCGCGGTGCTCGTCGGGGTCCGATCGTTCGGCAAAGGCAGCGTGCAAAACGTCTTCGAGCTTCCAGGCGGCAGCGCGCTCAAGCTCACGACTTACCGTTATTACACGCCGTCCGGTCGCTCGATTCAGGCGGAGGGCGTCACGCCCGATCTCGTCGCCGAGCAGCCTCGTGCAGAGGGCGAGCCCGAGCCGATTCGCGAGGAGGAGCTCGAGCGGCATCTTGCGGCTCAGCCGCAGGGAGCTGCGGGGCGGAAAGGGAACGCGCCGATCAGCAAACAGGCTCCCGAGGCCACAGGGCTGGCGCCGGCGATCTTCGCCGAGGATCCCCAGGGGCAGCGGGGGTATGCGGTGTTGAGGGGGCGGATCAGGTCTCGGTAGCAGTGTCAGTGTTGCGACGATTTGCGGCGTAGTAGCCGAAAGACGACGCCCGGCGTCTCCCCCTTCCGGTTCTCCACCTCCTCAAACTGCGACAAGTCTTCCGGGAAATACGTATCCCCTTCCACGTCTTCGTCCATCGTCGTCAGATGCAGCTCCGTCGCGAGCGGGAGCGCTTCTTCGTACAGGCTCGCGCCGCCGATGATGAAGGGGCAGTCGTCGGTGCCTCTTGCGAGGGCAATGGCTTCGTCGAGGCTGTGGGCGGCTTCGCAACCGGGGAACACCGCGCCGGTCGTCCGGGTGACCACGATGTTGCGGCGTTTCGGTAGGGGGCGGCCGATCGAGTCGTGGGTCTTGCGGCCCATGATGATGGCGCGGCCGTCGGTGGTCCTTTTGAAGTGCTTGAGGTCTTCGGAGAGGTGCCAGGGCAGCGCGCCGTCTTTGCCGATCACTCCGTTGCGCGCCACCGCCGCGATCAACGCGAGCGGGGCCAGAACGGTCTCAGTGTCCGTCACACCGCCACCGGGGCTTTGATACGGGCATGCGGGAGGTAGTCTTTGAGTTGGAAGTGCTCGTGCTGGAAGTCGAAGAGGTTCTCGACCGATGGGTCGATCAGCATCGTTGGCGGCGGGCGAGGCTGACGTGAGAGCTGCAGCCGGGCCTGTTCGACATGGTTGCTGTAGAGGTGCACGTCACCGAACGTGTGAATGAAGTCGCCTGGCTTCAAGCCTGAAACAGACGCGATCATCATGGTCAGGAGCGCGTAACTAGCGATGTTGAAGGGAACTCCCAGAAAGACGTCGGCACTGCGCTGGTACAATTGACAGCTCAGACGACCGTCGCTGACATAAAACTGGAATAGGGTGTGACAAGGAGGTAGGGCGACGCGCTCGGCTTCCGACGGGTTCCAGCCCGAGATGATCAGCCGCCGGCTGTACGGGTCGTCGCGGATCTGATCGAGCACGTAGGAGAGTTGGTCGAACCCGTCCTGCTGGTAAGAGCCGTCCTCGCGGCCGGTAGCGCCGAAGTTGCGCCACTGATGCCCGTACACCGGACCGAGGTCGCCTTCCTTTCGTCCGAAGCGCGCGGCCTGTTCGACCGTTGCCCATTCGTCCCAAATCGAGACGCCCACTTCTTGCAGGTGACTGACGTGGGTTTGACCGCGAACGAACCACAACAGCTCGTGGATGATCGATTTCAGATGAATCTTTTTGGTGGTGACGAGGGGGAAGCCTTCACGCAGGTCGACCCGCATCTGGTAACCAAATAGGCTTCGCGTGCCGGTGCCGGTCCGGTCTTCGCGCTCGACGCCGTCGTCCAGCACCTTCCGCAGCAAATCGAGATATGGCCGCATCGTTCTACTCTTCGGTCACTTCGACCGGCTCGCGCGGTGCGTCGCGCCGGATCGAATAGCGCACCAGCGCCCGAAGAATATCGTTGCGCTCGAGGTCGCCAACCAGCCTTTTGATGTCTTCGTAGATCGACGGGTCGGTCAGCAGCGCCCCGACGGTGCCCTTGCCCGCGCGCGCCTCTTTGGTAAGGAAGGCGATGTCGTCGCTGGCGTTCTGCAGGTTGTCCATGAATGAATCATCGAGCTCGCCGTAGATCAGCTGATTGACTGCACCGTCGCCTTCGCGGACATCGGTCAGGATGGTATTGAGCTGGCCGAACGTGTCGCGGATGTTCCGAATCGCGTCGGCGCCCTCGCTCCCATAGAGCAAGGCGTGCGCCGTGCCTTCGTTCGTTTGAATGTCTTCGGTGATCTGGTTGAGGTTCTTACCTAGCGCGGCGACTTGCTTTCCGGCCGCTCGCAGCTCCTTCACGGCACCCTTCACATCGCGCCCGAGCTCGGCATCGTTCATCAAGCGTCCGATCGTCCCGTCACCGCTCGCGATCAAACCGCTAGCCTTCGCGAGATTGCGAGCCGTCTCTTTGAGGTCGTTCGAGAACTCCTGATCGGCGAAAGGGTCGCTGGCGAGCCGGAGGTTGTGCGCCGTCCCCTCAGCTTCCGTCAAGGTGCGCTCCGCCAACGCCATGATGCCTCCGCCGACCGACACCGGAATGGGCTCGTCCGGATCCCATTCGGGATACTCGTCGGAGCCGACCGTGATCTCGATGAGGCGGTCGCCGAGGAGGCCCTTGCTCCCGATCGCGGCAAAGCTCGGCTTTGGCTCCCCGTCGACGAGGGCCGTGTCAGGCTGTCCTCTGACTAGGTGGGTCGCGTCGTCGATGACGCGGAAGTAAACCTCGATGCTACCCGACTCAGCGATGACGACCTCGGTGACCGAGCCGACGCTCACACCAGCCACGCGGACCGTGTTGCCCTTCTGCAGGCCGCCGACGTCGTGAAAGATCGCGTAGTACGTCGTTTTTGACGTGAAGACGTTTTTCTGTGAGCCGATCGCAAATGCGATGGTCGCGCCGATCACCAAGGCGGCCAATACGAAAATGCCAACACGCAGGCGAGTACCGGAGGTCGTCTTCATTTGTTGCCCAACCCAGCCACTTACCCTGCACTCTTTAGCAGAGTTTCGGTGTCCTCGTCGACCGGAGCGTTACCCTTGAGGAAGTCGCGGACCTGCGGATTCTCCGAGGCCTGCAGCTCGTCCGGCGTTCCGGAGAAGATCACGAACCCTTCGTGGATCATGGCGATGCGGTCGCTGATCGCCAGCGCCGTGTCCATGTCATGTGTCACCACCACCGAGGTCACGTCCAGGGTCTCGTTCAGATACTGGATCAGATCGGCGATGCGGGTGACGTTGATCGGGTCGAGGCCGGTCGTCGGCTCGTCGTAGAGCAGGACCTCGGGCCGGATCGCGAGCGCCCTCGCCAGCGAGACCCGTTTCTTCATGCCAGCGGACAAGTCCGAGGGCCAGGTCTCTTCGGTGCCCGGCAGCCCCACGTAAGTGAGCGACTCGCGGACGCGCTCCGAGATCTCCTTCTCGCTCATGTCGAGTTGCTCGCGCAGACCGTACGCGACGTTCTCCTTGGTGTTGAGCGAGTCAAAGAGCGCACCGGATTGGAACAGCATCGCGACCCGCCGGCGAACCGTGGAGTACTCCGCTTCGGTCATTCCCGAGATCTGCTGCTCGTCGAAGAAGATGCCGCCGCCGTCGATGTTGAGCAGCCCGATCAGCATTTTGAGCATAACGCTCTTGCCCTGGCCGGAGCCGCCGATAATCGTCAGCACCTCGCGCTCGTTCACTTCGAGGTTCAGGTCCCGGTACACGACCTTCGGCCCGAAGGCCTTCTTGACCCCGCGAAATTCGATGAGCGCCATCGCTCCCGACTTTAGTTGGGGTTGTGTGGCTCGTCGACTACTGTAACGGCCATGCGCCGCGGCTTCGGATGGGTCCTTCTCAGCGCCTGGCTCCTAGCGAGTTGTACCGGAAGAGCCGAGGCGGTCCAGGCCGCGCAGCCCTACGTCGAGGACTTTGGCGACCTGCGTTTGAGGGCGCTGGGGCTCCTCGAATTGCGCTCCGACGTCCAACGGCAGCGATTGCTCGCCAAGGCCATGAACGGCGATGAGGAGTCGCTTCC
>CAXMRM010000202.1:0-7474 GCA_964196015.1 uncultured Myxococcota bacterium
CGATCTGAACCCACACGCGCGAAAGGTCGGCAATGCGAAACAGAGGTGTGCCAGCGGAGACGTACTCCCCCTCGTCCACGAGCCGCTCCAGCACCGTGCCCGAGAACGGTGAGCGAATCTGCACGTTGGTCGGCGGTTTCCGGCTTCGAAGAACGCTAGCGACCTGAGGCCTGGTCACGCCGAGCAGGCGCAAACGCTCTTTCGTTGCGTGGAGGGCTTTCTGCGCCATCTCAGCCGAGCCGTGTAGCCCGCCTGCCAGTCGGTCGGCTTGATCGGCAGCAGCGACGAGATCTCGCATCGCGCTGTAGATCTCGGGGCTGTACAGGGTCGCGATGACCTGGTTGCGTTTGATGCGCGCGCCTGTGATTCGAACGCGGAGCTCGTCGACGCGTCCAGCCGTCCATGGAGTCACGGTTCGGATGCGGGTCTCGTCATAGTCAATGCGGCCGAGTAGGCGAAGCTCCGTGCGAGAAGAAGCTCGTTCGACAGGAGCCGTTCGAATCGCGGCGAGGGCCCGCGCACGCTGCGAGAGCTTGACCAACTCCCCTCGCGTGCTGACATCGTCCGCGTCGTCGTTCGCGTCGTCGGTTGCCGCCGGAATGAGATCCATCCCGCAAATCGGGCACTGGCCGGGCTCGTCCATTCGGATCTGCGGATGCATCGAGCAGGTGTACACGGTGCTCTGTTCATGCTCGCCATGATCGTGCCCTGCTTCGGCACCTGCTTGTGGGCCCGGTTCCGAAGGTGGGGAACCTCTCCCACCAATCACTGTTCCCATGCCGAACGAGATGAGAAGCAGCACGACGAGCAAGATGAGACGTCGCAGCGTGGGGCCGTCCGCGCGAAAGCGTGCCTTCATGGTGAGTTCCAATCCTCCGGTTCTCGTGTGGGTACTGCTCGACCGACAACGCGTTCGAGTTCTCCCAAAGCCACGCCGTGGTCTGCGTGCGCCTCGAACAACCCCAACTGAAGCTCGAGCAGATCCTTCTCGGCGATGAGTACTTCAGCCAATGAAGAGCGACCGCTCTGATATCCGTCCAGCGTCGAGCTATATGTCGTCTGCGCTTGAGGCACGAGGGTCGTCTGATAGAGGCGCACGCGCCGAACGGCGTCGCGAAGTTGCGCGAGCGTCTGCTCCAGCTCAGCCACCGCACGATCCTGCTCGGAACGCTCGCGTGCGCGGTGCATAGCCGCCTCGACTCTGGCTTGCTCCACCGCGGCTTTGTATCCACCCCCCCAGGCCGGAACGCTCAAAGCGACGATTCCGATAACCGCATCCTTGCCGCTATCAGGCGTGGCGGCGTTCAACGCGGGACCGGTAGCGATCCAATCCAATCCAATACCAAGGGATGGCGCCCGATCCCCTTTGGCTTTCCTCGCGCGCTCATCCGCCGCGTCCGATAGGAATCCCATAGCCCGTACGCGTGGGTGTTCGACTGCCGCTTCCCTCAGCTCGGCCTCGGAAGACACCGGCAACGACGCGCGAGGGGGGTCCTCCTCGGGCTGAATCGGTGTCGGCGTTCTGCGCTCGGCCCCGATGACACGGATCAACTCGGCGGCGGCGGCACGCTCGTCCTCCTGCAGACCCGCAATCACATCGCTGACTCGCGAGACCGTGAGATCGATCTGGGCAAGATCGGACAGACCTGCGCTTCCCGATTCCAAGCGCACTCGCACTTGCCGGGAGAAGCTCACCAGGATCTCCCGCTGGTCTCCTTGCACGATTTGGTTCTTCTGAATGAACCAGAGCCTCCAATAGGCGCGCGCCACCTGCGCTGCAACGTCGAGCGCAAGAGCCTCGAAACGCTGTTGGGCGGAGAGCGCCGCGTAGGTCGCGGCCTCGCTGCCAGCCGAGAGCCGAGTCGGCCAGGGGAACCACTGCATGAACCCCAGACGGTGTCGCTGAGGGCCAGTCCGTGTCTCCACGGCTCGGATGAAACCACCATACGTGAGCACGAGGTTAGGCAGCTCCCGAGCTTGTGCGGGCTGCGTGAGCGCGGCTCGCCACTCCTCGAAGGACGCGCGCAGGTCCGGGCTATTGGCGAAGGCCGTCGCCATGTAGCTTCGCAAGGTACCGAGGCCTTCAAGCTGCTGGCGTGGTGCCGAGCCGTCTTCTTCTCGTTGGGCCAGGGCGGATGAACTCAGCCGTTGCTGTACCCGATCGAGATCGGCTCGCGACTGCTGCTCGATTTGACTTCCGCACCCGGCCAGCAACATCGAGATGAGTACGGCAAACCCGTGCGACGGGCGCGACGCTGCCGGACAGCCCTGCATGAGGGAACGGCCTGAATTTCGGGTATGAGGGAAACGCATCGCTGAGGTTGCCATTGGCAAAAGCACGTCCCGTGCCATCCGAGAAGCGTCCAGTAATCACTGGATTTTTGCCAATTTGTGGGGATATTCGTGACCTGAACGGCCACGAGTAGTAACCAATTGGGTTACCCGCGAAGGCCCGCGGACGCTCGCCGCTCACAAGAGCACGTACAACATCGCTGCAGCAGCCACGCATAACCCGCCGATCGCGACGACGATCGGACCTCGGACGGCGACCGGAAACGTCCCGCGTTCGAGGTGCCGGGCCACCCACAGGTATCGGGTCACGGCGTAGATGAGCGACAAGCCACCGAAGCAAATGAAGGCCGCTCCCGCAATGACACCAAGTTGCTCGCCACCGGCGACGAGGCGCTCGAGCACGACACCGAGCCCGATGAGACCAAGGGCTGTCCGGACCCAAGCGAGGAACGTGCGCTCGTTCGCAAGATGGTCACGCGCAGCGCTTTCCCGGTTTTTGACAACATCCGGCACCATCGATCGAGGGCATATCACACCTCGCGAAAGACTGGTTCCCCGAGTATCTTCCCACTGAGGGCGGCAAGCATGAGTTCGGCTCGTCGCCTTTGGGCCTCGGGCTGAGCATCTCGAGTTAGGCCGGAAAGGTGACTATTGGAGTCAGGGTTGAGGAGGCGGTGAGTAAAAACGCCAGTCGTCTCGTCGAACTGTTCGAGAAAGAAACGTCCTGCATGCCCGAGAAAGCGGATAGTTCGTATTGACGAGGACCCAGTTCCTTGTGAATCTCGGCGGACTCCGACGTGGTCGGGAAAGGTTTTGGAGATGAATCGTCGTTTTGTGCCAATCTTGCTGCTTCTGGTTGCCGCCTTCGCACTGCCCGGCACCACCACGACCATCAGGGCCGAGGAGGCCTACACCTTGCGGATCGCCTCGCTCGTTCCGGAAGGCTCGTCGTGGATGAAGGTCCTCAATGCCTGGAACAAGACGCTCGCAGAGCGAACCGACGGCCGGCTCAAGCTGCGCTTTTATCCAGGCGGCTCTCAGGGCGACGAGCGCGACTTCGTCCGTAAGATGCGCGTGGGTCAGCTGGACGGCGGCGTCGTCACCATGACGGGGATGAGCTTGCTGGTCCCGGCCATGAATGTCCTGGTCCTACCCGGCCTCCTCGACACCTATGAGGAGCTCGACCGGGTGCGTGAGAAGATGGCCCCCAAGTTCGAGGGCATGTTCGAAAAGGAAGGCTTCAAGCTGGTCGGTTGGGGCGATGCCGGCAAGACTCGGCTGTTCTCCGTAAAGCCCATCAAGCGGCCGTCCGACATCAAGGCCATGCGCCCATGGGTGTGGAAAGACGATCCGATTTTCGTCGAGTTCTATCAGGTCATCGGCGCAAGCGCGGTTCGGCTCGGCGTGCCGGAGGTCTATCCGGCCCTTCAGACTCGCATGGTGGACGTCATCTCGTCCTCTGCCCTCACCGCGGTCGCGCTCCAGTGGTACACGCGGGTGAAGTACATGACCGCGCACAACTCGGCCATCATCGCGGGCGGCACGATGATGCGCAAAGACAAGTTCGACGAGCTCCCGCCGGACCTTCAAGAGGTGTTCGAAAGCACCGCGGTCCGGGCGCACGAGCTGCTCAACAAGATCGTTCGCAAGGACGACCAGAAGGCGTACGATGTCATCTTGAAGAAGGGCATCAAGGCCATCGAAGCGGGTGACGCCAAACCCGAGTGGGACGCTGCGGACAAGAAGGTTCGTGACAAGCTGACCGGGCGGATGTTCTCGAAGAGCCTGGTCGACGAGGTCACAGCGGCTGCCCTCCCGTAGCGCACAGCATTTGCAGATCGAAACCAACGGGATTCGACTGCACGCGGTCAACCAAGGCGAGGGGCCGGCTGTGGTGCTCTGCCACGGATTCCCAGGGCTTTGGCATTCCTGGCGCCATCAGTTGCCAGTGATCGCCGACGCCGGATACCGGGCGATCGCGGTGGACATGCGCGGATACGGCCGCAGCGATCGGCCTGTGCTCGCAACCGAGTACGGGAATCAAACCATCGTCGCGGATCTGACCGGTCTTCTCGACGCGCTTGGCGAAGAGCGGGCGGTGTTCGTTGGCCACGATTTTGGCGCCCAGGCCGCATGGGCCGCTGCTCTTCACGCGCCGGAACGCGTCCGGGGTGTCGTATCGGTGGCCGTGCCGTACGGAGTGGGCTTCGCGCGAGACAAGAAGAAGCACGCGAATGGCGAAACAAAACCCAAGGAGGAGTCGCCAAGGGCCCGAAAGCCGAGCGACACCTACGCCGCAATTGCCAAGAACCATTTCGTACATCTGCACTACTTCCAGAAGGTCGGCCCCGCCGAAGCCGAGCTTGGCCGCAACGCGCGGCTGTTCCTGAAACGCATCTACTGGGCGTTGAGCGCGCGCGGGAACCTACTCGACTTCAAGAACTTCCCGGCAGAGGGCACAGGCTATCTCGATGTCTTGGCCGATCCGGAGGAACCCCTGCCCTGGCCATGGCTCAGCGAAGAAGACCTCGACTACCTCGTCGAGGAGTACATGCGGACGGGACCCGAAACCGCCTTCATCGGCGGGCTCAACTCGTACCGTGCGATGGACGTCAACTGGGAGCACGACCGCCAATACGGCAGAACTAAGATCGAATGCCCTGCCCTCTTCATCTGCGGCGAAAAGGACCCGGTCCTCCAAATCATCACAGCCAAAACCCTCGAGACCATGCCCAGCCGAGTCTCGGACCTCAGAGGCATCGAGCTCATCCCCAACGCAGGCCACTTCGCCCAGCAAGAACAACCCGAGGCGGTCAACAAAGCCCTCCTCAAGTTCCTCGCAACCCTCGACTAAGAAAAAGGGGACTCTCCCCTTTCCCCACACTATCGCCTAGGCTTGGAACTCGGTGGCTAGGTTGCTCGAGAGCTTGTAGACCAGGCCGTAGATCGAGAGCTGCGGGTTGGCGCCGATGCTCGTCGGGAACAGCGAGCCGTCCATGACGTAGAGATTGTCGAGGTGGTGGAACTTGCCGTCAGTGCGGGTGACGCTTCGCGTTGGATCGTCCCCCATCGGACAGCCGCCCATGACGTGTGCGCTGCCTATCGTTGATTTGTGCGCGGCAACGTCCAGGTCGGCGATGGCAGCTTTGGCCTCCTTCCACGACATGTAGTGCTTGGCCTGCTTGTGTGCAGGGCGTGCGGAGTTCGCGCCCGTCACGAACTGCATCTCGAGCATCACGTTCCATGCACGGCGCACGCCCTCCAAGAGGTAGTCGTTGATCGGATAGTCGAGGATCGCTTGCCCCTTGTCGTTGATTTCGACCGCCCCACCCTGACTGTCCTCGTGGAAACCGTCACGCATGAGCGCGATCATGCACTGGGTGTGGTCGAGTTTGTCCATGCTCTGCGTGATTTGCTCACCCGCCGCAGCGTAGAATCCTGCCGCGAAGGCAGGCTGCAGCGGCGGTGCCTCCAGCTTGAAACCGACCGGCCCCGTGTGAAGGTTCTGCCACTGGAAGTGGTCGGAGTAGATCGACTGCGGCGCACCGTAGAACGGGTCGATCGACTCTTCGTAGATCGCCATCGACAACGTCGTCGGATGGAGAAACGTCCTCTTGCCGATCCGTGCGTGGGGATCGGGGACCTCGGACCGCAACAAGATCGCCGGCGTGTTGATCGCGCCGCCAGCCAATACCGTCCGCGTGGCCCGGACCGTGATCTTCTGCCCGGTTGCGCCTCTGACGTTGGGCGTGAGGGCCTCCGCTTCGACGCCCTTCACCACGTCCCCCTCGACGATGACGCGAACAACCCTCGCGCGGTGCACGAGCTTAGCTTTGTTGTCCAGCGCGCCGGGAATGGTCGTGACGAGCATGGATTGCTTCGCGTCGACCGGACAACCGAGCCCGCAGTAGCCGAGGTTCAAACAACCGCGAACGTTGCGATGAATCGTCTCCCACGAATAACCGAGCTTCTCGGAGGCGCGCTGCAACATCGCGTTGTTGGGGTTGGGCGGCTGCTGCCATTTGTGAATGTTGAGCCGGTTCTCCATGTGCTCGAAGTGCGGCGCCATCTCTTCGACCGAGCAGCCGCTCACGCCCATGTGCTCCGCCCAGAACTTCAACGTTTCTGGCGGCGTGCGGAAGCTCGTCGTCCAGTTGACCGTCGTCGAGCCACCGACCGAGCGGCCCTGTAAGATCACCATTCCACCGTCTTTGGTGCCACGCCCGGTGCCTTCTTGATAGAGGTCGCGATAGGCGGCGCGCTCCTGCATGTCGAACTGGCTCGACGTCTTGAGCGGCCCCTCCTCGAGGAGGACGACGCTCAAACCCGCCTTGCTGAGTGTCTCGGCCGCCGTGCCTCCGCCCGCACCCGTGCCGACGATGACGACATCCGCTTCGAGTTCGAGCGACGATGTGAGCATGCTCGCGTCAGTGATGTCCCAACCGCGCTCGGCGGCGCGGTTGTAGGGATCTGTGCTGCTGCCCAGGGTGATGGTCGATAGGTCCGTCACGGCGTTGCCTCCTCGGCCGGGGCCGCTGCCGGCCTAACGCCTGCCAGCTTCTTCGGCGGGCCAGGGTACCCCGTCGTCGCTGCGTTCTCCGGAATGAGGTACCAGGCGCTGATGATGAGCCTGATCACGGCCGCGTAGATCGCGTTCAACAAACCAATGCCGCTATCGCGCAAACGGGCCAGCGCGCTCTCGGCTTCCTCCAAAGAGGCGTTCGACCAGGCAGACCACTGCCCAGTCGTCAACCCGCGCGTGAGCCCAAAACTCAGCACGTCAAACGCTTGGCGCACACCCGCAACCACCGGCTCCGAGAGGTCGACCATCAAGGTGTCGAACGATTGCAAGGTTTGATCGATCCGGGCCGTATCGCCTGGCGCGATCTTGCCTTTCATTACCGCGGGCGTGAGCGCGCGCAGCAACTCCACGTCCTGTGGGCGAAGGATTTTCATGCCGGACGCCGGCCCACTGGACGTGCAGCCCGACAAGGTTGCGCCCGCACTCATCGTCGACAGCGCAGCGGCGCCGGCCATCGACAGCTTGAGGAAATCACGTCGACCGGTTTGCATTGGAGCGGCCAGTGTACCCACAGACGCTGGTCCATCGTCCAGCACAAAACACACTTTCACGCGTGTGGGCTGCGGACGACGTACTCACTCATCGTGACGCTCGTGATCT
>CAXMRM010000203.1:0-29184 GCA_964196015.1 uncultured Myxococcota bacterium
AGCACCCCGGCCACGAAGGCTTTGGTTGCAGTCTCTTGCATCTTTTCCACTATAGTTGATTAAATCCAGTAGAGCCATAGCACAAAGACTGGATGGCAAGTTCGAGGGGGCTGTAACTCCGGGCCGAATGCATCGTATCGTGGGCGGCATGCGGATCGTCATCATCGGGAACGGGGTCGCGGGGATGGAGGCGGCGCTTGCCGTCCGGAAGAGGGAGCCCAGCTGGGAAATCACCCTCATCTCGGAGGAGAGCGACCACTTCTTCTCCCGGACGGCGTTGATGTGGGTGTTCAGCGGACAGATGAGCTATCGCGATGTCGAGCCCCTCGAGCGCGACGCGTACGAACGGCTGGGCTTCCGGCGAGTGCGCGCCCGGGCGACAGGTATCGACACGGTCAACCGACGGGTTTCGATGGCGGGCGGCCAGGGTCCCGTTCCCTATGATCGGCTGTTGATCGCATCGGGCTCGCGAGCACGTTCAGGGCCTTGGTCCGGTTGCGGCTCACGTGGTGTCGGACACTTCGTCACGATGCAGGACCTCGCTTGGTATGAGCGGGAAGTGCACGGCGGCGCTTCGCGTGGCGGTGGACCGCCCAGGGCAGACGCGCATACGAGCGCGAGCACCGACGACTCGCCTTATCGATTTCGCGAAGTCGCGGCGGAGTTTCGGGGTCAACTGTCCCGCCAGCCCGCGGTGATCGGCGGAGGGCTGATCGGGATCGAAGCGGTGGAGGTCGCCGTGACGGCAGGCTTGCGACCTCACTTCTTCATCCGGGAAGAGTGGTTCTGGCCGATCGCGCTCGAGCCCCGCGAAGGTCGATGGATCAGCGACCGCATGGCGCACCACGGCGTCGAGGTGCACCTCGAGCACGAGATCGAAGCGCTCGAGGCCGACGAGGATGGAAACGTCGCGGCGGTGCGAACCAATCAGGGGCGGTACGAGACCGATTGCGTCGTGATCGCCATCGGGGTGGTGCCGAACACCGGCTGGCTGGACGATTCGACGATCGAGATCGACGAGCGCGGCGGCATCGTGGTCGACGAAGGCCTGCAGACGAGCGCACCGGACGTGTTTGCAGCCGGGGACTGCGCTTCGGTGCGCTGGTTCGATGGGACCCGACGGCCCGAGCAGCTCTGGTACACGTCGCGCGATCAGGGGCGCATGGCGGGGCGGCGTTTGCTGGGTGACACACCTCGATACGAGCGGGGCACCTGGTACAACTCGGCCAAGCTCATGGACATCGAGTACACCACCGCAGGCTTGGTGAACTGGAACGTCGAGCGCGAGCAGAACTGGTTTTTCGAGGAGAAGGGCAAGGTGCGCAGCACGTCGCGAGTCGTCGTCCAAGATGATCACGTCGTCGGGTTCAACATGCTCGGGCGGCGATGGGACCACACCGTGCTCGTTCGCTGGATCGAGGAGCGGCGAAGTCTCGGCTGGGTCCTCGGCCACTTGAACGACGCTGCGTTTGACACCGAGTTCGTACCGCCATTGCAGGTTCCCGGGGCATAACATGGATCAACAAGGACAAAACGGGCTCCTGAGCACTTACCGCGAGGGCTGGCGCAACCGCAGCGTCGTGGGTCTCGCGATCTCGGCGTTGCTGGTTTCTTTCTACGTCGTGCTCTATTGGGAGCACAAAGTGCAAGAGCACTTTGGTGTCGCGCCGCTCACCGCGATTTCCGAAGCCACCGGTCTGCGCAATCGCTGGTATCTCTACGGGTTCCTCTATGCGATCGCGATGATCGCGGGCGCCATCTATTACCTGCGGCGCCACGGCAACAGCCGCTACAATCGGTTCCGAATCACGGTGAACGTCGCGATTCAAATCGCGCTCGGGTTCACGCTTCCGTTCATCATGCCGCTCTTTGGCGGCAAGGAGTTCTACTTCTCGTACTTCTGGCCCCTCAAGTACGACTACCTCTATCCGCAGACACTCGCGGACCTGCCGTTGTATTTCTCGTTGTATACCGTCGTAGGCTCGCTCCTGGCCGCGCCCGTCCTTGCCGTGCTCTACGGGAAACGCTGGTACTGCTCATGGGTCTGCGGTTGCGGCGGACTGGCCAACACATTCGGCGATCCCTGGCGACACCTGACGAGCAAGTCGACCAAGTCTTGGCGCTTCGAGCAGGTGAGCGTTCACCTGGTGTTGTTCATCGCGATCGCGACGACGTCGCTCATCGGCTTGGATTGGTTGATCGGCAAAGATTATCCGACGTTCCATCGAATCGTGGCCGGAGACCACTGGCAAGATTGGTCGATCAAGAGCTTCTACGGATTTGCCGTCGGCGCGATCTTGGCGGGCGTGATCGGCACGGGCCTCTATCCGGTGTTTGGGCCTCGGGTCTGGTGCCGCAATTTCTGCCCGATGGCCGCGATTCTCGGTTGGGTGCAGAAGGTGGGGCGTTATCGCATCACGGTGAAGCCCGATATGTGTATTTCGTGCGGCAACTGCAGCACGTACTGCGAGATGGGCATCGATGTTCGCTCGTACGCGCAGGCCGACCAGAGCTTCACGCGAGCGTCGTGTGTTGGGTGCGGGATGTGCGCGCACATGTGTCCGCGCGGCGTGCTCAAGCTCGAGAACACCTGGGACCGGGCGGAGGACAAAGAGCGTCAGAAGCTGTCGGTCGTCGACTTCTGAGCGTCAGGCGAAGGCGCGGGTCCACGCCGCGAAGACATGATCAGAAAACAACACGAAGCGGATCTCGTCGAGGCTCCATGCCTGTTCTCGGATGACCTGCGCTGATATCACGGCCGCGTCCTGCATCGGGTAGCCGTAGACGCCGCAGGAGATCGCTGGGAACGCAATCGACCGCAGCCCGCGGTCTACAGCGAGCTCGAGCGACGCGCGAAACGCGGACGCGAGCCGCTCGGCGTCGCGGCGGCGCCCGCCATAGACAGGACCAACGGTATGAATGACGTAGCGGGCCGGCAGCTCGAATCCAGGGGTGATGCGGGCCTCGCCCGTCGGGCAGCGCACACCTGGGCGGACCTCGGCAATCGCGCGACACGCCTCTAAGAGGGCCGGACCCGCTGCGCGATGAATGGCGCCGTCGACGCCGCCTCCACCGAGCATCTTTTGGTTGGCGGCGTTCACGATGGCGTCGGCTGCTTCCTTAGTAAGGTCGCCCCGCAGGATGCGGACCCTGTCCGTCATCGGGGACTGTCCCCGGGCGGCGCCTCGGGGGCGGGTTTGCCCATGAGCTTCTCGAAGGCGACCGATCCGAGCGATTGGACCATCAGTCGGTCCAGGCGCGCTTCGATTGCTCTCTCCTGAACGGGCGAGTCGTAGACGAAGGCGATGCCCATCCCGGAGGGCCCGCCCGGCTGAGTCTGGCCGCCGTCAACGACCCATCGAACCGCCCCGCGAAGCACGATTGGCGCACCGAGCTCGGGCGCCTGAATCGTGAAGGACAGCACGGTTCCGACGTCGAGGGGGCGATCGGTCCGAATGAAGGTCCCTCCTCGACTGATGTTGTGCGTGTAGTCCGACAAGAGAGCGTTCAGCTGCTCGTATTCGACCAGCAATTCGAGGGGGGCCCGGCCGGATTCTCGACGTTCGCGACCTTCCTCAGACATACCCGGGGACGAGGGTAGAGGCCCTGGGAGCCGGCGGCAACAACACGGTCCCTTGACGCCGAAACAGCCACTGCCTACTCTACGAGACCCATTTAACCCGGACGTTCCGCATCTGCGTTGAGCGTCTTTCGCGCGAGGATTGCGCATGACTGAAACCGATTCTAAAGCAAGTGAGACCTCAACGGAGGAGGTGGCGCCTGTGGAATCGCAGGCCGCCACTCCATCCGATGAAACCGTGACGGTGACCGAGACCGTAGCGGTAGCCGAGATCGTGACCGAGTCCGTGCTTGAGCCCGAGTCCGTGGTTGAGCGCGAGCCCGCGACGGTGGAGGCCGAGGCCGACACCCTTGCCGGCGAGGTCGTTGCCGCAGAGGCGCAGGCCGACACGGTGACCGGAGATGCTGCCCCCGACGTGAGCACCGAGAGCTCGGCGGGCGATCTGGAGGCGGAAGGAGCCGGCCACAAGAAGCGCCGTCGGCGCCGCAAGAAGAAGGGTGAGCAGGCGGGCGCTAGCGATGCGCCGCCGGACGCGAAGTCTGTGCAGCATCATGCGCCGTTCTTGCATCGGTTCTCGGGCGGAACGACGCGGAAGCATGCGTTTTCGGTGGGGGAGGAAATCGCCGGACGGGTCGATCGTATCGAGCACGGCACGATCATCGTCGACGTGTTTGGCAAAGCCATCGCGATCGTCGATGTCGACGAGCCGCGCGACATTCCGATCATCACGCACGCAATGAAAGAGCCGCAGGCGGAAGCCGCGACCCCAGAGATCGTCGAATCGCACGGCCCAGCAGAGCCGGCATCCCCGGAGGCCCCGGCGCCGATTCACACGCCAGCCGTGCCATCGGCCGCTGCCGTTCTGACGCCGGTTCTTCAAGCTCAGACGCCCGAGATCGCAAAGCTCGTGCAAGGCGACGCCTCCGCTTGGGAGTTCTCACCCACGGAAGTCACCGCCGTTCCCGACGATGACCTCGGCGAAGCCGACACCGTCGTGGGCGCGCAGGCTTACGATCCCGCGATCACGGGGGAAGCGCCGCTCGCTGTGACGGAGCCGCCGGACGCAGCGGCAGTGGCAGTCGCAGCGACAGTGGCAGTCGCAGCGACAGTGGCAGCGACAGAGGCAGTGGCAGCGGCCGAGGCAGCGACAGTGGCGGTGGCAGCGACGGTGGGGGCGACCGAGCCTCCGGAGGATCCTGCGGAGGCCGATCTGACTCTTCTTGCTCCTTTGACGGAGCTCGAGGAGCCGGAGGTGGGAGCGATCTTCCGCGGGCGGATTGGAGCGATCGCCGAGAGTGGACACATCGCGATCGTCAACCGGCTGGTCGACAAGGCGGCGGTCCGTAAAGCGCTGCGTGCGGCGCGCGACCTTCACCAGCGCGTGCAGGGCGTGGTCTATGGCTACAACCGCGGCGGGTTCGACGTGCTCGTCGGTGGCGTGCGGGCGTTCTGCCCGGCGAGCGCAATGTCGCTGACCCACATCGAAGATCCCAACACACTCGTCGGTCAGCGGTGCGAGTTCTCGTTGCCGCCCGACAAGGGCGGCGGCAAGAAGAGCATCATCGTTAGTCGGCGGAGCATCCTCGAGAAGGAAGCTCGAAAGCACGCCCGACAACGAATGGGCGAACTCCAGGTCGGTGCAAAGCTCAAAGGCAAAGTGCTCGAGGTGCGGGACTACGGGGTGCTCGTCGACATCGGTGACGGGCTCGACGGCCTGGTGCACATGAGCGAGGTCTCGTGGAGCCGAGGCATGAGGCCGCAGGACGCGGCCAAGGTCGGCGAGGAGGTCGATGTCGAGGTCCTGAGGGTTCAGCAGGCCTCTCGCAAGGACCGCTTCGGTCGCGTGTCGCTGTCGATGCGCGCCTGCCAGCCGGACCCGTGGGACGCCGCCAAGGACACCATCCGGCTCGGGACGCCGATCAAGGGCAAGGTCGTTCGGACGACGGACTTCGGCGCGTTCATCGAGCTCCAAGAGAACATCGAGGGCCTTCTCCACATCTCGGAGCTCGGCGGGAGCAGAGAGCTCACGCACGCCAAGCAGGCGGTCACCGAAGGCGACGAGATCACCGTGGTCGTCGAACGCATCGACCACGAGCAGAGGCGCATCTCGCTCTCGAGGCTCTCCGAGGCTGACGCCAAGGCGATCGAGGCAGGGGAGATCGAGGTCGGCAAGGCCCCACGCTCCCTCAAGTCAGGCTCCCAAGTCGCGGTTGTCGTGAAGCGGGTCGATCACACCGGCGTTCAAGTCCAAGTCGAGGGAATGCTCGGAAAGCGTGGCCGCGGGTTCATTCCCAGCCGTGAGCTTCAAGACCTGCGCGACGACAAGCGCAGAGGCGTGTCCCAGGGCGACGTCATCCAGGTGAAGGTCGTCGGGACGGAGCGCGACGGGTCACTGCGTTGCTCGGTTCGGGCCAGGCTTCTCGACGACGAGCGAAACGCCGTCCGCGAGTACCGTAAGGAATCCGCGAAGCAGGGTCTCGGCACATTCGGGGACCTGCTCAAGGCCAAGTTGGGCGGCGGGTCGGACTGATCACGGGGGCACGGGTCGGTGACGGGGTCAGTGACAGCATCAGTGACAGCGTCAGTGACAGCGTTAGCGTCAGTGCCAGTGTCGGTGACAGGGTCAGTGTCAGCGCCAGGGTCAGCGTCAGTGTCGGCACTGGTGTCCGTGTCGGTGCAATGCCCCGTCGACTTGTCGTCCCCGGCCCTGTCGGATAGGCTCCGCGCTCGCTTGTTCGGGCGATTAACTCAGGGGTAGAGTGATTTCTTCACACGGAATAAGTCGCTGGTTCAAATCCAGCATCGCCCACCAATAACTCATCGCGTTTCGCGGGCGGTCCGTTGGGGCCGCCTTAGAGGAGAAGCCTTTGGCTGACCTGTCGACGTTGGTCCAGGGAATCCGAACTCGGGACATGCGGGCCCTGGCGCGGGCGTGTCGGCTGATCGACGAACGAGACCCGCGAACGTTCGAGCTGCTAAAGCAGATTTTCACGCCCCATGGGCACGCGTACGTGATCGGCGTGACGGGTACGCCCGGTGCCGGCAAGAGCACGTTGGTCGACGGGTTGATTCGTCTCTACCGCGAACAGGGAAAGCGCGTCGCGGTGCTCGCCATCGACCCGACGAGCCCTTACTCGGGTGGCGCGATTCTCGGCGACCGCATTCGCATGCAGCAGCACTTCACCGATGAGGGTGTGTTCATTCGCTCGATCGCGACGCGTGGTCATCTCGGCGGGCTGTCTCGTTCGACGGGCGACGTGCTCCACGTGTTGCACGCCGCGAAGTTCGACGTGGTGCTTCTGGAAACCGTGGGCGTCGGGCAGGACGAGCTCGAAGTGACGCAGTTGGCCGACACGACGCTGGTCGTGATGGCGCCGGGGCAAGGTGACGACATTCAGGCGATCAAGGCCGGTATTCTCGAGGTGGCCGACGTGTTCGCGGTTAACAAGGCTGATCGTGTCGGCGCGGACGCTACGGCGCAAGACCTTCAGCAGATGCTCTCGCTTCGGCGTGTGCCGCAGGGCGTGAGTAAGACGCAGGGACACACCGCGGTATCGACGTTGCACAAGGGGCCCGAGGCCGAGGCTGGCGAGTGGGTGCCACCGATTGTCAAGACCGTGGCTCACCGTCAGGAGGGGCTCGCCGAGCTCGTCGATGCGTTCGCCAAGCATCGGGAGTTTCTTACGAAGACGGAGGCCGGCCGGGGCATCCGGGAACGACGGCGAGTCGCCGAGTTCCGCGCGATTCTCTACCAGGCATTGATCGACGAAGTCGACACGCGCTTCGCGGGGCAGGTCAGCGAGAAGTTGCAGGACGTCGTCGATGGACGGGCCGATCCCTACTCGAGCGCCGAGGCTCTCGTGCGCGGCGCGATGGGCGACGAACCCGAATCGTAGTAGAGTGAGCGCCATGACCTCGTTTGTGGAAGCGATGCACGACGGCCACGTGAGCATCTTGACGATCAACCGTCCCGACAAGCTCAATGCGCTCAGCCAGGAAGTGCTCTCGGACTTGAGCGCTGCAATTGAAACCCTCGCCGCGAATGACGAGGTCTGGGCGGCGGTCATTACCGGCACCGGAAAGGCTTTCGTCGCCGGTGCCGACATCGCCGCGATGACGAAAATGACCGAGGCCGAGGGGCGTGAGTTCGGCACGCTCGGACATGGGGTGTTCGCTGCAATCGAGAACCTGCGGTGTCCCGTCATCGCTGCGGTCAACGGTTTTGCACTCGGTGGTGGCTGTGAGCTCGCGCTGGCGTGCGACTTCATCTTCGCGTCGAGCAAAGCCAAGTTCGGCCAGCCCGAGGTCAACCTCGGCATCATCCCGGGCTTCGGCGGTACTCAGCGGCTCCCGCGACGGGTTGGGTCCGCGGCCGCGCGCGAGCTCATCTACACGGGGAAGATGATCAACGCGCAAGAGGCGCTCCGGATCGGGTTGGCGAACGCGGTGTTCGAGCCCGGTGAGCTGCTCGCTGCGGCGACGAAGACGGCTGGGGAGATCGCGAGCAAGGGGCCTTTGGCCGTGGCCGCAGCGAAACGCCTGATTCGGGAAGGCGCGCATCTGCCACTGCCCGAAGCCAACGGGCTGGAGCGGGATGCGTTCGGCGAGGCCTTCGCGACGGAAGATCAGAGCGAGGGCATGAGGGCGTTTCTCGAGAAGAGGGCGCCTGCGTTCAAGGGCGCGTAGGTCGCTCGCTAGCGGGCGGAAAATGCTCGCTCGACGTCCGGCCTGTAGATGCTCGCCTTTTCGGCGCACAGCGAAATCGCTTCGACGGCCCCTGCGAGGTTGCGCGGTCCGCCTGTCAGTTCCGCCACCCTGGGCTCGAAGAAACGCTGCACCTTCGCGGCGGCTTCCTCGGTGCAGAACGACGCCGCGTGCCACGGCGTACCTCCAACTTCGGAGCTGCCAAATCGGGCGGCAAGCTCATCGAAGTGCTCTGTGAACCACTCCCACGCTTGCTCGCGGGTTCGCGGGTTACGAAACTGCGTTCCCAGTAGGCGGGAGATTTCGTTGAGGCGAAGTTGCGGGTCGAGAGTCAGGTCGAGTGCGCGCGCGCAGAGCGCCGGATCTTCCGCGTGTCCGAGCGCCGAAAGGATGCGATTGCGCGCGGTAGCGTCGGTGCTCGAACCGAGCGAATCGACGAGTTGCGCGAAGAAGCCTTCGCCGTCCTCTTGAACCGCGGTAGCGAGCACGAGCCCAGCGAGCTGCGGATCGACCACGCCCCGCTTCGCCTTGGTTCGATAGCCGATGTAGATCCTGCCGAGACGCGCTGCGCGAGCGCGGGCCTCCCTGTCACGGACATCCATGACCATGAACCGGACTACGGCTTCGCGAAGAAGCTTCGTGTCGCTCGAGTCGCCTGGCCGCGTCCGCCACCCGAGCTGCTTATAGAGCCTGCGGTAGAGCTGGCTCGCGTACGACCTGATGTTGCCTCGAAGCTCTGGCGGTGCGGCGTTGTGGATCATGAAGTGAAGGGGCTTCATGGGCGCGCCTGCCACCTGCCTCAACGGACTGGCTACGAACTTCGAGAACCACGGAAGCAGACCCTCCACGTCCATGGACCCGCGATCAAATGCGGCCCCCACGCTGTCAGCGACCGCCATCCGTCCCCGGTCCGAGAGCTGGGCGAAGCCTCTCCTTCTCAGGCTCGTCCAATCTGCAGGGGACATCGAGAAACGGAAATAGCCAGCGGCGTCCTCGTTGGGCATCCACCAGCTCGGGCAACCGGGGAGGTCGATGTGTCCCTCGGCGTCGGTCAACGAGCCGCAGCTGGTCCCGGCGGCATGCCGTACACAAAGCGGGATCTGCCAGACCCGTCCCGGGTCGCCGGTCGATCCGATTGGAAAGTAGCGTTCTTGCGCGAGCTGGACCTTGCGCGAGCCGTCTCCACAGGATTGTTCTGCACTTCCCGATACGAGGGGAACACCGGGTTGGGTCAGGAAGGTGAGGAAGGGCGGCGTGATGTCGGTGTTGCTGACCTCGTCGAGGGCAGCGAGCAGATCGCCGGACGTTGCGGTGCGGCCTTGGTGCCGGCGGAGGTACAGGCGGATGCCTTCGCGGAACGTGTCGGCGCCCATCCAACGCTCGAACATCGTGAGGACGGCTCCGCCCTTTTCGTAGGTGATGGCGCCGAACGCGTTCTTGATGTCGTGGTTGCTTTCGACCGGCTGGCGAATGCTGCGTGCGCTGGTGAGGCTGTCGAGCCACATCGCCCGTTGCGCGGACGCGAGGCTCCCGAGGTCGGAGCGGTATTCGGGGTGCAAGGTCTGCACGACCTTGTTGCCCATCCAAGTGGCGAACGCTTCGTTGAGCCAGATGTCGTCCCACCACGGCATCGTCACCAGATTTCCAAACCACTGATGGGCTAGCTCGTGTGCCAACACGTAGGCGAACAGACGCCGTTGGTCTTCCGTCGCCCGCTCCCCGTCGATCAAGAGGAGCCACTCCCGGAACGTGATCAGCCCTACGTTCTCCATTGCGCCCGCGGCAAAGTCGGGGACCGCGACCAGGTCGAGCTTTCGGTACGGGTAGGGGATGCCAAAGTAGTCTTCCAGCACCGCGACGAATTCCCCAGTGCGCTCGAGCGCGTAGCGCAGTTGCTCTCCGTGGCCTTTGGCCGCCATGCCACGGAGCGGAACGGGGAACGGACGTCCTTCGTTTGGCGGAATGGTCGGACCGACGACGACGTCCAGGGGCCCCACCGCCCATGCGATGAGATAGGTGGGGAGCGGAGGGGTCGGCATGAAGCTAACGCGCTGAAGTCCTTCGGGGAGCTTGATGGCGCGGTCGACTGGGGTATTCGCTGCAGCGATTTGATCTGCCGGAATCGTGAGGGTCACGTCGAACGGTGTCTTGAAGCGCGGCTCATCGAAGCATGGAAACGCCAACCGCGCGCTGATCGATTCGAACTGAGTGAAGGCATAGGCATGCCCGCCAGACTCGACGCGGTAGAGCCCTCGTAGCGGCGTGTCGAAACCGGCGGTGTACTCGACGTGGAGGGTGCTTCTACCCGCGGGCAATGCTTCTTGGAGCTCGACGCGCACGACACCGTCGGAGGTTCGCTGTTCCCAGGTAGCTGGGATGCGAGTCGTCGCATGCGTCGCGTGAATCGAGGTGACGTTCAAGCTCTGGCCGTGCATCCAGATCGTGGTCGAAGGCTCGTCGAGCTCGATTCCGATCACCGCCGTCCCCGAGAACGCGTCCCGTTCCGGGATGATGGTGATGCTCAAGCGATAGCTCGTCGGCCGCACGCCTTCGGGGAGCTTGCCTTCTGGAGGCTGCACCGCCGTTGGCGTCGCCTCCACCGGCTCCTTGGCACCCCCACACGCGGCCGAGGCAAGGCAGAGCGCAGAAACCGTGAGGGCGGCTCTCGTGGTGACTCCCGTCATGTGTGCGGCCGTCGTCCGGGGTCGTGGCCGAGCGCGAACAAGCGATCGTAGAGCGCCGACCCTAGGGGGTTGTGCGACGTGCGTGGCAGCGCTTGACCAAGACATGGCGGCAGGCTGCGGAGCGTTTGTGCGAGCTCCTGCATCGATGGGCCGTCCGCGCCAAGGGCGAGCTTCGGCGTGGATTGTCGATTCGCGAACCAGCTCGCGCCCACAGTGAAGAACACGGCCAAGGCGGTCGCCGCGACGAGCTTGCGCGGGTCGTCTGCACCGACGGCGCCGGCCGCGATGAAGACGACGACCGAGAATGCAATGGCGACCGCCCATCGAGTCGAGCGCTCCAGGCGTGAGTTCAACGCGCCACCAACCTCGTATCGGACCAGCGTCTGCCAGTGCCGTTCGGGGGCGCGGTTGAAGAGTCCGTCGCTCACCAACGCTGTCCGGAGCCAAGGCAACGCGGCCGTGTGCGTGAGAAAGGGCGTCGGTGCGGGAAGGTGCGCGAGCCGCCAGGACACTCCATTGGCTTCGATGCGCTGCGGGAATACCGGCCAGAAGCCGAGCTTCATCACCAGCCAAGGGCTGACGACGATCACCGCGGCAACGGAAAGGAGCGCGGCTGCGAGCGCTTGGGCCGCGGCGAGCGCAAGCAATGAGAGCCCCGTGGCCAAGACAGGAACGGCCGACATTTGCACAGCGCGCCCCGCGGTTTCGAGATGTGACATTGCAGCGGCTTCGTCGGGGGTGCGTCGGGCCAACGCAAGGCTGACCCAGGTCGTCACCGCGCTCACAGTGGCGAAGAACCACGAACCCACCGTCGGCCATCGTGTCGACAGCGCCGGGTCCACCGCAAGTGCCCCGGCGACCGCGGAGGCGGGGAGCGCAACGAGGGCCGCGAAGAGCGTAACGCGCCGATAGTGCCCGAGCGCTCGTTCTCGAGTTGCAGGCGGCACCGATTCTCCGAGCGTGAACAACGCTTGTGAGGCTGCGCAGACCATCCACGGCACGAGGGCGCACGCGGCCAGGAGGATCAACGAGGTCATGCGAGCTCCACCATCACCGGGGCGTGGTCAGAGGGCGACTTCCGTGCCCGCTCCTCCCGGGCGACCACGGCGCCGATCGTGCGCTCGGCGAGATTGGACGTGCAGTAGATGTGGTCGATGCGGAGCCCGTTTCCCAGCTCGAAACCCCTTCCACGGTAGTCCCACCATGAGAATAGGCCGCCGGTCGGATGAAAGGGGCGGACGACGTCATGCAGCCCGAAGGCTGCGACGTCCGTCAAGGCATTCCTCACCGCGTCACACGCGAGCACGGACGAACGCCACTCAGCAAGTCTGCCAATGTCGTCATCCCAGGGCGCAACGTTGAAGTCGCCGCAGAGCGCGACCTGGTCGGTCTCGGGATCGAATCGCTTCGCGAGCGCCTGGCGGAGCCGTGCCATCCAACGAAGCTTGTAATCGAACTTGTCGGAGCCGACCTCGCCGCCGTTCGGGAAGTACGCGCTGAGGATCGTCATGCCCTCGACCTCGCCGCTGATCAGCCGGGCCTGAGGGTCGTCTTCACCGTCGTCCAGGCCCTGCACGACGTTCGAGATGGGGTGCCGGCTGACGATGGCCACTCCGTTGTAGGTCTTCTGCCCGAACACCGCGACCTCGTACCCGCACTCCCGCATTTCGTCATACGGGAAGTCCGTGTCGGTCACCTTCAGCTCCTGCAGACACAGGACGTCCGGCTGTGCCGCGTCGAGCCAGTCGATCACGTGCTGTCGGCGTGCCCGGATCGAGTTCACGTTCCACGTGGCGACCTTCATGCCAGTATGAAGTAGCATGGAATCATGACGAACAAACGAATCGAGACCCGCCGCGCGCCCGCCGCGATCGGCCCCTACTGCCAGGCGGTCGTCGTCGGAGAGTGGGTCTACTGTTCAGGACAGCTCGCGCTCGACCCCGACGATGCCCAGATGGTGGGCGACGGCGATATCGAAGCTGAGACGCGGCGGGTGCTGCAAAACCTGGACGCTGTCCTCGAAAAAGCTGGAGCCCGTCGAAGCGATGTCGTGAAAGCCACCGTCTATCTAACGGATATGGATGAATTCTCGAAGATGAATCAGGTTTATGCAGCGTTCTTCGAGGGGCACGTTCCGCCGGCGCGCGCAACCGTGCAGGTCGCAGCCCTGCCCAAGGGCGCGAAGGTGGAAATCGACTTCATCGCGAGAGTCGAAGGCTAGCCGCCGAAAGGGTCGCGGAGATCGGCGGTGTCCTCGCGATCGGGGCCGACGCTGACCACGCCCACTGGGCACCCGACCTCCTGCTCGATCCGCGCGAGGTACTGCTGAGCGGCGGCGGGCAGGTCGCTCCGGCTGCGGCACGAGGAGAGGTCTTCGTTCCAGCCTTCGAGTGTCTCGTAGATGGGCAGGACGGCTTCGAGCCGCTCGTACGGCGGATAGGTGAGACGCTCTCCGTCGAGCTCATACGCGACGCACACCTCGAGCTCCGGCAGGGCCGCCAGCACGTCGAGCTTGGTGATTGCCAGCTCGTCCAGGCCATTGACTACCACGGCGTGCCGGAGCGCAACGAGATCGAGCCACCCGCAACGGCGAGGGCGTCCCGTGGTGGAGCCGTACTCGGCGCCCGCGTCACGGAGCTGTCGGCCAATTTCGTTTTCGAGCTCGGTCGGGAAGGGGCCGCCGCCGACTCGGGTCGTGTAGGCCTTCGCGATCCCGACGGCGCGGCGAATGTGTGTGGGGCCGATACCCGCGCCCGCGCACGCGCCGCCCGCGACCGCGTTCGAGCTCGTGACGAACGGGTAGGTCCCGTTGTCGATGTCGAGCATCGTGCCCTGTGCGCCTTCGAGAAGGATCTTCTCGTCGGCTTGTATCGATGCGCGAATGATGGCTGCAGCGTCGCCGATGTACGTCCCGAGCGCTTCGCCGAGCTCGGTGTACTGCTTCGCGATCTCGTCGGCGCGTGGAAGGGTACCACCGAGGTCTTCGGCGACCGGGCGCCAGCATTCGAGGTTCGCGTCGAGCTTGCCGCGGAGGCGCTCGGCGTCGAGCAGGTCACCCATGCGAACGCCGCGCCTCGCGACCTTGTCCTCGTAGCACGGGCCAATGCCTCGTTTGGTGGTTCCGATCGCGCCGTTCGACTTCTTCTCACGGAGCTCGTCGATCAATTTGTGGTGCGGCAACACGACATGGGCGCGCTGACTCACCAGGAGCCGGCCCTGCGTCGCGACACCGCGCTCGTTCAGCGCCTCGATCTCCTTCAGGAACACGGCTGGGTCGATCACGGTGCCTTGGCCGACGACGCACCTGGTCTGCTCGTGAAGGATACCGGAGGGGATCAAATGTAGAATCTGCTTCTCGCCACCGACCACCAGCGTGTGGCCCGCGTTTGCGCCGCCGGCGTATCGAACGACGAGGTCGGAGTACGGGGCGTACAGGTCGACGACCTTACCCTTGCCTTCGTCGCCCCACTGCGCTCCCACCACCACCAATGCACTCATGATTCGTTCCCAACTCGTGCCCAAGAGAACAACTGGTCAAACAGGTCATCACTGAGCTCACCTGTGAGCGCTCGCGTGCTGCCATCCTGCAGGCGCGTGACATGCGCGCTGTTCCCTCGTTGCCAGATCAACAGATCATAATCCCATGCTTTGGCGTACTGTCTGGCTTCCTCGTCGCTCCTGGCCGGGAGGACCGCAACGCGCGTGCCTCGGTTCCGCCAGAGTTCTGCCGTCTTGCGGCGACGAGCGTAACTACCTCCCGCCACCACGACGCGCAGAGGCAACTCGCCTTTGAGAGAGACGCCCGCATCGGAGAGCGCCCACAGCACGTTATCGACTTCGAAGGCAAAGCCAGTCGCTGGCGCCGGTGCGTCGTACCGGCTGAGAAGGTCGTCATAACGCCCGCCCGCTCCGAGTGGCTCCCCTGGCCCGGCGGCCAGAAGGGTCATGCTCACACCCGTGTAGTAACTGTGCCGGCGCAAGTCGCTGAGGTCGATCGCGATGCGGTCGGCCAGGCCCGCGGACTCGAGGCGGTCCACCACACGCTCGAGCTCGTCGAGCGCACGCTTCGCGGCCGCGTTTCGTAGCCGCCGGCGCGCGTCCGCGATCACGGAGCGGTCGCCGTAGAGATCACACAGCATGAGCAGCCGTTTGCGCTCGGCAACGACGACCCCAGCCTCCTTGAGCAATTTCTCCAGGCTGGTCGCGTCCTTAGCCGCGAGCGTTTCGATCGCCGCAGGGCGCGCGTGTTCGGGCACGTGGTCGAGCACCTCGGTGCCGATCTTCACCTGCGCGAGCTCGACCAAGAAGTCCTGCAAGCCCACGCGCTCGCACGCGCGAACGGCGATTTCGATCACCTCTGCGTCCGCCTCGGGACCCTTCAACCCAACGCATTCGATACCGCACTGCAGAACTTGATGCTGCCTGCGCGCCCGGCCGCGTCGGCGCCGCACGATCGTGCCCTCGTAGCAGAGGCGCCACGGCGCGGGGCGATCTTGAAGCCGCGTCGCGACGATGCGGGCGATCTGAGGCGTGATGTCTGGACGTAAGAGCGCGACCTCGCCGGAGTCGGGCTCGATGAATCGCACCAGGTCACGGCGGTCGACAGTGCCGAGCCCGCGTTCGATGACTTCGGCATACTCTACCGGTGGCGTCGTCACGCGCTGGTAGCCGTAGAGGTCGAACGTCTCCATCAGCCGCTGCCACCGCAAAGTCCGCGTCATAGACGCAGGTGGCAGCAGGTCGCGCATTCCGCCGGGCGGAGTCATCGGCAGACCGGGAGTCGAGCTGCCGCGCCGCGCAGTGCTCCGGGTTTGTCGCTTTCGCGCCGAGGGGGGCATCTCAGAGCCTCAGTGTATGTACACTGCTGACGTGGTCGATGCCGCGAAGCTCGTCGAGAGCGTCGCGGCTGAGGGTCGAATCGACGTTCCAGAGCGCCAGCGCTTGGCCCCTCTTTTCGTCGAGCCCCACCTGCATCCGCGAAACGTTGATTCCTCGGCTGCCGAGCAGGGTGCCGACCGATCCGATGACGCCGGGTCGGTCCTGGTTGTGCATGATGAGCATCGGGCCCTCCATGACGGCGTCGATCTCGTAACCCTCCAGGCCAACGAGCCGCGGCTCGCCCTTTCGACCGGGCGTGCCGGTTGCCGTGTGGATGCCCTTCTCGCCGGTGACGGTCACGCGCACCGTGGTGGCGTACCGGTCGCTCGCCTCTTTGACCTCGGCGAGCCGGATGCCGCGCTCCTGCGCCTCGTATGGCGCGCTGATCGGATTGACCGGCTCTTCGAGGTGCTGTTCGAGGAAGCCGGCAAGTGCGGCGCGCGCGATCGGCGTGACGCCGAGCTCCCCGGCCTCGCCGGTGCACGTCACCCTCAGCTCGCGCACGTCGACCGGGTCGAGCTGACCGATCAGGCTGCCGAGCGCTTTGGCGACGTTTAGGTACGGCGTGAGCCGCTCTGCGATCTCCTGTGGGAGAGCGGGCACGTTGACCGCGTTCTTGACGACGCCGCGCTGAAGATAGCCGATCGCTTGCTCTGCGATTTCGACGGCAACGCGCTCCTGCGCCTCCGAGGTCGAAGCGCCGAGGTGCGGTGTGCACAGCACGTTGTCGAGCCCGAGCAGCGGGTGGTCGGGATCGATCGGCTCTTTGCCGAACACGTCCAGGGCGGCGCCTGCGATCTTGCCTTCGGTGATGGCGCGCGCGAGGGCTTCCTCGTCGACGATGCCGCCGCGAGCCGCGTTGACGAGCAGGGCGCCGGTCTTCATTTTTTCGAACGCCGCATCGCTGAACATATTCTTCGTATCCGGCGTCAGTGGCGCATGAATCGTGAGGAAGTCGGCACGCGCCAGCAGCTCATCGAACTCGACCAGCTCGATCCCGAGCTCGGCGGCCCGATCGCTACTCATCACCGGGTCCACGCCGATGACCTTCATCTTGAGGCCCTGGGCGCGGTCCGCGACGATGCGTCCGATGTTGCCCAGGCCGATGATGCCGAGCGTCTTGTAGGCGATCTCGCGGCCTTGGAATTTGCTCTTCTCCCACTTACCGCTGCGCATCGAAGCGACGGCCTGCGGAATTTTTCGCGCCAACGACGCGAGGAGCGCCAACGCATGCTCCGCGGTCGTCACCGAGTTGCCGGTTGGGGTGTTCATCACGACGATGCCGCGGCGGCTCGCAGCGGGGATATCGATGTTGTCGACGCCGATGCCCGCACGGCCCACGACCCGGAGCTTGTGGGCCTCCTCGATGACTCGGGGAGTGACCTGGGTTGCGGAACGAATGATGAGGCCGTCGTAGTCTCCGATGACGCCGCAGAGCTCATCTTCACTCATGCCGGGCCGAAACTCGAGCTCGACACCCGGAGCCTCACGCAGGACCCTGAGGCCCGCCTCGGCGAGCTTGTCAGACACGAGGACACGTACGTTGGACATGGCTACTCCTAGTGGAATTCGGCCCCGAAAAGCCGCGCGGAGAGCTAGCAGCAGCCTACCGAGGGGTCAAGGAGGGGCGGCGCAGGCTTCACATCCAGTGGATGGCGCCCAGGCTCAGCAGCAAGGAGGCGACCCGGTATCCCCGTTGAGGGTCGGTATTGCCCGGCTGCTGGGTCACGAATTGCGCTACTTCCTCGATGGTGTGCGACGTCTTGCAGAGCCGCAGCGCAGCGCGAAGGTCGTCGGGAAGCGCAGCAGTGGCCACCGCGGTATCAATGCGATCCGCCTGGACGACGCGGTGCTGTCCCCGCTCTAGCATGAGCGTGCTCTCGAAGCCCTCGGCGATTCGTCGCTGCAGCCCTCGGTCGAGAATCTCCCAAGCATCGAGGCGCAACGGAAAGCCGCTGCTGGGCGGGTCGACCCCTTCGTAGAAGTTCGCGGTGCCCGAGGGCCACGTGAACAGGTCCAGAAGCTTTTCGCGGACTTGCTCGGCGATGTGCTGAAAGAGTTCCAACGGCTCGACGAGCCCGAGCGCGACGAGCGTATCGCCGAGCTTGCCTTCGAAGCGCGGCATGACGGCCAACGCCATGTCGAGCTCGCTGCGGTTGATGACTCGCTTCTTGACGAGGTGCTCGCCGAGTAGCTCGCCCGCCAGGTTGCTCGTCACGAAAGCTGGGACACCGTGCTTCGTGTAGACCTCTTTGCGGACGCCGCCTTGCTCGCAGAGCCAGAGGCCCGTGCGGCGCGTGACCAGAGTGCGAATCAGCGCCGTCACGAAGCCGCCGTCCTCGAAGTTCGTGCTTCGGTTGGCAGCTGCTGCAGATTCGACGCGCGTCGTAGTCGGCGTCATACGCGATGCGGGAAGGTGGCGGTACAGGTCCTTGATCGACGATAGCGGCTGAAAGTCGCCTCCCGCAATGCTGATATCGTCGCTGCCGTCGATCTGTCCCGTGGCGACCGATTCGACGATCTTCGCGTACGCCAGTGGCCCGACGGTTGCGCCGTTGGGCTTTCGGATCTTGTACTCGAGCGGTGTGACGTTCGTCGTGCTCGGGTGTTCGTCGCCGAGCAGCAGCGGCGTCGGAGGCATGGTCGCCTTCGGTACCGTGTCGGCCGATGTCTTGCGCGTGCGGGTCTCCGCGGCGATGGCGCCAACGATCGCGGCGAGCTCCGCGCGCAGCACTTCTTCGGGCCGGCTCTGCCAGGGCTCGAGCGCTGCCCAGAAGGCGCACGCGGTCGAAGGGCGATCCTCAGCGTTCGCCGAAAGCGCCTTGAGGATCACCGCACCAAGGCCCTCCGGAAGCTGCGGAAGGAACTCGACAAACGGGTGCACTTCCGCGTCACGAATCGCGAGCAGCACCGCGAGCTCACTGCCACCGGCAAACAGCGGCCGCCGCATGAAGAGCTCCGCCGCGATGACGCCGGTCGAGAACAGGTCGGCGCGCTGGTCGACGTGACCGCCCGAGACCTGCTCCGGCGCGAGGTAGCCGAGCTTGCCGTTGGCGCGCACCACTGTGTCCGCATCGAACGCATGGACCTCGGCACGGGCGATGCCAAAGTCGGCGATCTTCACGTCGCCGTGAATGGAGATCAGTACGTTCGACGGGCTGATGTCCCGATGCACGATCCCGAGAGGCTGGCCGCTGTGATCGGTTGCGCTGTGCACCGCGCCCAGGCCGCTCAAGATTTGACGCAGCAAGTAGACGACGAGATCGTGTTCTAGCTTTTTGCTTTCGAGCGTGAGACGACGATTGAGGCGCCAGAGATCGCAACCTGGAACGTACTCGAGCGTCAGGTAAAGCTGACCTTCGATCTCGCCGTGACCGAGCACGTGCACGACGTTTTTATGTGTGACGTGACTCGCAAGTCGCGCCTCCTCGGCGAACATCTGCTGGGCGTTGGACTCGTCCGCGATGTGCGGGAGCATTCGTTTCAGAACGACGACGCGCGGTTCACCGACTGCACGCGGCTCGAGAGCACGAAACACTTCCGCCATTCCCCCAACTGCAATACGGTCGACCAGCGTGTAGTCGCCCAAAGGACTATTCGGGGGCGGTGCGGGCGGCGGTGAGGAGGGTCTTGGCACATCTGGATTGTAACGGTACCAGCGGAAAATATCGATATTAGGGCAACGAAGTTCACAGAAATTCGGAGAATTCAATGGCTGACCAAGGTTCCAGAGCCGGAGAGCGGTATGCCACCCCACAAATCCTCGACTACGCAGCCCGGACGCACCATCCGAACGACGCCGCGCTGGAGCGAGCACTCCAGGCACCGGCCAGGCACGGAATGCCGGAGATCCAGCTAGGGCCGGCCGAAGGAAGGCTGCTGGAGCTCCTGCTTCGCCTCACGAATGCAACGAAGGTCGTGGAGATCGGCACCTTGGCTGGATACTCCGCGCTTTGGATGGCCCGCATGCTTCCCCCCGGCGGACATCTCTGGACGATCGAGTCGGATCCGAACCATGCGCGGGTTGCCGCCGAGGTCATCGGCGAAGCGGGTCTCGGCGACAGGGTCACCATCATCAGGGGTGAGGCGACCGAGGTTCTGTCAAAGCTAAGTGATTCCGGGCCGTTTTGTGCGGTGTTTCTCGATGCTGACAAAGGCCGCTACGACCTGTATGGCCGGTGGGCGACCGCGAATCTGCGGACCGCTGGCCTGTTGATTGGCGACAACGCCTATCTCTTCGGAAGGCTCCTCGACGACAGCGATGAGGCGAGGGCGATGCGCCGCTTCCACGAGGAGATGGCCTCTAACTATAGATCGGTCTGTGTGCCCACCCCGGATGGGCTGGCCGTCGGGGTGCGGGTCGATCGAGAGGCTTGACCATTTCCTGTTGGGCGGCGATATAGGCTTCCGCGTTTGGGATCGCTCTGGGCTTGACAGGCTCTGGGGGCGTCCCTAGCGGGCCCGCAGGGAGAGTAAGAGTCGAGCGCAGCATGGTGCGCGAACGCCGCCTAGAGCTTGTTCGTCGAAAAATGACGAACCGACTTGTCCGACCCTCGAGCTTCGCCTAAATGGCGGCCGGTCATTTAGAGGACTCAAAAGAAAACGCAGCATGCAGATTTTCCCCCGCGAGTTGAACTACTTGCCCTTCGCGCTGGCGGTCGTGGCCGGCGGCCTCGGGGTGGGTGTGTTCATGTTGTTCTGGGTCTACTTCACCCCGCCCAACCTTCAGGTTGGATATACGCCAAAGCAGCCCGTTGATTACAGCCACCGTTTACATGCCGGCGAGCTCGGCATGGACTGTCGCTATTGTCACTCCCAGGTAGAGCGCGCCGCCATAGCGATGGTGCCGCCGACGCAGACCTGCATGGGCTGCCACGCCGTCGTTCGTCCTGAGTCGGAGAAGCTCGCGCCGGTACGGGAGAGCTGGGAGACGGACCAGTCGATCGCATGGATTCGCGTTCACCAACTTCCGGATCACGCGTTCTTCAACCACAGCGCCCATCTCAATGCCGGCGTCGGCTGCGCATCATGCCACGGCCGCATCGACCAGATGGAGGTCGTCGGGGTAGTTGAGCCGATCGCGATGCAGTGGTGCTTGGAGTGCCACCGCAACCCAGAGCAACACATTCGACCAAAGAGTGAGGTCACCAATATGAAGTGGGAAGCCGACGAGGCTTGGCTCGCCCAGCGCGCAGCGGTCGCTGCCGCCCTCAATCCACCCAAGCATTGTTCGGGGTGCCACCGATGACCCGCAGAAAGTCATACGAGTTGAGCCCGGGGAAAGGTCCGTCGATGTGGCGGACGCTCGAGGACAAGAACACTGATCCGGAGGCGCTTCAGCGGCTCGCCGAGGAAGAGCAGCCAGGCGGCTTCATCACCGACCTGCTGAGCCCGAAGGCGTTGGTCTCGCGTCGTTCGTTCGTGCACGGCTCTTCGATCGCAGCGCTGGCTGCCGGCCTGCAGGGGTGTGTTCGCCGTCCGGAAAACGAGATCCTGCCGTACAGCAAGGCCCCCGAGTACTTGGTCCCCGGTGTCTCCTCGCACTTCGCGACGGTGACCTCGCGCGGCCGTGATTCGCTTGGCGTCGTGGTCACGAGTCACGAGGGTCGGCCGACCAAGGTCGAGGGCAACGAGCAGCATTCGAGGAGCCTCGGCAGCACGGATGTGAGAGGTCAGCTCTACGTTTGGGACCTTTATGATCCCGACCGCTCACAAGGGCCGGCGCGCCGGCAGGGCAACGCGCTCGCTAACGCCACCGAAGAGCACTTCGATTCGTTTCTCAAAGAGCTGATTAGGAAGCACGCCGCGGACAAGGGCGCGGGTCTCCGGATACTGGCACCGATCAGCAATAGTCCCTCGTTCAGGGCCATGCGGGATAGGGTGATCGCCAAGTTCCCGAAGGCGCGCTTCCACACATACAGCCCGATCAACGACGACAACGCGCGCGAAGGTGCCCGGATCGCGCTCGAGGGTGGGCCGATGCTGCCCCTCTACGATCATGCGAAGTCGATGGTGACCGTATCGCTCGGGTCGGATTTCCTCGGCTCCGAGCCCGGAGCCGTCGAGGCCGCGCGACGATTCGCCGACAGCCGCACGATCTCGTCCCCGGACGCTCCGATGAACCGACTCTACGTCGCCGAGTCAAACTTGACGGTGACTGGAAGCATGGCTGACCACCGGCTGCGCATGGCGCAGGCGGACGTCGAATCGTTTGCACGGGCTTTGACGATCGCGCTCGCGGATCGCGGCGTTGCCGCCCTCGGACCGATCGCCAAGCTGCTTCGAGACGCCGGGGACGCTGTGGCGGGGTGGGACTTCCTAGACGCAATCGTCGACGATTTGGTCGAAAACGAGGGGCGGTCAGCGGTGATTGCGGGCGCGGGTCAGCCCCCGCGCGTCCATGCGCTCGTGATCGCGATCAACGGGGCCCTGGCCAACTTCGGGGCGACCACTTCGTTCGGGCCCGCCATCGATCCTGATGACCCCACGAGTCGCGCCAGTATTGCGGAGCTCGCGAAAGATGCCGAGACGATCTCGTCGCTGGTCATTCTGGGCGGCAACCCGGCCTATGATGCGCCGGCGGACCTTAAGTTCGCCGAGCTCCTCGGCCGAGCAGGGCTCACCTCGGTCCATCTCGCGACACATCGCAACGAAACCTCGGAGCTCTGTTCCTGGCACACGCCGCTCGCGCACGAGCTCGAGGCCTGGGGAGACCAGCAGGCACTGGACGGCTCGGTCACGATCCAACAACCGCTGATTGCGCCTCTTTACGGTGGACGAAGCAAGATCGAGCTTCTGGCGACACTAGCTGGCGAGAAGACCTCTGCTGGCCACGACATCGCTCACGAGACCCACGGTGCCCAAGTGCAGAAGGACACCAAGGCGCTCCTCGCCTATGGATTTTCGTCAAAAGACTTGAGCCCCGACGTCGTCTGGCGAAACGCTCTTCACAGCGGCGTTCTGCTGACCCCGGTACAGAGCAGACCGCCAGTCAATCTCAACAAGATTATCGAGGTGTTATTCGACGCCTCGAAAGAGAAGAAGCCGGCTAAAGTCGGCTTCGAGGTGACCTTCGAGCCGCATCCCGCGCTATGGGACGGCGAGCACGCGAATAACCTCTGGGCGCTCGAGCTGCCCGATCCGATGACGAAGCTCGTCTGGGACAATGCGGCTCTCATCTCGCCGGAGACCAGCAAAGCGCTTGGCGTCAAGAACGGTCAGATGCTTCGCCTCACCAAAGGCGAGGCCAAGGTCGAAGTCCCCGTTTGGATCGCTCCCGGACACGCGGACAACTGTGTGACGCTGACTCTCGGTTGGGGGCGCACCGCCGCGGGGCGCTACGGCAACGGCAAGGGCTTTGACGTGAACCCGCTTCGCACGACCGACGGCATGGATTTCACCGATGGCGTGACGGTCGAAGCGCTTCGCGAGATGTACACCCTGGTTCAGACGCAGACGCACGATCGTATGGAAGGCCGGCCAATCGCGATCGACGCAACGTTGGACGAGTACAAGAAGGAGCCCGACTTCGCGTCGTACCGTTCGGTCGACCCTGTGAGCACGCCTCCGCTGTGGAAGCAGCAGGACTACAGCAAGGGTCATAAGTGGGGCATGGCGATCGATCTCAATGGATGCACCGGCTGCAACGCCTGGGTCATCGCGTGTCAGGCCGAGAACAACATCCCCGTGGTCGGTAAATTCGAGGTGGAGCGTGGTCGCGAGATGCACTGGCTCCGCATCGACCGGTACTTCGTCGGCGAAGACGAGAACGACCCCGAGGTCGCGGTGCAGCCGGTGACGTGCCAGCAGTGCGAGGAAGCGCCCTGCGAGAACGTCTGCCCGGTCAACGCGACGACGCACACGCCGGAGGGCCTCAACGACATGGCCTACAACCGCTGCGTCGGCACTCGCTATTGCGCGAACAACTGTCCGTACAAGGTGCGCCGGTTCAACTACCTCGACTGGCATGGCCACTTGGACGACGAGTGCGGCTGGTTCGAGGACTTCCCCGACTCCAGGAAGCTCCAGTTCAACCCCAACGTCACGGTCCGCATGCGCGGTGTGATGGAGAAGTGCACGTACTGCGTACAGCGCATCGAAGAGGGGAAGATCGCTGTCAAACGGGAGGGCCGCGAGCTCAAGGATGGCGACATCAAGAGCGCGTGCCAGCAAGCCTGTCCGGGCCAGGCCATTGCGTTCGGTGACCTCAACGACCCGAAGAGCACGGTGGCCCAGTGGTCGGCGGTCAACCGCAACTACAAGCTGCTGGCCGAAATCGGTACGCGTCCTCGTACGTCGTTCCTTGCGCGCATTCGAAACCCCAACCCCAAGCTGAAGGGAAACGGGTAAGAACCGATGAGCTACGACGCACCCATCAAAGAACTCGGCGAAACATACCTTCTTCCGGAGGGCACGACCCGAAACGACGTCACCGAGGCGATCGCAGGTGTTACGGAGAAACCCGCCCCGCGCGGCTGGTGGCTCCTGTTCTTGCTCTCGGTTTCCGTTCTCGGGATCATGGGCGCCGCCCTTGCGTACCTGTTCATCCAGGGCATCGGCGTTTGGGGCAACAACGCCCCGGTCTACTGGGCATGGGACATCACCAACTTCGTCTGGTGGATTGGTATCGGCCACGCTGGCACGCTGATTTCAGCCATTCTCTTCCTGTTCAGGCAGAAGTGGCGAACGAGCATCAACCGTTTCGCCGAGGCGATGACGGTGTTTGCCGTGCTTTGTGCGGGCTTGTTCCCGGCGATTCACACCGGCCGCCCGTGGTTCGACTACTACCTGTTCCCCATCCCGAATCAGATGGACATGTGGCCGAATTTCAAGAGCCCGCTGATGTGGGACGTCTTCGCGGTCAGCACCTATCTGACGATCAGCGTCATCTTCTGGTACGTCGGCATGATTCCGGACCTCGCCACGCTGCGTGACCGGTCCAAGAATCTGCTCCGCAAGCGCGTCTACGGGTTCTTTGCGCTCGGCTGGCGCGGCGCTCATCGGCACTGGCAGCACTACGAGCGGGCGTACCTGATCTTCGCCGGCATCTCGACGCCGCTGGTGCTTTCGGTCCACTCCGTGGTTTCATTCGATTTCGCGACCTCGGTCGTTCCGGGCTGGCACACCACGATTTTCCCGCCTTACTTCGTTGCGGGCGCCGTCTTCAGCGGCTTCGCGCTGGTCATGACGCTCATGTTGATTTGCCGCTCGATCTTCAAGCTGCACAACATCGTCACCATCAAGCACCTCGACTTGATGAACAAGTTCATGCTCGGCGTGGCGCTCCTGGTCGGATACGCGTACGCGATGGAGTTCTTCATCGCCTGGTACTCGGCCAACCCGTACGAGCAGTGGGTCTTTTTCCACAACCGGCTCGGCTGGGGACAGCTCGACAGCAAGGGCAACTGGGGCCCGCTGTGGTGGGCGTACTATGCGATGGTGTTCTGCAACGTCATCGTTCCGCAGATTTTCTGGTTCAAGCGAGCTCGCACCAGCGTTCCGATCATGTTCATCGCGAGCATTCTCATCAATATCGGCATGTGGTTCGAGCGTTTCGTGATCATCGTCACTTCGACGTACCAGGACTTCCTGCCGTCCTCGTGGGGCATGTTCCATCCGACGTTGATCGACATCCTGACGTACCTCGGCACGTTCGGACTGTTCTTCACGCTCTTCTTGCTCTTCGTTCGTTGGCTTCCGATGATCGCCATCGCGGAGGTCAAGGGAAACCTGCCGGGGGCGCATCCCGACTTGCATGCTCTAGAGGCACATGACGAGGAACCGGACGCGGCTGCCATGCCGGTGCCGGCGGAGTGAAGCGAATCATGGCCAACGAAACAAAAAAGCCTGCCCTTTACCTGGCCGAATACGGCACACCGAACGCAATCGCGCGGGCTGCGATAAAGGTGCGCGACGCGGGCTACCAGAAATGGGATTGCCACACCCCGTACGCCATGCACGGCATGGACGAAGCGATGGGGCTCCAGCCGACGCGAATCGGCGTCCTCTCATTCATATTCGGCATGCTCGGCGTCGCGACCGCGGTGTTCATGATGCAGTACACGAATGCGTTCTCGTTCAACTTGCTGAACATCGGCGCGGGCTATCCGCTGGTCGTTGGCGGCAAGCCGCCCGGAGCGTTCCCCTCGATGGTTCCGATCATGTTCGAGCTCGGCATTCTCCTGTGTGGGTTTGCGACGTTGTTTGGTTTGCTTTACCTCATCAAGCTGCCGATGCACAATCACCCCATCTTCGAGTCGGACCGATTCGAAGCCGCATCGGACGACAAGTTCTTCATCTCGATCGAAGCGGAAGACCAGAAGTTCGACCTCGAGCGAACCAAGGCGCTTCTGGAGGCGACCAGCCCGATCTCTCTCGACCTGATCGAAGTGGAGGCACCGTGATGCGTGCTCTTCTAATCACGCCGGTGTTTGTGATGTTGGCCGCCGGGTGCCTTGGATGCATCGGGGGCGAGAGCAGTGATCCGCCGGTCGTCGGTATCCTAAACATGTACAACCAGCCTCGGTACGACACGCAGGAGCGGCAGCCGTTCTTTGCGGACCAGCGTTCCATGCGCCCCGGGGTCGAGGGAACGGTCTCGCGGGAGATGGAACGCTCGCTGACGTGGGCCACCGGGCGCGCGGCAGACGAAGGCTACCTGTTGGAAGTGCCGCCTAAGCTCATCGCGGCGCACGGCGGCACAGGGGCTTTCCTCGAGCGCGGGCGGGACCGTTACAATATCTACTGCGCGACCTGTCACTCCATCTCCGGCGACGGCAAAGGAATGGTGTCCCGGCGCGCGGCAGCACTCGGCGCTAGCGGTCTCATAGCTCCGAGCTTCCATGATGACAGGCTACGGCACATCCCGGATGGCCAGCTCTTTGCATCGATCAGCAATGGCGTGCGCAACATGCCGTCCTACGCCCACAACATCCCGGTCGACGACCGTTGGGCCATCGTTCACTACGTCCGCGCGTTGCAGCTGAGTCAAGCACCCGCCGCTGCGCCGGAGAACACGGAGCAGTCCCAGTGACGGAAGCGAACGCAAAGGACTATCGGGTCGGAGACGACCGCTTGTGGGGGCACGCCTGGGTCCCACCCGTCGTGCTCGCCGTCGCCGGTGGGGTGCTTGCTGTCGCGACGGCCCCTGCGGACAGGCTCGGCTACGCATACCTCTTCGCCCTTTTCACGACGGTCACCTTCATGCTCGGCGGCCTCTTCCTTGTGCTGATTCAGTTCCTGACCGCGTCGCATTGGGGGGTATCGTCCCGGCGCATCGTCGAGGTCGTCATGTCGGGCGCGCCGGTGGTGGCGCTGTTGGCGCTCCCGTTCATCGGAGGCGTGGCTCTCGGCAAGATCAACATCTATGACGAGTGGCAGAGCGCGGCCGTCCATGGCGAGCACGCTGACGACCACGGCGATGAGGTTGCTCACGAAGACGAGCAGTCCCACACGCCTCAGGAAGCCGCGCTTCACCGCGAGATCCTCAGCGAGAAGACCGGCTACTTGAACACCAAGGGCTGGGTGGCCCGAGGCGTCGGCTATCTGCTCCTCTGGTCCCTGATCGCCCTCGCGTACTTCGGTTGGTCGCGGCGGCAGGACGAAGACCACGATCCGCAGCACACCGTGCGGATGCAGAGTTTGGCGGCGCCGTCGCTCATCCTGTTTGCCTGCACGCTCCCCTTCGCGGCGTTTGACTGGCTGATGTCTCTCGAGGCCGCCTGGTTCTCGACGATCTTCGGCGTGATCATCTTTGCCGGCTCGGCCGTGTCGATCCTGGCCCTGACGATTCTCATCGGCCTCAGCCTCTATAGGCGGGGCCTGGTGGGCGACGCGATTAACCCGGAGCACTTCCACGACCTCGGCAAGCTCATGTTCGGCTTCGTTTGCTTTTGGACCTACGTCCAGTTCTCGCAGTGGATGCTGATTTGGTACGCGGGCATTCCGGAGGAGGCCACTTGGTTCCACAAGCGTTGGGAGGGCGGTTGGCAGTTCGTTTGTTATCTCCTGATCTTCGGTCACTTCGTTGCACCATTCCTCCTGCTGATTTCGCGCGTGCAGAAGCGCGCGCTTCGTTGGCTCCAGGCGATGTGCTTCTGGTTGATTTTCATGCACATCGTCGACATCTACTGGTTTGTCATGCCGCAAGCGGGCGGCTTCAATGTTCAGCCTGTGGATGTCGGGGCGCTGCTGTTCGTCGGGGGCGTCTTCTTTGCGTATGTCTTTTGGCAGCTCGGGAGAGTCCCGTTGGTGCCGGTCGGCGATCCACGGCTTCAGCGGAGCCTTCACCACCACCAAACACACTGAGCGTGCACGGATGAGTACGAAGCAGAAAACACGATTTGCACCCCTCCACTTCCTCGTGGCCCTCGCGGTCTCGATGGCGTTCGGGCTGGGCTGTGGCCAGGCAGACTCGGCCAGGGCGCCGTCGCCGGACGACGAGCGCGACATTGTCTTGAGGAACCAGGAGGCCGCGCTGCAAAGTGGCACCATGCCGATCGGTCACGCGATAGCGGAGTACGCCGCGAAGCCGCGCGCGGACTTCCCAGCTCTCGCGCCGCAGCCTTCCCAGGACGAGTCTGCGTTGAACGGCTGGTCGTTCAAGGGCGCGGTCGCGGTGGCGCCTGGTGAGGTCACGATGCCGCCGGAGTGCACGGGCGCCGCCGACCCGATGGCTTGCTGGGGACAGAAGCTCACCGGCAGCAAGGGATGCATAGCCTGTCACTCCGCTGACGGCGTGAAGCAGCAGCCATGTCCGAACTGGAAGGGTCTCTTCGGCAAGGACCGGCTCTTGGTCAGCGGCGAGACGGTGGTTGCGGACGAAGCGTACCTCGCCAACTCGATAACCAACTCCTGGGACCAGATCCTTCAGGGCTACGGAAAGACGATGCCTCCTTACAACTTCCCCGAGAAGGAAGTGGAAGCGCTGGTTGCCTACCTCAAGTCGCTCGGGGAGGGCGGATGATGACCAACGTACGCACCGGTACGGTGATGGGCCTCGTGTTGACGCTGTCGTTTTCGCTGACGGGGTGCGAGGGTCTGAGCCCAGACAAAGCCAGCTTGAAGTACAGCGTAGACCTCTATGACGGGTGCGTGCAGTGTCACGGCGAGAACGGCGAGGGCAACCAAGACCTCGGAGCGCCTACAATTGGCGGCCTCGAGCGTTGGTACGTCAAGGCGCAGCTTCGCAAGTTCAAGAAGAGCCAGCGCGGCTGGCACATCGACGACATGGCGGGCAAGCGGATGCTGCCGATGGCCATGGCGATGGATACCGATGAGAAGGTCGACCTCGTTGCGGCTTACGTGGCTAGCCTGCCGCGCACGCAGCCAGCGCCCACT